>NZ_JALAAB010000059.1:0-505 GCF_037546705.1 Vibrio sp. 2-Bac 85 | reverse complement strand
TACAACATAAGCGCCTCCAGCCTGGTCAATCTCATCTAAATATGACAGCTTAAAATAACCTCGGTCAGCCAGCAATAGCCTACCTGCTAATGCGTCGGCATCGGGTAGAAAGTCATACTCCGCTTGACTATCAGGACTGATAGAGACTTGTTCAGGATAGCCTTTCAATACGTCCCAGCTAACATGAACCTCGATGGCTGCAGGGCTAATTTTGGTAAAGCGACCTTTGAAAATATCTTTTAAGCTATCGTGAACAGCAAAAGAGCTACCATCTTGTAATACGATACCTTTAAAGGCTGATAACTCAACTTCAGTGCCAAGTACTTGTTGCTGCCAATCATTGACTGCAACCCCGATTAACTCTTTTATCAGTCCAACAAATTCCGGTTTACTCAGCTGATTATGAAAAGGCTTATACTGCACATCCGTTTCAGTTAACTTTACAAAATAGCGATGTAAATCCGTGACCGTATCGACTGACTTATCACCTAAAGCAGTGATTAAT
>NZ_JALAAB010000058.1:0-514 GCF_037546705.1 Vibrio sp. 2-Bac 85 | reverse complement strand
TTGCCCTTCAGCATTCGTATAAGTAAAGCTATCCGCCCCGTTAAAGTCAGCATTCGGTGTGTATTTCACCGTACCATCGGCATTGATTGAGACTGAACCATTAGCGCCTTGAGTCACGCTTTCTACTGGTGAGATCGCTGCTTCAGTGCCATCAACCGTATCAGTGTCATTCGCAAGCACATCGATATCAATTGCCGCATCTTCGTTAGTCATCGCGGTATCGTTAGCGACAACCGTTAAATCATTCACGGCATCGACCGTGACATTAACCGTGGCTTCTTGACCTTCTTCATTGGTATAAGTAAAGCTATCCGACCCGTTAAAGTCAGCATTCGGTATGTATTTCACCGTACCATCGGCATTGATCGTCACGATACCGTTGGTACCTTGAGTCACGCTTTCTACTGGTGAGATCGCTGCTTCAGTGCCATCGGTTGAGTCATCATCATTCGCAAGTACATCGATATCAATCGCTGCATCTTCGTTAGTCGTCGCGGTATCGTTAGCTACGACG
>NZ_JALAAB010000057.1:0-516 GCF_037546705.1 Vibrio sp. 2-Bac 85 | reverse complement strand
AAATTTCTGAGTATAAAATAGATTTTATAGTGTTTTAGACAGGTAAATATTTTAGCTTTCGCTAATAGCTTATAAAGAAAGAAAAAGAGCAATAAATTAATGCATATTTCGTCGTAATTCGTTTTTACTGGCAATCCAACGCTTACCGGTATGCGCTGCAAATGCGGCTAATTCATCTAACGAGCCTACCGCACCTTGGTAGTCTTTTCCAAAACTACTAGCTAGCGATAACCAACTTTCACTATCAAGTCCAAGTGTGTTAAGCAATTTAGGATGATGGCTAACAATTGCACCGCGTTTATCATCTCGTAAAATACGACCGCTCCAATCGACCAACTCGAGATAATCAAGCAGTGAGAATGGTATACCCTTCTGACTACTTACAAGAGATTGAGCTTCATGCTCATCACCTATAAAGCCCAATAATGGCTTTTTCTTAAAACTTAACCCGACCAAAGAAGACTCTTTGTTGTTTTCCTCTTTAAAAGCAACACCATGTATGCGCTCATAAGCAGA
>NZ_JALAAB010000056.1:0-537 GCF_037546705.1 Vibrio sp. 2-Bac 85 | reverse complement strand
AATTTTAATATCGTTTGCAGGTGTTTCACTGATAACGATTAGTTTTTGACGTAATTCATTCGCAGGTAATGTATTGAGTGAATCGATGTAATCGAATCCAGCTTCATAAGCCGCTGCTTTATCTGTGAATGCATCAGTGCTGAATGTTTTGTCTGAATGCACAACTTGTGATGCTGCAAAAACGCTTGAACTGATTAATAATGTTGCTGCTAGTGCTGATACTGTAGTTAATTTTTTCATGTTGGTGCCCTTAATAATTTGTTTATAAGTTAACTATTTATAAGTTATCTATCTATAAGCTATATAGTGTTGTCGCTACCTACTGGCGTTCACGACTTGTGCTATTTTCTTTGCTTTATTTGTTCTTCGTGCTTTCTATTATTTCTATTTTTTACATTACCAAGCGCTGATTAGTTATCGCTTCTTAATGTTTTGTAGTTGTAATCTACATTGACAATAGCGCGGTATTCTACTTGTCCACGTGTTTGTGCAAATTCTTCAATTGTTACGTTAGTATCTTTAATTTTTAAGTCTTTC
>NZ_JALAAB010000055.1:0-546 GCF_037546705.1 Vibrio sp. 2-Bac 85 | reverse complement strand
ATTGGTATAAGTAAAGCTATCCGTGCCGTTAAAGTCAGCATTTGGTGTGTATTTCACCGTGCCATCGGCATTAACTACTACTGAACCGTTACTACCTTGGGTAACAGAGGCTACTGGCGAGATCGCTGCGTCAGTACCATCGGTTGAGTCATCATCATTTGCAAGCACATCGATATCAATCGCTGCATCTTCGTTAGTCGTCGCGGTATCGTTAGTCACAACCGTAAGGTCGTTCACGGCATCCACCGTGACATTAACCGTGGCTTCTTGGCCTTCTTCGTTGGTATAAGTAAAGCTATCCGTGCCGTTAAAGTCTGCATTCGGGGTGTATTTCACCGTGCCATCGGCGTTGATTGAGACTGAACCATTAGCGCCTTGAGTCACGCTTTCTACTGGTGAGATCGCTGCAGCAGTGCCATCGGTTGAGTCATCATCATTTGCAAGCACATCGATATCAATCGCGGCATCTTCGTTAGTCGTCGCGGTATCGTTAGCTACAATGGTTAAATCATTAACCGCATCCACAGTGACATTAACCGTGGCTTC
>NZ_JALAAB010000054.1:0-551 GCF_037546705.1 Vibrio sp. 2-Bac 85 | reverse complement strand
AATTTTAATATCGTTTGCAGGTGTTTCACTGATAACGATTAGTTTTTGACGTAATTCATTCGCTGGTAATTTATTCAATGAATCGATGTAATCGAATGCAGCTTCATAAGCGGCTGCTTTACTTGTGAAGGCATCAGTACTGAATGTTTTATCTGAATTCACCACTTGTGATGCTGCAAAAGCACTTGAACTGATTAATAATGTCGCTGCGACTGCTGTTAATGTTGTAAATTTTTTCATGTTGGTGCCCTTAATAATTTGTTTATAAGCTATCTATTTATAAGCCACTGTTTATAAGTTATTTATCTATAAGCTATACAGTGTTGTCGCTACCTACTGGCGTTCACGACTTGTGCTATTTTCTTTGCTTTATTTGTTCTTCGTGCTTTGTATTCTTTCTGTTCTTTGTACAGTGAAGCGTTGATTAGTTATCGCTTCTTAATGTTTTGTAGTTGTAATCAACATTCACGATAGCGCGGTATTCAACATGTCCACGTGCTTTTGCAAATTCTTCAATTGATACATTAGTATTTTTAATTTTTAAGTCTTTA
>NZ_JALAAB010000053.1:0-596 GCF_037546705.1 Vibrio sp. 2-Bac 85 | reverse complement strand
TACCAACGGTATCGTGACTATCAATGCCGATGGTACGGTGAAATACACACCAAATGCTGACTTTAATGGCACGGATAGCTTTACTTATACCAACGAAGAAGGCCAAGAAGCCACGGTTAATGTCACGGTGGATGCGGTTAATGATTTAACCGTCGTAGCTAACGATACCGCGACGACTAACGAAGATGCGGCGATTGATATCGATGTACTTGCGAATGACACCGATACGGTTGATGGCACCGAGGCGGCTGTTTCGCCGGTAGAAAGTGTGACTCAAGGCGCTAATGGTTCAGTCTCAATCAATGCCGATGGCACGGTGAAATACACACCGAATGCAGACTTTAACGGCACGGATAGCTTTACTTATACCAATGAAGAAGGCCAGGAAGCCACGGTTAATGTCACTGTGGATGCGGTTAATGATTTAACCGTTGTAGCTAACGATACCGCAAGCACTAACGAAGATGCCGCGATTGATATCGATGTGCTTGCGAATGATGATGACTCAACCGATGGGACTGCAGCGGCGATCTCGCCAGTAGCCTCTGTTACCCAAGGTAGTAACGGTTCAGTAGTAGTTAATGCTGATGGCACGG
>NZ_JALAAB010000052.1:0-720 GCF_037546705.1 Vibrio sp. 2-Bac 85 | reverse complement strand
CAAATGAATTCAATTATTTGTCATTTCTTAACCTGCTATTAACCTCATGAAGACTATTATCTTCATCAACAACGACCGATAAGGGGTAAAACATGACGGTTGTTGTAAAGGTGATAACAGATGAATAAACACACCGCTTACAAAATAATTTGCAATAAAGGAAATTTATTTCCCACTAGGTAGGTCTTTTGAAAGTGAGTGTGTATTAAAACAAGATGACGCAAAGGAGTTGGCTGATTCAAACCTTGTTAATGTGAGTGAGTAAGAAGTAACAACGCCCTCGTCACAGATAAATAAACAACAAGGTAAACGGTGAACAATCACCTAGCCTTTATCATTCTAAATTCGATTGGTGACAAAAAAGCCACAATGAATGGAAAAATAGAGTGATGACGGTCACATAAATGATAGGCATAATAGCTACATCGAGTGAGGAAACAGCGGTAACGCATTAAACACTCATTCAATACAACTATGTATAAACAAATTATTTAAGGTATTCAAAATGAAAAAATTAACAACTCTAGCAGCAACATTACTTATCAGCTCAAGCGTTTTTGCTGGTACTCAAGTCGTTCATTCTGACAAAAACTTCAGCACTGATGCTTTCACAAATAAAGCAGCAGCTTACGAAGCCGGTTTTGATTACGTAAACCAACTTAAACAGTTACCTGAAAACAAATTACGTCATGAGTTGGTACTTATCTCTGAAACACCAAC
>NZ_JALAAB010000051.1:0-796 GCF_037546705.1 Vibrio sp. 2-Bac 85 | reverse complement strand
AACTACTACTGAACCATTAGCGCCTTGAGTCACGCTTTCTACTGGTGAGATCGCTGCTGCAGTGCCATCGGTTGAGTCATCATCATTTGCAAGCACATCGATATCAATCGCGGCATCTTCGTTAGTCGTCGCGGTATCGTTAGCGACAACCGTAAGGTCATTCACGGCATCAACCGTGACATTAACCGTGGCTTCCTGGCCTTCTTCGTTGGTATAAGTAAAGCTATCCGACCCGTTAAAGTCAGCATTCGGTGTGTATTTCACCGTGCCATCGGCATTGATAGTCACGATACCGTTGGTACCTTGAGTCACACTTTCTACCAGCGAAACCGCCGCTGCAGTGCCATCGGTTGAGTCATCATCATTTACAAGCACATCAATATCAATCGCCGCATCTTCGTTAGTGCTTGCGGTATCGTTAGCCACAACCGTTAAATCATTAACCGCATCCACCGTGACATTAACCGTGGCTTCTTGGCCTTCTTCATTGGTATAAGTAAAGCTATCCGACCCGTTAAAGTCTGCATTCGGTGTGTATTTCACCGTGCCATCGGCATTAACTACTACTGAACCGTTACTACCTTGGGTAACAGAGGCTACTGGCGAGATCGCTGCTTCAGTGCCATCGGTTGAGTCATCATCATTTGCAAGCACATCGATATCAATCGCTGCATCTTCGTTAGTCGTCGCGGTATCGTTAGCTACGACGGTTAAATCATTAACCGCATCCACCGTGACATTAACCGTGGCTTCTTGGCCTTCTTCATTGGTATAAGTAAAGCTATCCGACCCGTTA
>NZ_JALAAB010000050.1:0-838 GCF_037546705.1 Vibrio sp. 2-Bac 85 | reverse complement strand
ACAAATCGCTGGTGAGTTTGACTCAGCGAGGAGGCCACTCTGATTTACTCCAAGAAAAGCCATCAAGCGGGTATTTTGATCGGTTTAACTCAATGACCCACCCGCTACCGGCAGACGCGAACGCCAGTTGATAGCCCTGCTCGGGCGAGATGCCAGACGGCAAAGCGGAGACTGAGCGAAAGCTTTCGTCATCAGATGACACCTCTCACCGGTTGACACACGCCTGCGTTGCCGATGCCAGAACCTAATCGGCTCAAAAAGGCCTAGATAATGAGCCGATTAACGTCACTAATCGGCTCATCGCCAAATCAGGTCCTGATTCGTCACAAAAGCGCCAACGCTTTCGTCGACGGCCAACGAAGTGCGCCAAACTAGGTGAGATCCCAATGAACTCTTGAGTGATGGATTACATTGGGCCCGACAACGTTCACGACCATCATCAACAGAGCCCATATGGAGACAACTGGCTACATGAATCGTGCTAACCACGCTCTCACCGCTAGCAGTTCATCTGTGACCGATGTTCTTGCATCCCTCGATATGCCTCGCAATAGGCTGGCGGCTCATCAGCACATTGTTGCCGGAGTCTCCCCTGAGGTCGTCATCAAGTTGGTTGCCCTGCTAGGGTCGGACACTCGTACTGTTTGTGCGATGATCGGCATTCACCGTGATGAGTTGAGTCGCCAAATCAGGCGGGGAGTTCACCTATCTCCCGCTCAGGGAGATCGCCTCTACTGGGTTGTACTAGCGCTGGAGGCTGTCATATCCCTGTACAACGGCGATATTACCAAGTCATTACGATGGCTCACTCGACCAGCCTGGGGATTTGGGGGTGAAA
>NZ_JALAAB010000049.1:0-973 GCF_037546705.1 Vibrio sp. 2-Bac 85 | reverse complement strand
CGGCACGGATAGCTTTACTTATACTAACGAAGAAGGCCAAGAAGCCACGGTTAATGTCACCGTGGATGCGGTGAACGATTTAACCGTCGTAGCTAACGATACCGCGACGACTAACGAAGATGCAGCGATTGATATCGATGTGCTTGCGAATGATGATGACTCAACCGATGGCACTGAAGCAGCGATCTCGCCAGTAGAAAGCGTGACTCAAGGCACTAACGGTTCAGTAGTAGTTAATGCCGATGGTACGGTGAAATACACACCGAATGCTGACTTTAACGGGTCGGATAGCTTTACTTATACCAACGAAGAAGGCCAAGAAGCCACGGTTAATGTCACGGTCGATGCGGTTAATGATTTAACTGTCGTAGCTAACGATACCGCGACGACTAACGAAGATGCGGCAATTGATATCGATGTGCTTGCAAATGATGATGACTCAACCGATGGCACTGAAGCAGCGATCTCGCCAGTAGAAAGCGTGACTCAAGGTAGCAACGGTTCAGTAGTAGTTAATGCCGATGGCACGGTGAAATACACACCAAATGCTGACTTTAATGGCACGGATAGCTTTACTTATACCAATGAAGAAGGCCAGGAAGCCACGGTTAATGTCACTGTGGATGCGGTTAATGATTTAACGGTTGTGGCTGATGATACCGCGACGACTAACGAAGATGCGGCGATTGATATCGATGTGCTTGCAAATGATGATGACTCAACCGATGGCACCGAGGCGGCTGTTTCGCCTGTAGAAAGTGTGACTCAAGGCGCTAATGGTTTAGTCTCAATCAATGCCGATGGCACGGTGAAATACACACCGAATGCTGACTTTAACGGGTCGGATAGCTTTACTTATACCAATGAAGAAGGCCAAGAAGCCACGGTTAATGTCACCGTGGATGCGGTTAATGATTTAACGGTTGTCGCTGACGATACCGCAAGCACTAACGAAGATGCCGCGATTGATATC
>NZ_JALAAB010000048.1:0-1008 GCF_037546705.1 Vibrio sp. 2-Bac 85 | reverse complement strand
GGCGGATTCAACATTGAAGTGCATAACGACTAAGCAGCTATAGCTACCATATGTTCAGCCATTAATTTGGCTGGCGTTTTGTAATTTAGTTTCTTTCTTGGCCTTTCATTCAATTTAACTATTACATCTTCAACTTCTGATTGCGATACTTTTTTAAAGTCCGTTGATTTCGGCCAATATTGTCGTAACAAACCATTCGTATTTTCATTCAAACCTCTTTGCCACGAACAATAAGGATCTGCAAAATAAACATCACAGTTTAAATATTCGGTCATCACTTCATGATACGCAAATTCTTTACCATTATCAGCGGTGATCGTAAATATCGCACCTTTGAATGGTTGCAATAAAGCAATCGTAGCAGCAGTCACTGATTTAGCCGATTTGTCATCAACACGCATCGATACTGTAAAGCTGGTTTTTCGTTCGACGATAGTGACTAACGCACCACTGTGCCCCTTACCGATGACCAAATCTATTTCCCAATCTCCCACTCTATTTTTGTTATCAACATCCTTTGGACGTTCATCAATGCTTACTCGGTTTTTGATAAAACCTCTACCTGCTTGCTTATCCTTACTACGGGACTGATAAGCTTTGCCTTTTCTACGGAGGTATTGAAATAACTGACCTCCACGTTTCTTATCAGACCAAATATAAAGATAAATCGTTTCATGGCTAATCCGCACCTTGTGCTCTTCTCGCAACCATCCTGATATTTGCTCGGGACTCCATTCGAGTCGAATCTTTGAGTTAATTAGTGCAATGAGGCTACTCGTCATTTTAATTGCTTTACGAGAATGTAATCGACGATGATGTGCAAACGATTGGGCTTGTTTAATGCGATATCCTCGCTTACCTGTATTACGAGAAAGCTCTCTACTGATAGTTGATTGACTGACTTTTAACTGTTGCGCAATTTTATTTTGACTCAGACCTATTTTCTTTAAAGCATAAATCTGGCATCTTAGCCCATAGGTCAGTTGTTTATATGTTTTCATTGTTGCA
>NZ_JALAAB010000047.1:0-1210 GCF_037546705.1 Vibrio sp. 2-Bac 85 | reverse complement strand
ATGGTGATACGGATGGAGTGAAGAAATGGTTCACTTTGTTGCGCTAATGAATAAACCCAGTAATAACAGTGGTTAGATGTATTTTTCATGATTAGAAGGATAATAATAAGCTTGTTTTTAAAGTGAAGTTAATTAGATGAAAAGCAGTAAATATCTTCTTTTTGTCAAGAAGATAAGTCAATGAAAGCAATGCTCATAAGCACATTGCGTGGTAATAAAATTCAAATAAAAAAGCCAATAGAAATAAACAAAATACTAACGAGAATAAAAGTTCTGAGCGATATTCTTGTATTTATAATTACTTTAAAAAAACTAAATAATTCGTTGTAATTTACTTATAAAAACAAAAAACAGTGTAATAAAACGAAATATCTTTTGCTGTAAACTACTTAATATAAGCATTTTAACATTCAATAAATAGATCTATTTTATTAAAAAAACAGTTAAAAGGTGAAACTTATTTGGTGAAGTTTAAAATTTTTTAAGAATTTAGTTTATAAAGTTGAATACATTTCAATAGAGATAATACGATTTAATGGTGTCCATAGGTCACCATTAGCAGATAACTAGAAAAGAACCAATAATTGCAGCGTTAATCGTCAACTTTTTCTGGCTTTATTATTATATTTTATTCGTTATATTCGTTATATTCGTTATATTCGTTATATTCATTATTAGATTAAATACTAGGTTAACTGCCAGAAGAGTAAAAATTTATAGATAATTATAAATAAATAGATCATTTAGATACAAAGAAAAAGAAGGAATAGAGCTAAAGTGGGATAGATATTACTGTGGAGAACTAACTAGATAAATAACAATTTTAATCATCTGTTTGTTAGTGATTTATAGTGGACAGCTAATTTTGACCATACTTTGTTATTCAAACAAAAAGCTTTCTTATGGTCTGCTCATATCATCAAATATTATTTTTGTAGTGCAAGGGGCCAGAAGAGTGGTTTTATAGTTGATATTGGCGGTTATAATTTAGTCGAAATATTAGAGTAGAGAAGTAGATTAATGCAGTTAATTATTTATAGGTCATTATGCTAAAACGGCTAGTCAGGATATTTGAGTTCGGGAGTGATTAATGCATCTGATTGCTGGGGATAAAAAAAGGATAAGAAATGAAATTGCTGCTATCTAACAAACTAGTTAAGTAAGTAGATGAGCAGCAATGTTGTTTTTTAATATTAAACGTTAAACCAGT
>NZ_JALAAB010000046.1:0-1221 GCF_037546705.1 Vibrio sp. 2-Bac 85 | reverse complement strand
ATATTAGGTAGCATGCCATTCAACAATAGCGTTAAAGCAGTAGAGCCACTTACTCCCTGCTTTTTACAGCTTGATAAGTAACTACGAAGACCAAAAAACATTTCTGCTCCATATTCGCTCCTGAAGCAGCCCGAGATCTTCTGCTGAACTTTTGCCATCCTCAAGTCATTTTCGCCTTGATTATTGGTAAAAGGCACGGCTTTATCGATCATGAACCTGAGTACGTCATCTTCATAATTTTGTAAACGCTCAAGTAAATTTCTAGATTTTGTTTTTTTCACCCTGCCTCGTTGGCCGGTAGTTGGTATTGGTGGGGGGCTTTCTTGCTCACCTTCTTTTAAAATAACTCGGTATTGACTAATAGTTTCTGCTTGTTTTTCTTGAGTAAGCACACCCTCTGTATCACCCACTAATTGATTCAAATTAATTAAAAATAGACGCATGCTTTCAGCCCATACTTGACCATCTTGTTCATAAGCTCTCGTTAGTTCTCGTAAATGGTGTGCATTACATAATGCATGCTGACAATGATAACGGTAATACGGTTTCCAATGGTCGTGGCATATCACCCCGTTGAAATGAGGCAGGATACCGATGTGCTCCATGGCATCTTGTCCCCGTTTTTCATGTGCCGCCAGATAAGTCCAATTCAATGATGAAGCGTTGTGTAGCCACTGCCTCTTTCCATTAATATTAATGCCCGTTTCATCGGCATGCAGTACTGGCTCATTCAACAAATTGGTTTTAATTATTTCAGGTACTTTAAGCGTTTCAAGCTTGCTATAGGCACTATTAATGAAGTTGTAAAGGCTACCACTACTCAGAGGAATACCTAACTGGTCGGTAAAATATTCACGAATACGTTTATAAGGGAGTAATTGATATTGAGAAAGATAAACAGCATGCGCTTTTAACCCATTTCCGTATTGAATACGGCTATTAACCCCATCGGGGAATGGCGCAACAAAGCGTTTTCCAACTTCATTTTCGAGTATTTGGGCCTGATATTCAGTAACAACCCGTACAAATTCGATATCGATAATTTGACGCGTCTCATAGCCCACTTCTTTGTAATGCCCTTTTGGTAGAAGGGCCTTATCGACTGGTAACTTATGGACGATATCTGGATTAGTATCAAGTGGTAGCGTTGACCCTTTATGGCCTTTTTGCCCACCAGTTGTATTTGAACTATTATTTTTTGGGGACTTTTCTCTATTAGGG
>NZ_JALAAB010000045.1:0-1308 GCF_037546705.1 Vibrio sp. 2-Bac 85 | reverse complement strand
AATATACCAATCCTCGATAACATAAAAAGCTGAGGATAACGTGATGATTTATAATAAAAAGCGACCCAAATGGATCGCTTTTAACTTATTTAAGCATCAACAACAATGACTTCACCATTAATGAAACCATCAACTGATCGCTCAAACGCTTTACCAACTAACTTCCCTGGTACGGGTTCAAAGCCAGGCATCATTTCTCCGTAGACATCCCATGCTTCAACTAACACAGTTGGATTGACTACATTGATACGTATATTTCTTGGCATTTCTAAAGAAACAATTTTAACGAAGGTATCGATTGCACCACTCGTTGTAGCATCTGCAATAGCGTAAGGGATAGGTTTTTTATTTAAAATACCACTAATTAAAGTAAATGAGCCTGCATCTGAGATGTATTCTTGGCCAATACGTACTAAGTTAATTTGGCCCATCATTTTACTCATCACGGTGGTCATCCATTGTGCCTCAGTCATCTCTGTGAAATTAGCATATTCACAAAAGCCAACAGTATTCACAACCGCGTCAAAAGCACCTACTTTTTCATAAAGCGCTCTAATTGATTGTTCATTCGTTATATCTACAATGTGGTCAACATCGCCAGAGCGACCTGCTGTAATCACATTATGATTGCCTAAACCAGTTAACGCGGCTTGACCCATTTTACCTAGTGCACCAATTAAAATTACTGTTTTCATTTTCTTCTCCGTTGATTTATTTTGATGGGATGATATTAAACAAAAAATTAAACAATTAAAAACAAACCTTTTTTGTTAGTGTTACAGGTATTAATGGTTAAGTGTTATGTTATAAATAACATAACAAGAGAGAGATAAATTTGAGTAAATTAGATAGATTGGATATTAAGCAGCTACGTGTGTTTCAAGCGATAATTCGTGAGCAAAGCGCATCGAAAGCAGCAGCTCAATTGGGGCTTACACAGCAAGCCGTGAGCGAGCACTTAAAAAAATTACGTGATGTTTTTGAAGATAGGTTGTTTCTTCGAAAAACCAGTGGATTTATTGCTACCCCCTTTGCACAAACGCTATCGGTTAGTGTTGATAAACTCCTTAATGATTTTAATGCTTTATTATCACCTACCCACTTTGACCCTAATACTGTAGAAGGGTCATTTGTTATTGCTGCAACCGATTATGCACAGCAAATAGTATTGCCTGCGTTGATTTCAATAATAAGGATACAAGCGCCTAATTTAAAATTGATAGTTAGAGATTTTGAAATTGATAAGCTCAATGAATTGATGGAAAGTGGCAACGTTAACTTAGCGATTGCCTTTCCGGATTATATTCC
>NZ_JALAAB010000044.1:0-1433 GCF_037546705.1 Vibrio sp. 2-Bac 85 | reverse complement strand
TTAACTTTACTTAGAGTAAAGTTCGATGATTAACTGTTCGTTAATCTCAGCAGATAAATCTGAACGTTCAGGTTGACGTTTAAACTCGCCTTCCATCTTCGTTGTATCAACTTCAACCCAAGCAAGGGCTTCACGTTGACCAGCGATTTCTAATGCAGCGCCAATACGTGATTGCTTTTTAGCTTTTTCACGAATTGCGATAACATCGCTAGGTTTAACGTTAAATGAAGGGATATTTACAACTTTACCGTTCACTAGAATAGCTTTATGGCTAACTAGTTGACGTGATTCAGCACGTGTTGCGCCAAAGCCCATACGGTATACAACATTGTCTAAACGACCTTCAAGAAGTTGAAGTAAGTTTTCGCCAGTGTTGCCCTGTAAACGAGCAGCTTCTTTATAGTAGTTACGGAATTGCTTTTCTAATACACCGTACATACGACGTACTTTTTGCTTTTCACGTAATTGTAAACCGTAGTCTGATAGACGTGGTTTACGCGCACCGTGTACACCTGGTGCGTTTTCGATTTTACACTTAGAATCGATCGCGCGGACACCTGATTTTAAGAATAAATCAGTTCCTTCACGACGGCTAAGCTTAAGCTTAGGACCTAAATATCTTGCCATTGTTCTTTCTCCAATTACCTTAGAAAGTTGCGATTAAACGCGACGTTTCTTTGGTGGACGACAACCATTATGTGGGATCGGTGTAACGTCAGTAATATTAGTTACACGGAAACCCGCCGCGTTTAGTGCGCGAATCGAAGATTCACGACCAGGTCCTGGTCCATTTACAAAAACTTCTACGTTTTTAAGGCCATACTCTTTTGCTGCTTCAGCAGCACGTTCAGCAGCAACCTGCGCAGCGAACGGAGTAGATTTACGAGAACCACGGAAACCAGAACCACCTGCAGTAGCCCAAGAAAGAGCATTACCTTGACGGTCTGTAATAGTTACGATTGTGTTGTTGAAAGAAGCATGGATATGTGCCATACCATCAGCAACTTGCTTTTTAACGCGCTTGCGAGCACGAGTTGGTGTTTTAGCCATGATCTCTTACCCTATTTCTTAATTGCTTTACGCGGACCTTTACGGGTACGAGCATTCGTTTTAGAACGCTGACCACGTACAGGCAAGCTGCGACGATGACGAAGTCCACGGTAACAACCAAGGTCCATTAGACGCTTGATGCTCATAGATACTTCACGACGTAAATCACCTTCAACGGCGAATTTAGCTACTTCTGTACGAAGAGCTTCGATTTGTGTTTCATCCAGATCTTTAAGCTTAGTAGATTCTGCAATGCCTGACTCTGCACAGATAATCTGTGAACGAGTCTTGCCAATGCCGAAAATAGCAGTTAATGCGATAACTGCATGCTTATGATCAGGAACGTTAATGCCAGCGATACGGGCCACTATGCACTCCTTAAA
>NZ_JALAAB010000043.1:0-1595 GCF_037546705.1 Vibrio sp. 2-Bac 85 | reverse complement strand
ATGTGTTTCTTTACGTAAGGAGGTGATCCAGCCCCAGGTTCCCCTAGGGCTACCTTGTTACGACTTCACCCCAGTCATGAACCACACCGTGGTCATCGCCATCCCCGAAGGGTTAAGCTAATGACTTCTGGTGCAGCCCACTCCCATGGTGTGACGGGCGGTGTGTACAAGGCCCGGGAACGTATTCACCGTGGCATTCTGATCCACGATTACTAGCGATTCCAACTTCACGGAGTCGAGTTGCAGACTCCGATCCGGACTACGACAAACTTTAGGAGATTCGCATACCATCGCTGGTGAGCAGCCCTTTGTATTTGCCATTGTAGCACGTGTGTAGCCCATCCCGTAAGGGCCATGATGACTTGACGTCGTCCCCACCTTCCTCCGGTTTATCACCGGCAGTGTCCCTAGAGTTCCCGGCATAACCCGCTGGCAAATAAGGATAAGGGTTGCGCTCGTTGCGGGACTTAACCCAACATTTCACAACACGAGCTGACGACAGCCATGCAGCACCTGTCTCAGAGTTCCCGAAGGCACTCTACTATCTCTAACAGATTCTCTGGATGTCAAGGGATGGTAAGGTTCTTCGCGTTGCATCGAATTAAACCACATGCTCCACCGCTTGTGCGGGCCCCCGTCAATTCATTTGAGTTTTAACCTTGCGGCCGTACTCCCCAGGCGGTCTATTTAATGCGTTAGCTTTGAATCCCACGGCATATAGCCACAAAATTCTAATAGACATCGTTTACTGCGTGGACTACCGGGGTATCTAATCCCGTTTGCTCCCCACGCCTTCGCGCCTCAGCGTCAGTCTTTGTCCAGGTGGCCGCCTTCGCCACTGGTATTCCTTCAGATCTCTACGCATTTCACCGCTACACCTGAAATTCTACCACCCTCTACAAAACTCTAGTTAACCAGTTTCAAATGCAGTTCCAAGGTTGAGCCCTGGGATTTCACATCTGACTTAATTAACCGCCTACGCGCGCTTTACGCCCAGTAATTCCGATTAACGCTCGCACCCTCCGTATTACCGCGGCTGCTGGCACGGAGTTAGCCGGTGCTTCTTCTGCGAGTAACGTCACAGCTGCACTCTATTAAAGTACAACCTTTCCTCCTCGCTGAAAGTGCTTTACAACCCGAAAGCCTTCTTCACACACGCGGCATGGCTGCATCAGGCTTGCGCCCATTGTGCAATATTCCCCACTGCTGCCTCCCGTAGGAGTCTGGACCGTGTCTCAGTTCCAGTGTGGCTGGTCATCCTCTAAGACCAACTAGGGATCGTCGCCTTGGTAAGCCATTACCTTACCAACTAGCTAATCCCACTTGGGCTACTCTTATGGCGTGAGGCCCGAAGGTCCCCCACTTTGATCCGGAGATGTTATGCGGTATTAGCAGTCGTTTCCAACTGTTGTCCCCCACCATAAGGCATATTCCCAAGCATTACTCACCCGTCCGCCACTCGTCAGCAAAATAGCAAGCTATTCTCTGTTACCGTTCGACTTGCATGTGTTAAGCCTGCCGCCAGCGTTCAATCTGAGCCATGATCAAACTCTTCAATTTAAAGTTTAATTTGCAACCTAAGTTGCGACTCAATA
>NZ_JALAAB010000042.1:0-1650 GCF_037546705.1 Vibrio sp. 2-Bac 85 | reverse complement strand
CCCCCTGTGTCAGACTAGTTGTCACCCCTTAGTTTTCACTTAATAATAAAGACAGGGAGCGGTAATTTAGATTTGAATGAATCGATATTCACCAGAAAGAAAAGAAGCAGTCTTAAGTAAAGTATTACCACCGCAATCAAGGTCAGTAGTTGAAGTTGCTGATGAAGAAGGCATACACTGTAGCACTTTATATACTTGGCTAAAAACAGCTCAAAGCAACGGTGTAACTATGTCTAATTCAACGTCTTTAACGGCGGAAAAGAAACTTGCAATTATTATTGAAACTAGCCCATTAACTGAATCTGAATTGGCAAAGTATTGTCGTGAGAATGGCTTTTATCCAGAGAAAATAAAAGCTTGGAAAAGTGAGTTTGTGCAAGGCATGCAAACAAAAAAAGTAAGCAGCAAAGCCAGTATTAAAGAGGCTAAAGATGATAAAGCCGAGATCAAGGCATTAAAAAAAGAGTTGAGACGCAAGGATAAGGCACTTGCTGAAACTGCTGCCATATTGGTGCTCAGAAAAAAGTTGAGCGCTCTCTACGACCAGGAGGACGAGGAGAGCTAACGCCACTGCTTGAGCGACAAAAGTTAATTATTCTGATCAATAACGCTTTTACAGCAGGTGCTAGAAAAAAAATTGCTTGTTCTGAAGTAGGAATAAGCCTGAGAACCTATCGTCGCTGGATAAAAGAAGATGCTTTGACGGTTGGAGATAGGCGCGTTGATGCTGATAGACCTGAGCCGAAAAATAAGTTAACTGATGCTGAACGGGCATCAGTTTTAGCGATCTGTAACAGCAAAGAATACGCCAGTTTACCCCCTTCTCAAATAGTGCCTACATTACTGGATGCGGGGGTATATATCGCGTCAGTATCAACGTTTTATCGGGTTCTGAAACAGGTTGGTCAACTCGTTCATCGAGGGCGTAGTAAAGTCCGTAAAAAAGTCAGTAAACCAACCACATATACCGCTAATAAAGCGAATGAGGTGTGGTCATGGGATATCACTTACTGCCACTCAAAAGTGCGGGGTCAATATTATTATCTATACATGATAGAAGATATTTATAGTCGAAAAATAGTCGGCTATGAGGTGCATGAAAACGAGTGTGGCATCAAGGCTGGTGAGTTACTTGAGCGAACCTGCTGGCGAGAGAAAACGGGTCGTAACCCGCTCGTTTTACATTCTGATAATGGTGCACCAATGAAAGCGGTAACGATGAAAGTAAAAATGGAAGAGCTCGGTGTTACGCCATCATATAACAGACCAAGAGTGAGTAACGATAACCCGTATTCTGAATCTACATTTAGGACGCTAAAATATCGACCTGATTGGCCATCTCATGGGTTTAGCGACTTGAGTGAGGTACGAGATTGGGTGCAAGGTTTTGTGACCTGGTATAACACGGAGCACAAGCACAGCAGAATCAAGTTCGTTACACCTAGTGAACGCCATGATGGTTTGGATACTGACATACTGAATAAGAGAAAAATCGTATTACTAGATGCTAGGGCTAAAAAACCACTGCGTTGGTCTGGTGAGGTTCAAGACTGTAATGCAATTGGAGCTGTCACATTAAATCCAGATACTCCTATGAAAGAAGCAGCATAAAAATTAGCTAATGAGTGCCAACTGTCTTGAAAAACACCG
>NZ_JALAAB010000041.1:0-2299 GCF_037546705.1 Vibrio sp. 2-Bac 85 | reverse complement strand
AGCATCATTTATTATTACCCTGGATGGACATATATTTTTCATCTAATTGTGCAGAGAATCCAACTATTAATGATTTCAGCCCGAAATGGAAGGCCGTTTCAGCAGTGGTTCTCGTCTGAACATTAAATGCCTCCTGTAATAATGGTGGCACAGCGTCCATCACTGTATTGTATTCTGTCGGGTTTGTGGCTTGCTCTTCCAATACTGCACCCAGCGTAAAATGGCTGATAGATTGCAGAATGAAAAGAGCCTCCTCGACCGAAAACCCTGCATCGCATAGACAGCGTAGTTGCGCCTCTGCTTGTTCAAACTGGGGGGGCGTAGGAGAGGTCCCTATGTGCAATCGGGCTCCATCACGATGGACCAATAATGCTTTACGGAAACTCAGAGCATTTTCCTGGAGAAACTGCTGCCAACTCTCAGTCGGTAACGGTACTGAACGGGTGTGATGCTTCGCCAGTATTGCCTCTGAAAGCATGTTCATAAGGGTCTGCTTGTTGCGCACGTGCCAATACAGAGTCGGTTGCTCAATTTTGAGGGACTGCGCCAGCTTACGCGTAGTCAGGCCCTCTAGCCCTTCTCTGTCCAGCAGGGTGAGCGCCATTGAAATTACGTCGTCCAAGCTTAGTCGTGCCATCACTATCTCCTTTCGCTGTTGACAATCTATCACTGATAGAGTAACTTTTCAAACCCTATCACCGATAGAGAGCGTTAACTATGAACCGCACTGTGATGATGGCACTGGTCATCATTTTTTTAGATGCCATAGGGATTGGCATAATTATGCCTGTCTTACCGGCGTTATTACGGGAGTTTGTTGGAAAGGCTAATGTTGCGGAGAACTACGGTGTTTTATTGGCGCTGTATGCAATGATGCAAGTGATTTTTGCCCCTCTTCTCGGCCGCTGGTCAGATCGCATAGGTCGTCGCCCTGTATTATTACTTTCACTTTTAGGTGCAACACTGGACTACGCATTAATGGCAACAGCCAGCGTAGTGTGGGTGTTGTATCTGGGACGCTTAATTGCTGGTATTACCGGTGCGACTGGAGCTGTTGCAGCCTCAACAATTGCCGATGTCACACCTGAGGAATCCAGGACACATTGGTTTGGTATGATGGGTGCCTGTTTTGGTGGCGGTATGATTGCTGGACCAGTCATTGGTGGTTTTGCAGGTCAACTTTCGGTACAGGCACCGTTTATGTTCGCTGCTGCCATTAACGGGCTGGCATTTCTGGTCTCCCTATTCATTTTACATGAGACCCATAATGCTAATCAGGTTAGTGACGAGATAAAGAATGAAACAATCAATGAAACCACATCCTCCATACGCGAGATGATCTCCCCATTATCGGGATTGCTAGTTGTCTTTTTCATCATTCAATTGATTGGCCAAATCCCTGCAACATTATGGGTTTTATTCGGAGAAGAGCGCTTCGCATGGGATGGCGTAATGGTCGGTGTTTCATTGGCTGTGTTTGGGCTTACACACGCTCTGTTTCAAGGACTTGCTGCTGGTTTTATCGCTAAACATTTGGGAGAACAGAGAGCTATCGTGGTTGGCATCTTGGCTGATGGCTGTGGCCTACTTTTATTGGCAGTCATTACGCAAAGCTGGATGGTTTGGCCAGTTGTGCTGTTACTCGCTTGTGGTGGCATAACTCTTCCCGCTTTGCAGGGAATTATATCTGTTCGTGTCGGTCAGGTAGCACAGGGACAATTGCAAGGGTTGCTGACCAGTTTGACACACCTCACGGGTGTAATCGGTCCACTTATTTTTGCATTTTTGTATAGTGCAACCCACGAATCTTGGAATGGTTGGGTGTGGATAGTTGGATGCGGATTGTATGTAGTTGCACTGACTATACTGAGGTTTTTCTATCCCGGCAGGGCAGTCCACCCGAAAAATCAGAGCAATTCACAGCCATTTCTTTAAATGGTAATGGTAACTGAATGCCCCCAATTCCTAGACGTGAAACCGACCGTTGCACAGCATCAGAAATTGTGAATGTAACACATTGGACTACTACGAGAACCTACAATGCAAGCCATATTATTTGAGTAGTATTAACGCTACTCCATAACGACTGTCGCCATACTGAAAGTATGGTAAACAGAATAAAGAACTGTCCTCCACAATTGCAAGCCACCATGCCAATCTGTCAGCGCATAATGCCCATTATGTTTAATTGCAGTGTTTGCTTAGCAAAATGGTCACTTCGCAGCCAAATAGTAAATTAGCGCCAGTTTTACACCCTCAGCCGAAGCTAGTCTGGGCCTGATTAGCGTGAAAGTTTATG
>NZ_JALAAB010000040.1:0-2318 GCF_037546705.1 Vibrio sp. 2-Bac 85 | reverse complement strand
TAACAAACAAGGATAGGTGTCGCGCAGCCGACACCTTATCTGGTCGTTGAACAAGCCCATCCGAGATTGCATCTTATTATAGTAAATAGTGATTTTAAAGGTAGGCTTGAGGCACACAGGTACTTTTCTTCAGGCGAGTTTCGTCATGATACAATTAATAAGGTAATTATATCAGTCTGTTACATGTTAGTTAATTGCCATTACACCTCTTTGTATTAGATTTATTCTTTTAGACTTAAAACCAATCGTGACTGCACATTAGTTTCTCAGTCGGTTCACGCCTAAAAAGAACATTTCATACTGACAAAATGGGCAAATACATACAGCATGTTTCATCACTTTTTGTTGTTTATAGACTTTGCCGACAATGACTCCAAGTAGAAGTGAAATCTTTAACCTTAACTGTTTTGCGTTGCCTCTTAAAAAACCATAATCTCTGACGCGCTGTAGCCCTTTAGGCAATACATGTTGTAAAATTAACCATAAAAACTTTAGCACTGGCAGTTTGCGCGTTTTAATGATATTGGTTTTTCCCTCTTTATATCTAAAAGTCACATGTTCATCGGTTAGTTTAATAATGTCTTTATCAGGTAAAACACCTCTATAAAGATACCGAGATAAGTATTGTAATGAAGACAAACCGAATCCCACCTTACGACAATCAACGACCCATTTTTTAGGGATCTCATCGGGTAGTGTTAGCTCTGTAGCATGATTAATTGCATCAAGCATCCTTGCTCGCCACACTTTCGCCAATGAAAAAGCGTTAAATAGATAATGGTTATCACCTTTATGCCACTGTTGTTTGCCAGCATCGTAGCGCCCACAGGGAATAATGATATGTAGGTGAGGATGTAATTCTCTTTTGCGGTTATGTGTATGCAGTACGCTGGTAAACCCTAAACTACCTTTATCCTCTCTTGATGCAAAATCTTTGAGTAAGTTCGATGTTACTTTAAACATTAATTGATATAGGGTTTTGGAGTGTTTTCGAGCAAGTATTCTGAACTCATAGGGTAAGGTAAACGTCACCATAAAATAGTGTACGGGTAATAATTTATCGGTTTGTTTGGCCAACCAATTTGATGTGGTTTGATGCAAACATTGCGGGCAACTTCTATTACCACACGATGCAAGATGTTGTTGATCATACTGACAATGCCCGCAATGCCATTGGGTGTAACGAGTGGGATCACTCTTACAATGTAACATATCAGTGATTGCACGGCGGATATCTTGCGTCAATAATCCACCATAATGTAGCTCCAATTGTTGATGGTAGCGTTCAAGTAATGTAATAAATTGACTCATAACGTCCCCCAATCAATCTGCAATTGATCTGTTAATTGATTAAGTGCCTCTACGTTGTTTTTTTGTTTGGGTGCTGTGAGTTGTGTATATCTTGCAGTGGTATTGAGATTATTATGACCTAAGAGTATTTGTAGGGAACGCAGGTCAACGCCTTGCTCTAAAAGATGCGTTGCAAAACAGTGCCGTAATGAGTGTGGGCTGATGCTCTTCTTAATGCCCAATTCAGAAATTACTTTTTTCAATGCTTTTTGAACACCACTTTTATCCATGGGGGCGTCGTCAACGATGAGTTCTTTCTTTTTACCGAAACGAGGAAATAACAACACAGGATGACGATGTATTTTCCAGTAATAACGCAAGGCATGTAATGTACGTTCGGGTAATGGTACTAAACGATCTTTTCCACCTTTTCCATTTCGTATATGAACTTGCATCATTTGGCTATCAATGTCATTCACGGTTAAACTAAGCGCTTCACTTAGTCTTAAGCCCATACTGTATAGCACTAGAAAAAAGACCTGATAACGTAAAGAGTAAGTGTGGCTAATAAGCAAACCAATTTGTTTATTAGTAATAATGTCTGGAATGCGTTTTACTTGCGGCGGTTTGACAATACTTAGCCATTCCCATTCGCGCTCAAGAGTGTATCGATAGAAAAACTGTAAGCCATTACGATCTAACTTTATGATGCTCCATGAGTGAGTTTTCAGCAATTGTGCAAAGTAGTATTTTAAATCAGCTTTGGTTAATGTATCAGGTGTACGATCGAAAAAGGAGGATATCCTACGCACGGCACGAGAGTAAGCATCAATAGTGGCAGGACGCTTACCTTGTAGTGTTAGGTTAGTTAAATGTTGTTGATATAAAAGGTCAAAGTGTTGCTTTTCTGAAGTATTCATTGCTTAAACTCCTATTAAGCATCACCGAAAAAGTGATGTAGGAAGTAAGTATGAATGAATGATATTTAAGTTTTGTTCCTTCTGCCGCAAAGCGGCTTCGTTCAACAG
>NZ_JALAAB010000039.1:0-2935 GCF_037546705.1 Vibrio sp. 2-Bac 85 | reverse complement strand
GTTTTAACACTATTTAGGTGTTGTATGGTTAAGTGAATAAGCGTGCACGGTGGATGCCTAGGCAATTAGAGGCGATGAAGGACGTGGTAATCTGCGATAAGTCCAGGGGAGTTGATAACAAGCGTTATATCCTGGAATTTCCGAATGGGGCAACCCGGCACTTAGTGTCATCGTTTAGTGAATACATAGCTAAGCGAAGCAAACGAGGGGAACTGAAACATCTAAGTACCCTTAGGAAAAGAAATCAACCGAGATTCCGAAAGTAGCGGCGAGCGAAATCGGAACAGCCCTTAAGCTGTTTAAAAGTTAGTGGAAGGCTCTGGAAAGTGCCACGGTACAGGGTGATAGTCCCGTACACAAAAACTTCTTTACAGTGAAAACGAGTAAGACGGGACACGAGAAATCCTGTTTGAATATGGGGGGACCATCCTCCAAGGCTAAATACTCCTAATTGACCGATAGTGAACCAGTACCGTGAGGGAAAGGCGAAAAGAACCCCTGTGAGGGGAGTGAAATAGAACCTGAAACCGTGTACGTACAAGCAGTAGGAGCGGATTTATTCCGTGACTGCGTACCTTTTGTATAATGGGTCAACGACTTAATTTCAGTAGCAAGGTTAACCGTTTAGGGGAGCCGTAGGGAAACCGAGTCTTAACTGGGCGAATAGTTGCTGGGATTAGACCCGAAACTTGGTGATCTAGCCATGAGCAGGTTGAAGGTTGAGTAACATCAACTGGAGGACCGAACCCACTAATGTTGAAAAATTAGGGGATGACTTGTGGCTGGGGGTGAAAGGCCAATCAAACCAAGAGATAGCTGGTTCTCCTCGAAAGCTATTTAGGTAGCGCCTCATGTATCACTGTTGGGGGTAGAGCACTGTTAAGGCTAGGGGGTCATCCCGACTTACCAACCCTTTGCAAACTCCGAATACCAACAAGTGCAATCATGGGAGACACACGGCGGGTGCTAACGTCCGTCGTGGAAAGGGAAACAACCCAGACCGCCAGCTAAGGTCCCAAAGTATATGTTAAGTGGGAAACGATGTGGGAAGGCTTAGACAGCTAGGAAGTTGGCTTAGAAGCAGCCATCTTTTAAAGAAAGCGTAATAGCTCACTAGTCGAGTCGGCCTGCGCGGAAGATTTAACGGGGCTAAACATATCACCGAAGCTGCGGACGCATATTTATATGCGTGGTAGAGGAGCGTTCTGTAAGCCGTCGAAGGGAAAGCTGTAAGGCATCCTGGAGGTATCAGAAGTGCGAATGTTGACATGAGTAACGATAAGGGGGGTGAAAAACCTCCCCGCCGGAAGACCAAGGGTTCCTGTCCAACGTTAATCGGGGCAGGGTGAGTCGACCCCTAAGGCGAGGCCGAAAGGCGTAGTCGATGGGAAACGGGTTAATATTCCCGTACCCTTTATTATTGCGATGGGAGGACGGAGAAGGCTAGGTGGGCCTGGCGATGGTTGTCCAGGTTCAAGTATGTAGGTGGGAGACTTAGGTAAATCCGGGTTTCTACTAACACTGAGATACGATGTCGAGGTACTAAGGTACTGAAGTCATTGATGCCATGCTTCCAGGAAAAGTCTCTAAGCTTCAGATAATAAAGGATCGTACCCCAAACCGACACAGGTGGTCAGGTAGAGAATACCAAGGCGCTTGAGAGAACTCGGGTAAAGGAACTAGGCAAAATGGTACCGTAACTTCGGGAGAAGGTACGCCTCCGACGGTGACGTCCCTTGCGGATTGAGCTGTTGGAGGCCGAAGATACCAGATGGCTGCAACTGTTTATTAAAAACACAGCACTCTGCTAAATCGTAAGATGACGTATAGGGTGTGACGCCTGCCCGGTGCCGGAAGGTTAATTGATGAGGTTAGACTTAGGTCGAAGCTTTTGATCGAAGCCCCGGTAAACGGCGGCCGTAACTATAACGGTCCTAAGGTAGCGAAATTCCTTGTCGGGTAAGTTCCGACCTGCACGAATGGCGTAATGATGGCCATGCTGTCTCTACCCGAGACTCAGTGAAGTTGAAATCGCAGTGAAGATGCTGTGTACCCGCGGCTAGACGGAAAGACCCCGTGAACCTTTACTATAGCTTAGCAGTGAACTTAGAGCCTACATGTGTAGGATAGGTGGGAGGCTTTGAAGCGTTGTCGCCAGATGACGTGGAGCCAATCTTGAAATACCACCCTTGTATGTTTTGAGTTCTAACCATGGCCCCTGAATCGGGGTTTGGGACACTGTTTGGTGGGTAGTTTGACTGGGGCGGTCTCCTCCTAAAGAGTAACGGAGGAGTACGAAGGTTGGCTAATCACGGTCGGACATCGTGAGGTTAGTACAATGGTATAAGCCAGCTTAACTGCGAGACAGACACGTCGAGCAGGTACGAAAGTAGGTCATAGTGATCCGGTGGTTCTGAATGGAAGGGCCATCGCTCAACGGATAAAAGGTACTCCGGGGATAACAGGCTGATACCGCCCAAGAGTTCATATCGACGGCGGTGTTTGGCACCTCGATGTCGGCTCATCACATCCTGGGGCTGAAGTCGGTCCCAAGGGTATGGCTGTTCGCCATTTAAAGTGGTACGCGAGCTGGGTTTAGAACGTCGTGAGACAGTTCGGTCCCTATCTGCCGTGGGCGTTTGAGAATTGAGAGGAGCTGCTCCTAGTACGAGAGGACCGGAGTGGACGAACCGCTGGTGTTTGGGTTGTCATGCCAATGGCATTGCCCAGTAGCTACGTTCGGAATCGATAACCGCTGAAAGCATCTAAGCGGGAAGCGAGCCTCAAGATGAGTTCTCACTGGAACTTTAAGTTCCCTAAAGGGCCGTTGGAGACTACAACGTTGATAGGCAAGGTGTGTAAGTACAGTAATGTATTGAGCTAACTTGTACTAATTACCCGTGAGGCTTAACCATACAACACCTAAGTAGTGTTG
>NZ_JALAAB010000038.1:0-3213 GCF_037546705.1 Vibrio sp. 2-Bac 85 | reverse complement strand
GGGGTTCTAGGGATTTTCCCCTCTAAAGTAACATAAATCGCCACAACCCTCGCAGTTAATGGCTTGTGGAGCTGGGTTACCTTTCATTTTAGACTTCATTTTCAACAATAGGCCTAGTTATTTCCTGTAAATCAGGTAGTTTGCGGTTACTAGCGAACTGATAAGTGCCGCTCAGATTAATGTTCTGCCATGCAACGGGTGATACTTGTCGAGTTATTGCTGCTTTTTCCTCGTCACCAACTTCTTCAAAGTGCAGTAATAGATGACTTAGGATCATCGAGTTAAAGTAGATAATAGCATTTGCCGTCAAACGGGCACACTCGTTCCAGACGACTATTTCTGATTCGTTTTTTCCACGGAACTGGTCACGATTGACCGATGCAATAGCTCGCCTGAGGAAATGCCAGGCTTCGCCTCGGTTCAGTGCTCGTTGAACATATTGGCGCAGACTTGCATCATCAATATAATCAAGTAAATATTGGGCTTTGATGAGCCTATTATATTCCGTTAATGCTTGTAATATAGGGTGTCTAGATGGATAACCAGATAATTTGCGTACTAGCAATGCCTGTGTTGTGCGTTTTTCTTGAAGGGATAACACAATACGCTGAATATCCTGCCAGCCTTCTTCAATCACATTCATTTTTATCGGCTTTTTCAGCGCCAGATGCGTGTTTCCGTCGTCGCTTTCAGTTACGTTAAATAGGTCATTGATCACACTGGTGAACTGAGCATACCTAGGCGCAAAACTATAACCGCATAAATCCAATAAGGCATAATTAACATGATTAACACCATGGGTGTCGGTTGAGAGGACATCTGGCTTAAGATCACTAGTATTAGATTGTAGTAAGTCGTAAATATAATGGGACTCATGCTCATTAGATCCTATGATACGGGCATTTAACGCACTATGATTGGCAACTAACGTCATGGCCGTAATACCTTTGTTGGTGCCGAAGTATTTCGAGGAGTAGCGAGTTTTAAAAGTCTCAAGGTGAGTTTCAAATTTTTGCCCATCGGTACTGGCGTGCAGGACGTCTTCTTGGATGTGATAGTGGCGGAAAATAGGGAGTGCCGCTACTGCGTTATTGATGATATCACTAGCCTCTTGCAAGGTTTCAGGCCTAATATAATTAGCTTGTATAGTGCTTAGATGCTCATAACTGCGATCAGATATTTGTGCCATCCCATATACGCCGCGATGTGTCGCATTCGCAATTAGAATAGCCAATAAATCATCCTGATTGGCGCCTACTTGTTTTTGTATTGGCAGCACGTGTGCGAAGCATTGCATAAAGTTGGTTTCTTGTTCAACATAACGCAACACATCAGCAATACTGACGGGGATCATTTGTTTAAAGAAAGGGTTGTTGACAAGTGATTGGGAGCCTTTAACTGGCAGTCGCCATCGTGTGCCACTTCGGCTCTTCATGATCACATTGCGGTTATCACCATTATCAATGTGACGAGCAACATCTTCTAGGGATGTTGTTAAGCGTATTTGTTTTACTTGCAGTAGCTTCTGAATCGGCTGCTTTAGCTTTTCCAATGTTGATGATGCCAATAGATCAGGCTGTATTGACGATGCAATTAAGTCGTCTTCTAGCGCACGATATTTAGTGACGTTTGATAAGTAAATTCGACCATTAAGCCGAGAAGCCAGTTGACGGTAAAGCAACCATTCGTATCGCTGTGGATGAACAACATCCTTGTTAATTAACCATGGACGATGTTTTTGTTGGATAAGTGTACTATCCATTGTTTGCAATGTATTACCTGCTAATAGTTCTGTTTTTGTGGTTTTGAGCTGGGTCACTAATGCTTCTGAGCCTTTACCTGCTTGGCATTCAAGACATAGAAACACGGGCCTTAATAACTGCTCAATTAACCCGTTTTGATCATCATAATATTGCCATTGATATTCTTCTACCGTGCGTTTTTGCTTTTTTAAGTACAGGCATAGCGTTTCTATATCTTGGTTATTCATTACACTTAATGCTTGTTGCCTAACCGTTGCAAATGGTTGATTATCGTCGATACTGTCATCAACAAACAGATGCAGTAATTCTGCGGCTTTGGTGACATTGTCTGCAGCTGACCTCCATGAGTCAAACACTGCCTGTTGGGCAAACGCATGCGCAGCTTCTTGTTGTTTACGGATATGATGAATAAACCCATCAGCCAATCGCTCTAGGCTTTGCCGTATGCGTTGAGTCAGAAAACACAGCAACCATAGGTGTTGCTGTGGACGCTTAAAGCGTTTTAGTTTACTGCCATAATAATCCACCATTTCACCGAAGTGTTGTTGGTTTTTAGACGATAAGGCTAAGCCCTTAACAGCATTATCAATCTGTCTTGTATAAGGCTGTAACTGATGATACACCGTCAGTTCTTTTTTTAGCTCTGTCACCATAACGCTTTTTGCACCGGCTCGAAGCTGGCTTAAGGAGAGCCCATCTTTGTCATCGATAATAGTATTTAGAAATCCGTGTAGTTCAGATGAAACATGAATACGAAGCTTATTATTTAACGCCTTCTTGACCTGTTGGATAACACGACTGATAAGCTTTTGTAAGACAGTATATTTAGGGATGGCAATTCTATGCGTTGCTAGATATTCAGCGGCTGCATCGAATAGATAACGAGGCTCAAGCCAAGCTTTGCCGACCATAACAAGATGTTCGTACAGCGGCGCAAAGTGCAGACTTTCGTCCCATTTCTGATAGTTTAATAACCTCAGTATTCTTTGATATATACGGTCACGCTGCATCTTATTAATGCTGAAAGGCCTGATCCCTTTGCCTCCTTGAACTTGCGTTGAAATAAACTGCATATCGTCAAAGATGAGGTTAAAGCTAGGTGAAAGAATCACAGGCTTAGACTTAAAATACCCTAATAACGCAATGAAATAGCATCGGTGGTTCCTTAGGCGAATACTTTTCAACTCTGTTAACTCGATCTCGTTTGGCGTAAAATACAATCGTTGTTGTTCAAGTGATAATAGCGGCGGAGAATATAGATCAAGCTGCTCAGCTTTGGTAAGAATTGATAGTTCGTTTTTTATAGCCATAGGAATTAAATTAAGTTTAAGGGGTTGTTAACCTCATAATTTGCCATACTTTGGAGAAGTAACCCACCTTTGTATGCCTTTAAATATGGTGAGTATGGCGATTTATGTTACTTTAGAGGGGAAAATCCCTAGAACCCCAA
>NZ_JALAAB010000037.1:0-6287 GCF_037546705.1 Vibrio sp. 2-Bac 85 | reverse complement strand
TAGCGTAATAAAACCAAATACATTTTGCTGAAAACTACTTAAGATAAGCATTTTTATACTTAATAAATAGATCCAAATTATTAAAGTAACAGTTAAAAAATGAAACTCATTTGCGGAGTTAAAAAATTTTTTAAGAATTTAGTTTATAAAGTTGAATACATTTTAATAGCGATAGTACGATTTAATGGTGTCCATAGGTCACCATTGATAGTTTGCTCAAAATAATCGAAATTTTACGGCGGGTTTGTAAAAAAAAGAGTGCGGGATGATTTTTAGAAAAGAAAAAGTGAAAGGTGAAAATAGAAAAATAAAAGGCTGCTACATTGAGTCATTTACGAGTCACATTATAATTGCGAAATAAAGTGAAATAAAAAAGACACGTATAATGATGAAGTATCATTTTATCTTTAGGTTTATATTTAAACTATGCTATTTAGGCTTCGTATTGATATTAAACAGCTCTTTAGTGAGAGTGGTTAATTCTTTGCCTTCAACATAAAATTGAAGTAACTCTATAGGGTCTTGATAGTGACAATGTATTGGAGAATATTCTGACAAACAATCCATTTCTGATTGTATTGTTTGTTCTCTATCAGCTACATGTGCCGATTTAAGAAAAGGTTCCTTACCTGGGAAAATAAAATGATTGGAAATAACTGCATCTTCACCTTCTAGTTGTGAAACAGCTTTTTGATAGTAAAATTGTTTAACCAAATCTGGCCAACCAGGTGCTGTTTTAGGAGAACTTGCTTCATAATATTTAGCATCAACTACAGCGAATAATTTGTCTTTTTCATGTTTAAGGACAGTATCGGTCTTTTGCCCTTTTTGTGCCATTGTTACAAACTTGTCTTTTACCGTGCGATAAACAGGAACAGGTAATTTTTTATTGACAGGATATTTACCAACCAAACATTCATCAAGCATTGACTCCCATAGCGTGTGAAATTTACGAACTCCAATTAACACATCACTTACTGCCGTACCTTTTTCATGTCGCAGATACTTAATCAAACCTTTAATGAGAAAAATATCGCGTTCATAATAACTTAAGCAAAGTTCTCGCTCTAGATAAGCAATCTGGCTTCGCTTATCTCCAGTGGGAGCTTCTAATCTTAATAAACGTTCGTCAATAATATTAGGAGTATTAAATAGCAACTTCCCATAATTGATTAGTAATTCTCGAATTACTTGTGCATGAATTTTTGCTGTTTCACAATTAGCCATGTAACGAGATCGAGAAGTGCTCAAGTCTAAATAAACAGGACTACCATTAGAGGGAAAGGCTGTGCTTTTTGCGATCGTACGGGACCAATTGACCTTTCCTATATTAATGGTCTGTTCTTTGATTCTGCGTACATATAAACCGTTAATACGATAATCATCAAGTAATTGAGTTATTTGTAAAAAAGTCCTGCCACCAATGACAGTATCACCTTGCTCTTGAGAATAAATGCCACTTTCTTTATTGCGAAAGTATTTAAGCAACGCTTGTAATAAATAGTAGCCAGGCATGTTTAAATCACTTTCATGGTAGCTATGATTTCTAGGGAGGAATATAGCTAAATTAGTCCCATAGCAAAGTAGACCACAAAAATGGATTTTTACATCATCAATAGCGACAAGACCGTACGAACGCATAACTGACAAAATTTCTTCCGGTATGTTTTTTAAAAAACTACGGTCACTAAAATAGGTAATATTATTCACTAATATTCTCTTTTTTTGATCCTGCTAATATAACTTCTTCACCATTGTCTTTGATGGCCTCCTCAATTTGTGAATTAAATATAGGTAGGTCAGATTGGAAAGCGTTAGATAAATCACCGAAAGTTTTATAATTTGGGGCAAATAATTTTGTATGTCCTAAATGGCGTAGAACATCATCCCAGAGGTAAACGAATAACTTACCACTTAAAGTATCTTTAGTAGCTTCTTCATCTTCCATTTCATTTTGATTTAAGAAAAATGGACCTAGTAATCGATCCTCTGCAACACTGCATTCAATCAACGTTTTATTAATAATTTGTGCGAAACTGGACCAAGAAATATTGTAAACGCCATTAGTAGTTGAAATTAGGAATGTATTCTTAGGCACGTCTACATTATTAAAATCAATTTTTATGTACTTAAAGCTCCAGCGCCTTTTAAATGCAGTATCCATAGGCATAACTGCTTGGTCACTGCTGTTCATTGTCGCTAGTAAGGATAAGTTAGCTGGGATGAAAAGCTTTGTAATGCACTTATCAGCAGATAATTGACTATTTATATAGTCAAGCATATCAGGGTCTGTTGCATCAATTTCGTATTTACTCGCTCCATTTTCTCTATCAAGTAATTGAAATAATTCACCAAAAACAGCGGCAGCTGGGGCTCTATTAATTTCTTCAATAATTAGATACACATGCTCATTAGGAGAGTTTAATGCTTGGACTAAAGCTTTAGTAAAAGAGCCCGGTCGAAACTGATAAGTAATTTGGCGTTTAGAAGAGTCATTAGGATCTTCTTCCATTTTCGGTTTCAATGAGCCGACAAAATCACTGTATTGCGTATCTGGGTGGAAAACAGTTATCACTTTTTTACTACTAGCAGTTTTTTCATTAATTATATGACTTTTGCCTGTGCCTGGAGCACCATAGAAAATAATATTATTACCTTTAATACTGGAGTATGAATTTTCTAATGTGATGGTCTCATTAACTGTATCCATAGACTTATCAACATTGTCTGAAAAATATGCAACATCATGGTTCATTGATGAAAAGTATTTTACAAGCTCTGGTGAATTACTAAATGTTTTTACTATTGTTTGTAAGCGTGCTGAGTTTGCAACAATTACCCTCGCTGCTAAACAAAATGAAGACTGAAATACATCTGTTCGCTCTAATGTTTTCCCTTTAGTTTGTTCACTTATTTTGAGTGGTTGAAACCACCAGTCTCGATCAGTGAGGAGCTTTAAAAACAACTGAAGATCATCGTTATCTAAATTTTCTTTTAAGTATTTTAAAGCCTGAATTCCAATAGGACTGGTAAAATCTTCATGTTCTGACGGTAGCTTTTTTAAATATGAATCTATATCTTTGGAAGTATAGGAAGGTATGCCCTTCAGATAGGCTTTTAATTCATTTGTAATGGATTGGTACTTTGTCAGTTCACTTTCTAATGGATAAAAAGCATAAGCATACCAAAGCAGCGAGGACGGTAAATCTGTCTTAAGCTTACTTTCAGTAGTTATAGTTATTGAATATGGTGATACTTCAAATAGAGATTTTCGTTCTATTTCTGACAATTCTTTTTTTAATAATTTGGCTAAGAACGGATCTATACGCACATCATTTTTATGGGGCAAAGCATCATATGTCGCACGACATTCTTGAATTACTTGATTTAGGTCTTTTAACATAGTGTTCCTTGCCTGTCTTAATATACAGTGATATAGTCTCCGGGTTAAAAACCGGATAAGTAAAGTGAAGTATGAAAGTAGATAATAAAATCAATAATATATCAGAATTTATAAAAAAAGAACGAGAAAAACTCGGGTTAGGACGCACTCAATTTGCTAATTTATTAGGAATGCCCTCAACTGGCGAGAGAACTATAAGAGGTTGGGAAAATGGAGAGCACGTCCCCAGTAAAAAGAAATTGGAAGATATTAATGCATTAAAATCAAAAATCGATAATTTTTTAGAGAATGCTCCATTTAAATATAATGGCACCTTAGAAGGTGATTTTAAATTTATTGATTTATTTGCAGGTATTGGAGGAATACGCTTACCATTTCAAAAATTGGGTGGTAAATGTGTATTTACTTCTGAATGGGATAAATTTGCTCAAAAAACTTATTTAGCGAATTATGGTGAAATGCCAAATGGGGATATTACTCAAATTGAAGCGAAAGATATTCATCCAAATGAAAAATTTGATTTGCTGTTAGCTGGATTTCCCTGTCAGTCATTTTCACAAGCAGGTTTAGGTAAAGGTTTTGATGATACTCGTGGGACTATGTTTTTTGAAATTCAACGAATACTTGCAGAAAAACGCCCTAAAGCTTTTTTACTTGAAAATGTAAAACAGTTAAGAGGGCATGATAAAGGGCGTACTTTAGAAACAATACTATCAATTCTTCGCGGAGAACATGAACAACAAGTTTCTGATGATATTCCTATGAGTGAAGAAGCAAGAAATGCCCTTTCTCAAAAGCTTAATTATAGTGTTGATGTAAAAGTGTTAAGGGCGGGGGACTTTGGTGTTCCACAAAATAGAGAACGTATTTTTATTGTTGGATTTGATAGAGACCACTTTGGTGACGATATAAATTTTAATGATTTATTTAAATGGCCAGTTGGTTCAAAAGAATTAACCAGAGTCGGCGACATCCTTCAGTCAGATAAGGAGCTTATAGCAGATTTTGAGAAATTCAATAAAGATAGGTTTACTATTTCAGACAGGTTATGGGCAGGGCATCAAAAAAGAAAAGAACAACATAAAACTAAAGGTAATGGCTTTGGATGTACTGTAAATAATAGAGATGACGTTTATACAAACACAATTAGTGCCCGCTATTACAAAGATGGCTCTGAAATCTTGATTAACCAAGATGAAATATATAAAAATCCAAGAAAATTAACTCCAAGAGAGTGTGCTCGGTTACAAGGTTTTCCTGAAGAATTTATCGTAGATTCAGTATCTCAGGGGCAAATATATAAACAATTTGGAAACTCTGTTTGCATGAAAGTTATTGATGCTGTTGCAGAGGAAATAGTTAATACATTGAAAAAATTTGAGAAAAACACATAAGAAGTTTTATACATATATAAAAAAAGCCGAACATAAGTTCGGCTTTTTTAATGTAACTAAAAAGAAACTTACGCTTCTTCGTCCGCTACAACTGGACGGTCTACAAACTGGATGTAAGCCATTGGAGCTTTATCGCCAGTACGGAAACCACATTTAATGATACTAGTGTAACCACCAGGACGAGTCGCGTAGCGAGGACCTAGTTCATTAAATAATTTTGCCACTACTGCATCATCACGAAGACGAGCAAATGCTAAACGACGGTTAGCAACGCTATCCACTTTAGCTAATGTAATTAATGGCTCAATTACACGACGCAATTCCTTTGCTTTAGGCACGGTAGTTTTGATAACTTCGTGCGTAGCAATAGAGATTGCCATATTACGAAACATAGCCTGACGGTGGCTGCTGTTTCTGTTAAGTTGACGTCCACTTTGACGATGGCGCATAACCTAATCCTTATTATTCGTGAATCGGTTTTAGACTAATCTTCAATTAAACTTGCTGGTGGCCAATCTTCTAAGCGCATGCCTAGAGATAATCCACGAGAAGCAAGTACATCTTTGATTTCAGTTAAAGACTTCTTACCTAAGTTAGGTGTTTTTAGAAGCGCAACTTCAGTACATTGTACTAGAGAACCGATATAATGAATCGACTCTGCTTTTAAACAATTAGCAGATCGAACAGTGAGTTCTAAATCATCTACTGGGCGTAAAAGAATTGGATCAAATGCAGGTTTTTCTTCTTCAACTGGAAGTTGTACTTTTGTTCGTAAATCAACAAATGCGTCTAATTGCTCAGCTAAAATTGTAGCTGCGCGACGAATTGCTTCTTCAGGCTCTAAAGTACCATCTGTTTCCATATCGATAATAAGCTTATCTAAATCGGTACGTTGTTCAACACGAGCTGATTCAACACTGTAGGCAATACGCTCAACAGGACTGAAAGTCGCATCTACTAATAGACGACCAATTGGACGCTCATCTTCTTCGCTATGAATACGTGATGAAGCTGGAACGTAACCGCGACCTGATTCAATTTTAATACGCATGCTGATTTCAGCGTTGCCTGTTAAATTACAGATCACGTGTTCTGGATTGACTATCTCTACGTCACCATCATGAATGATGTCGCCTGCTGTAACAGGACCAGCGCCAGATTTAGTTAAACTAACTAAAACCTCATTTTTACCTTCAAGTTTTACAGCTAGACCTTTAAGGTTAAGAAGGATCTCTAGGATATCTTCTTGCACGCCTTCTTTAGTGCTGTACTCATGTTGTACACCATCAATTTCAACTTCTGTTACCGCTGTGCCTGGCATAGACGATAACAAAATACGACGAAGCGCATTACCTAAAGTGTGGCCAAAACCACGTTCTAGTGGCTCAAGAACCACCTTAGCTCTAGTTGTTGAAATTTGTTCGATATCAACTAATCTTGGTTTTAGAAAATCAATTACAGAACCCTGCATTTATGTCCTCTCTTAAAAA
>NZ_JALAAB010000036.1:0-7133 GCF_037546705.1 Vibrio sp. 2-Bac 85 | reverse complement strand
TGCCTTACAAGTATGATTATTTTCGATTTCAATCACGAGGAAAATAGATGTTTAGTTTTTTTAGAAAAAGTAGGGTTGATTTTGGAGCAAAAAAAGCTCTAGAAGAATCGGGCATGCAATCATCAAGTTATGTTGAATACTTAAGGTTTATTAAAGGACTGGGCTTTATTGATGCTCTTGATGCCTCAAGAGATGCATTACCGCAATCAATGCAAAGTATATGTTTTGCTTTTGCAACTTTGGATTTAATGCGACTGCGATGCAAGCTACATGGGCAAAGCTCCAATGTAATAGTTATCGAAGAATCAATGGAATACTTAGGTAAAGCGCTAGAGTTTCAGATTTCAGTTTCTGCTAATCCTGAACATAGTAGTAGAACTGCTGATACTCTACTTGGTGCTGTTCACCAAGATGCATTGAACTTAATAAAAGAGAATGCAACGAATAGTGTTCTATGAATTGTAAGTATAACAAGTCGTTAAACGCAGACGCATAACGGCTGTCATCGTTTTTGCAAAAAGCAAAAACAACGCCAACCTACGCGCTGGTTAACGAGGCGTTATGTGTTAGGAATAGTAAGCCATTATATGTTGGAAAAAATTGGGAAGTACATTGTACATATCAGTTGCGTATTAGTTGGGTTTTATGCAATGGGAGTCGTATTGGCCGTTGTTGATGATTCCAACCTAAACTTTATAAGCAGTTTAAATTCAATTGGGATATTTCTATCATCTATTGGTGTTGTCGTTGCAATTTTAACAGTTATCCAGCAGCAATACCTAAGGAATAATGAAATAATCCGACAAGAAATTAAAGAAGCTACTGTTTTGCTATTTAAGCTTCGCTACGTAATTACAGTATGTGACTCTATTAAAAAAGAAGCTATAGAGTCGGTAAAATTGGGTGAAATTTTTCATCTATTATTAGATGGCGAAGTCGAAGACTACTTCTTAGATCTTAAAGTTGAAGAGTATACATTTATATCGCGAATGAGTAATGAAGTATACTCCGAGATTTGTTATGCAAAAATAAATTATAATCGATATATTTCTGGAATATTCCGTTGGCAAAAAAAACAAACTGAAAATGATATTCCAACTAATAAAAGGTACTTTAATGAAAGAATGGAAAACCTTCCGTTAATAGCTACGCCTCTAATTGATAACATTAATAATTTAGTTAAATTATTAAAAAAAGAATACCCTGAACGGGTTTTTCAACGAATAAATATAGATTCGAACCATTTTTCTAACTTGCCTCGCATTAGTTAAATAAACATAACAAACAAGGATAGGTGTCGCGCAGCCGACACCTTATCTGGGTGTTGGACAAGCCCGAACGAGGCTCTCTGCTTTATATAGTAAATAGTGGAATTGGTTTTGGGCTGGCTCAATGATTTAACTTTCTTTAAGGCGAGTCTCGCTAGGATACAATTGATACCTCAATTATATCAGTATGTTATATTTTAGTTGTTGAATGCCATCTCACCTCTCTGGCTTGTTAATCTTTCATTTATGTAGATGATTTGTTTAAGACCGTACGTTTTCACGCATTAGTTTCTCAGTCGATTTAAGCCTATAAAATGCATTTCATGGTGACAGCAGGGACAAACACAAACTGCACGTTTGCGTTTTACTGATGTCGTCATTGTGCTTATATCACTCCCCAATATCAGCAATATTTGTAGTCGCAGTTGTTTAGCATTACCTCTTAAAAAACCATAATCTCTAACTCGCTGCAGACCTTTTGGTAACACGTGTTGTAAAATTAACCATAAGAATTTGAGCACTGGTAAGGTACGTTTTTTAGTCATATTAGTGCTGCTTTCTTTATACTTAAATGTGACCATTTCCTCGGTGATCTTAATAATGTCTTTGTCGGGCAACACGCCACGATATAGATAGCGTGATAAGTATTTAAAAGCAGAGGTGCCAAATCCTACCTTACGGCAATCGACCACCCATTTTTTAGGGATGTCTGTAGGCATGGTTAACTCAGGGCTGTGATTAATCGCATCAATGACTCTTGCTCGCCATACTTTAGCGAGTGCAAATTCATTAAACAGATATTGCTTATCACTTTTGTGCCATTGTTTTTTTGTCGTATCGTAACGTCCGCAGGGCACAATGATATGCACATGAGGGTGGCATTCTCGACGACGATTATGCGTGTGCAATACACTGGTAAATCCTAAACTGCCTTTATTCTCTCGCTTGGCAAAGTCTTTTAATATGCCCGCAGTCACTTGTAACATCAATTGATACAGTGCTTTGGGATGTTGACGAGCCAGCACTCTCAATTGATAGGGTAGGGTAAAGGTGACCATAAAATAGTGTACGGGTAATAGTTTATTGGTCTGTTTAGCTAACCAATTTGAAGTTGTTTGATGCAAACATTGCGGACAACTTCGATTCCCACAGGATGCAAGGAGTTGTTGGTCATGCTGACAAATGGCCACAATGCCATTGGGTCGTACGATTAACATCGTTTTTACAGTGCAGCATATCAGTGATAGCGCGGCGAACATCTTGATTCAACAATCCACCATATTGCAACGCTAGTTGCTCATGGTAACGTTCAAGTAATGTGATAAATTGACTCATAACGTCTCCCATTGAATCGGTAAGTTATCGGTTAACACATTAAGTGCGTGCACATTATCTTTTTGTTTGAGACGAGTGAGTTGTGTGTATTTGGCCGTGGTATTGAGACTGTTATGCCCTAATAATATTTGTAGTGAGCGTAAATCCATTCCTTGCTCTAATAGGTGTGTTGCAAAACAATGGCGAAGAGAGTGAGGGCTTATGTTCTTTTTAATCCCCAACTCAGTCATCACTTTTTTGAGTGCTTTTTGAACACTGCCTTTATCCATGGGCGTACACTGTATCGATGCTTGCTGGGGTTGGCCAATGCGAGGAAATAACAAAATAGGATGACGGTGGGTTTTCCAGTAATGACGCAAAGTGCTTTAGATAAATAGTGATACCATTTTCATCTCAATTACAATTCAAATAATATAGTCAAGTCTAACGTGTTTTAACTTGCCACGTATAGGTAAATAACCTACTTTTAGTCGTTATTAAGTAAAGTCAAGTATTATCTCATATTCCGATAGCGTTCATTTTCGTGCAGGGTACAGGTTAGTAGTATCCAAAAAAATTAGGTTAAGGCTGATTTCATCCTTATTTTTCACCTACAGTAAATAAGTTGACAATATTTGTATCGGCCTAACATGTTTGTAAGGCCGATATAAATTTTATCTTTTAATGTAATAGTTACTACGCTATCAATACATATAAAGCGATTACAGGATCAAAAAGCGACAAGCTTCCATCGATAAATAGAATTATTCTTGTCTTTTTTGATGATTTCTAGCATTAGAACTCACTTTTTAATTTAACTAAATGTGATGCTAGCAAGTTCACCATTTTTTTTTCGCACTATCACTGTTGAGAATGAAGGTGTAGCGGAATAAATAACGAGGTAGCGTCCAAGCAAATATGAATCTGCATGAATTGCCCATGGCGCCATGTGTACTCCAAAACCAAATGGTACCTTAAAAGCTGAAAGTAGTTTTTGGCCGTCTTCATTCTCTTTTCCTACTATCAAATAGCCACCCGCTTGATCATCAAGCGGCATATGAAAATGTGGACGGTCATGTGTTTCAAGGTATGCACCACCACCTAGGTTAGAATCAAGTAAATACTCATTAACATAGTCTTTTCCAACGGCTGTCACTGTAACAGGCAGAGCTGCGTCAGCTTCAAAATATGTAGAATCACCCATTTTTAGTAATTGGCTTCCATAGAAAGCAAGATTTTCAGCAGTGCATTCAGCGATAGGTATATTGAGTTCTTCATTACCCTCAGAGAGCAAGTAGCGGCCATTACCACCAAGAATATTAGCATCCTCGATAGTGAGATCTACTGTCTCATCCCATTCGCCATCCAGTATGCAATGCCTTGGTGTGGTTGCCTTCGGAAGCACATTTATTTGAGCTTCTGGAGTTTTGATGAGCCCTGTGATATCCATTGTATATCGAACACCAGGCTCAACATGTCCGGTATAACTTTCTGTGCGCATATAGGCTTCTTCAGTGTTGCCTTTACGATTGACAGTTAATGTCCAAAAATTTTTCTTAAGATCATCTGGAAGTTCACGAATGCTTTCGAGAACATCAAAATTAACCAGTACTTGTTCAGGTGTCATAATTTAAGCCTTTGCTGTGGTTAGTGAATCTGTAGTAACTACAGGTTTTTTAGAACTAAATAGTGCTATACCTGAATACGCAAATATTATTGCTAGTATGGGATTTCCCCAGTTCAACAGTGCCCATGGCGCATAATCTACGACACTTACGCCCAGAGTTGTTGCGAAGAAGGCTCCGCCTGTTGTCCATGGGATCAATGCTGTTGTTAAGGTTGCTCCTTCCTCAAGAGAACGAGAAAGAACATTGCGGTTAATACCTTGTTTGTCATAGGCTCCTTTGAATAGTTGGCCACCTAGAATGATAGACATGTAAGCTTCACCCATACTCATATTTCCAATAAAGCATGAAAGGATCGTGGTGGTTACAAGACTACCCGCGTGCTTAACTTTCTTCAATAAGCCTGAGATTAAAGTGCGTAAAAAACCAAACTCATCCAAAATCCCACCAAGTGCTAGAGCCATTAACGCTAATGATAAAGTCCACATCATTGAGGATATCCCACCTCTGCTGAGTAAATTATCTAGCAGCTCAACGCCGGTATGTGGTTCAGCACCACTATAAAGAGCATTTAATATTGTCGAAAAATCTTGTCCTTGCATAAAGGTTGCCAGTAGTACCGCTACGATAGCGCTTGTCATCATTGCTGTTTCAGGTGCAAATCGCAATACACTCAGAACAAGCATGACAGCGAAAGGTAATAAACACCAAATGTTGATAGTGAATGTACTATTTAAGCCATTACTTAACCCCTCTAATTTTTCTATTGGGAGTGCTGTAGCCGCGTACTCTGAGCCTAAATAGTAGAAAGCAACTAATGAGAGCAAAAACATTGGTACGGTTGTCATCATCATACTGCGGATGTGATCGTAAAGATCTACACCAGCCGACATCGCTGCGAGGTTAGTTGTATCAGATACAGGGGACATCTTGTCACCGAATGTTGCACCGGAGATAACCATTCCAGCCACTAGAGGTAATGGCATGCCCATCGCCCCCCCGATACCCATAAGGACAACACCTGCAGTACCTACCGTCCCCCAACTCGTCCCAGTCGCGATTGACATAAAGCTACAGAGTATTAAACCGGCAGGGAGGAATAGGGTTGGAGAGATGAACTCAATACCATAGTAAATGAGGGTACTGACAGTACCGCTTTGGATGAATGCTGCAATTAAAACGCCGATCAACATAAAAATATAGACAGCTGAAAGTGCTTTTTGAATGCCAGAATTCATTGCATCACGAATAATACCGAAACCTGAACGAGTGAGAAACCAAGCGCTAGTAGCTGCGATGACCAAACAAATGAGCATTAAGCTATGCAAGCTTACTTTAAGGTAAAATAAACCAATACCAATGACGCTAACAATAGCGGTAAAGGTGATCAATGATTGTTGGAAGCTAGGGGTGTGTAATCCTTTACTCATTTATTTCTCCTGAAATTATTGTAGTAATATATGTTGATTCAAATAAGCCTAAATCACATTATGTGTGCAATATTAATAAGCAAAATGTTAATGAGTTCTTTAGCTAATCCTATAGTTATAAAATAAACTGACTTTTAATATGCAACATAAATTTAACAAATTATCTTTGAACCTCCTATCCAAACTTGCTAATCTATACATTAGTTATAGCTAATGAGTAGAGTTCTCAAATGTTTAGAATCCCTTCGTTACAGTCACTAAAAATTTTTGATATGGTTTGCCGTATGGATAGTTTTACTAAAGCAGCTAATGAGTTGGGTGTATCGCAAGGCGCAATTAGTCAGCATATTAAAGCACTGGAAACTCGGGTTGGATTTCCTGTATTTACTCGTTCAGGCCGAGGTATTTTCATAACACCTTCAGGGTTGGCACTAATTAATCATGTCAGAATGGGGTTGGGCGCTATTGATGAAATAATTGCTTATGAACGCAATAAACACCAGTCGAAAAGCCTTATAGTTTCCGTTCAGCCGGGCTTTGCTATACGTTGGTTATTCCCGAGGTTGATGGATTTTCATGCAGAATTTCCGAATATTCAGGTGTCAATTAATGCCATTACCAACCCTACTGATTTTTCGTCGCATCAAGCACATGCAGGAATGGATTATGCATCAGATTTGAAAAAAAATAGCGACAGTAGCGCAATTTTTACCGAGTCCATTTTCCCTGTATGTTCACCGGATTTCGCGAGAATACATGGGGTAAAAGCACTTTCAAAAGAGTTCCTTGAGAAACTACCAAATCTACCTTTATTGGGCGATCAAAGCCCTACGCCACAGCAATATGGTTGCATGTGGAAATACTGGTCTATAAACAGTGGCATAAAATTACTAGAAAATGGAATTAATCGTTCTTCACAATCTAATATTACTCTACAGTTGGCTGAATTGGGCCATGGAATTGCACTTGGGAGAACGTCTTTAGTGATGGATTCGCTCAAAGAAGGAAAGTTACTACAATTAACAGAAGCTAAGTTAAAAAACCCTTGTAGTTATCAGTTGCTGAAAAATCCGGCTTTACCCGAAATTCAATCATTGAGTATTTTTTCTGATTGGTTAACTAGAAAAGCTAAAGAAATTGAAGTTTTCGATGAGGAAATTAAGTGTGGTTCAAGGTTTGATAGGTAGTATCTAAATACCAATCCTAATTTTTTATCATTGGCCTTACTGATTGTAAAACAACGTGAATGCTTATCTGTAAGTTTCCATCTATCTAGTTTAATTTGTAGATTGAGATAATGCAAAGAGCCGATAGAAAACTAGAGCCAGAAAACTAGTGGACAGCCATAAACTTTGATTAATAGTCATTATCAATCTATCTTTTGATCATGTAGTTTTACATGCTCGGAGGTAGTTGTTATGACACAGTCTCGCCAATCACAAGTCTCGTTATCGGATACCCCTTATTACCACTGTATTTCACGTTGTGTTCGTCGC
>NZ_JALAAB010000035.1:0-7939 GCF_037546705.1 Vibrio sp. 2-Bac 85 | reverse complement strand
TGTTTGATTAAATTGTTAAAGAGCGTGCCTTGCGGCTAGGCGGCGTATATTACGCTAACCTTGAACCTTGTCAACATGTTATTTTAAATTACTTTAAAAGTTTTTGTTGGCTCAAACTCGCTGAGTTTGTTGGTTCTGACTTGGTCAGTAACTTGCGCTACATCCCGTGTTTGTGCGGCGTATTATAGGGATCGCGAAACTATTCGCAAGCGTTTTATAGTGTTTATTTCAATTAAATGACTGAGTGATTAATTAACCAACAAAGTGTGGATATTTCACTCAAAAATGTGACGTTTATGCTTGGAATTAGGCATGTTACTTCTTCTATAATGTTATTCATTTCATTTATATTTACAAAATATTCTATATTGACCGCAACAATCTAAGAAGACATTACTTTAATGTTGAATTCGCTACTTTATTTAATAACTAAATTTTTTAAAGAAATGAAGCAACTTGGATTCAGATTATAAGTGCATAACTTGAATTGGTAGAAAAAGCGGCCAGTTAAATATCAATCGTTACCATCACCGTTCCCTTTAAAGAAATAATGCTGTTCTTGATGAAGCTCAGCTTCTGCTTCATATAAATCTTGTTCAAAAAAACGAATTTGAGTACCTGGTGTTGCTTGCGCAAGAATATTTAAGTCTCTGTTACAAACACATCCCATTTTGGGATATCCACCAATTGTTTGTCTGTCACGCATTAATATAATAGGTTGGCCATTAGCTGGAATTTGAATAGCTCCCAACGCAATACCTTCAGAAACGAAGCTCTGCTCGGCAAATTCAATAGGTTTGCCTTTCAATCGATAACCCATGCGGTCAATCTCTGGGGTTACCGTATACAGTTCATTAAAAAATGTTTTTTTTGCTTCTTCGCTAAATTGGTGGAATTGATATGTTGTTAATACACCTATATTAATGATGTCTTTGTATTCAGGAATAAATTGTTGAGGGACTTTGCGTGAATGGAGTTGAACCTGTGCTATAAAAGGTAATATATCGCCATTGGCTAGTTTGCTGCCTTTTTTGCTTAATCCACCTAACTTATTTCTTATCACAGTACTAATGCTGCCAAAAGTTTTAGGGCTAGTAAAACCACCACTCACAGCAAGGTAACTACGTAATCCTTGTTTTGGATAGCCAATTTCTAATATATCTCCTGCTTTTGCTTGACAAGAGCTCCAAGTTGTAATTTTATTTCCATTTAACGATACAACAACATCTGCTCCACATAATGAAAAACTAGTTGATTGTTTAAAGCAAGCTTTAAATGGCCCCATGGTGATTTCAATTTGTGCAGCATTCGCTGGGTTATTTAATAATTGATTAGCCCAGTGGAAGGCATGGGTATCCATTGCTCCACCTGGAGTAACACCTACATCTTGATAGCCATAGCGGCCAAGATCTTGCAATAAACTTAACGGCCCTGCTTGAATGATATCTAATGCCATATTTTTTACCCTCTTTATTTACAGTTGGCCGCCCATTGCCAAAAAGGTTTGTTTATCGATAGATTCAAAATGTACTTCATCGCCCATTGCAAATTTACTTAGGCACTCTTCTGAGTCATCTAGTAAATCTACTGGTGTGCGGCCTATCACCTGCCAACCTCCTGGTGATTGACTAGGATAAATAGCTGTTTGCCTATCCGCTATCGCAACGCTACCTTTAGGAACATTAAGCCTTGGGCTTGCCTTACGAGGTATTGTCATTTCCTTTGGGGTATTGCCTAAGAATGCAAAACCAGGGGTAAAGCCGATTGCAAATACTCGGTAGCATTCTTCTGTATGTAGTTTAACGATTTCAGAAAATGCTAAACCTGTATGTAAGCTGACATCTCGATGGTCAAGTGCGACTTCTTGTCCATAATAAACAGGCAGTACAATTTTATTACGTGCCAGATTAGTAAGGCCAACATTATCTAATTCGTTTAGTATTCGACGTATATTAATTACAAAATTTTGTAATCCGGTTTTACGCAAATTACAACTAAGTAGAATAGAAGTATAAGACGGCACTATATCTGAAAGCGTATCGCTAAGTTCAGATCTGAATAACTGACAAGCATGAGTAATTTTATCGGTTGTTTCAGCGCAAACGATATCGGAGAAGTAGATAATGACACTATTTTCATTAACAAGATTTACTTGCATGCTGCCAATCTCACTTTTAAAACCCCTGCTATCTCAGCCGCTAATGCACCATCACCATGAATACATAAGGTATCTGCTTTAATACTGACCCTTGTTCCATCATTACTTATTACGCATTGTTCCTTAAATAAACGAACGGCTTGATCACAAATATCTTCTAAATCCGTATGGCATGCATTAGCTTCAGTTCTTGGCGTTAAGCGTCCATCTGTTTGATAAGTGCGGTCAACAAAGGCCTCAAAAAGTAATGTAATACCGTATTCAGAGGCAAATTTTTGATAACGCGCAAAATCAGGAACTGCCATCACCATTAATGGTAATTTTGCATCATATTTAGCAAGTACTTGTAATAAAGCAACAAAAATATCGTCAGACTTCATCATTGCATTATAAAGAGCACCATGCGGCTTAACATAACTTAATTCGGTATTTTCACTCTTGCAAATTCCCTGCAATGCGCCTAACTGGTAAATAAATAACGCTTGTAAATCAGTCAATGGCATTTCAATAAAACGACGACCAAAACCTTGTAAATCAGCATAACCAGGATGTGCGCCAATACGAACACCGTGTTCTTTTGCACAACGAACTGTTCGTAACATAACACTTGGATCTGAAGCATGCATACCACATGCTATATTCGCCATATCAACGAAAGGCATGATCTGTTCGTCCTGACCTAACTTCCAGATACCAAAACTTTCACCCATATCACAATTAATAAGCATTTATATTCCCCTGAATAAATTTGAATTGAAGTCATCGATTAACTATCAGTAATACTTACTACCGATTATAAAGAGCTTGCAGCTCGAGACGCCTGTGCGTATAAACCAGATAGCGTTCTCATCAATTTAGCCGTTTCGCCTAATGAGTCGTCGATAGACATGTGCTCTAAGGCTTGCACTAAGCATTTTTCTCTAATTTTTGCATACTCTAAGCAAAAGGCTTCACCTTCATCCGTCACACTGTAAAATGTTTCTTTGCCTCTTTTTTCATGTTGAAGCATGCCACTTTTTACCATTTTTCTTATTGAATATGAGACGTTATGTGTATCGTCAACATTTAGGGTAAATGCTACATCAGTGATCCTCTTAGGTTTCTTTCTGTGATAAACATTATGAATCACTAAAATATCCAAAGAACTCAGGTTCTGATCGCAAGCATTACTACATAAATGTGTCCAACGTTGAAATGCGTTGTGTACCATGGTTAATCCATATTCAAATTCACTTAATGCAAGCCCATTTTCACCTACTAAATGAGAAGAGGACAAAATAGGCAAGTGTTCTGATGTTGGCTTGTTTATTTGTTTCGGCATATATTTATCCTTTCGACATTGAATTTGGAAGCCAGGTTACAATTTCAGGAAATACAGTGACAATAAATACAGCAGCAACCAATAAGAAAAAGAATGGCAGAGCTGCTTTAGCAACGAACAATATATCGCGTCCTGTTAAACTTTGAATAACAAACAAATTGAATCCCACTGGTGGCGTTATTTGTGACATTTCTACAACCAGAACAATATAAATACCAAACCATAAAGGATCAATTCCTGCTTCAATAACCATTGGAAGAACGACTGAAGTGGTGAGTACAACAACCGAAATACCATCTAAAAAACAGCCTAAAATAACAAACATAATAGTCAGTAAAAATAACAAGGTATAAGGTGACAAGTTAAGTAATGCTATATTTTCAGCTAGCATTCTTGGTATGCCAATAAAGCCCATTGCCATTGTTAAAAAAGCAGCTCCGGCAAGAATAAAGATAATCATGCATGATGTTTTCACCGCACCCATTAAACTTTCCGTAAAGCTATTAAATGATAATGAACCGCTACCTAATGCTAATACTAAAGATCCAAGTACACCAAATGCAGCTGCTTCAGTGGGCGTTGTTAAACCTGCGTAAATAGAACCAATGATAAATAAGATAAGTACGCTAACGGGTATTAAACGTAATAATGAAGAAAACTTTTCTTTCCAGGAATATTGTTTGGTTTGTTGCGCAATACCATCACCATGTTTTGATGACCAATAAGCAGTGTATCCCATGAACATGATCACTAACATCAATCCAGGTAAGGCGCCTGCCATAAATAAACGCCCAATAGATACTTCTGCTGCGACGCCATATACGATTAAAATTATCGAAGGAGGAATAAGTAAGCCTAACGTACCTGAACCGGCTAAAGTCGCTATCGCCATTTTATCATCATATCCCTGACGTTTTAATTCCGGCAGAGTCATTTTACCAATGGTGGCAGCCGTTGCGGCAGATGAACCAGAAACAGCAGCAAAAATACCACAACTTAAAATATTAACGTGCAATAAACGTCCTGGAACTCTACTAAGCCAAGGTGTTAAACCTTCAAATAGATCTTTTGATAAACGTGTTCTAAAGAGTATTTCCCCCATCCAAATGAATAGCGGTAATGCAGCTAATGACCAATCGGACACAGCACCCCAAGTTGATGTGGTATAAAGTAATCCAAAATTATCGTTACCAAGCATCATAAGACCTGCAATAGAAACCGTAATCAGGGTAAAAGCAACCCAAAATCCACTGGCTAACAGTGCAAATAAAATACCTATTAATATAAAACCGATAGTTATCTCATTCATAAATTACACTCCTTTGTTTAATGAGTCAGTTTGCGATAAATCAATCGGCGCACTTTCAGCTAATGCTTCCTCTTCAGATTTTGGTAACTCTTCACCAAAAAAAAGATGACAAAAGGTTTGATCAATAATTGCTACAGAAAAAATAATCATGCCCACAGCTAAAGGCAACTGAACAAGCCAAAGCTCGATAGGTACATAACCGGAAGATAATTCATCAAATATATAAGATTCATAAACAAAGTAGGCAAGCTGCCAAGTAAGATAAAGAATTAAAACGCAGCCTAAACTTAAAATAATTCTTTCAACCCATTTGTTAAGGGCAAGTGGTAATCTTGAGGTGAATAAACTCACTCGAATATGTCCACCTTCACGAAACGTATAGGCAAGCCCTAAAAAACTAGATGCAGCAAGTAAAAAGCCAGCAAAATCGTCGCTAGAAGGCACTTCAATACCAAACCAACGCCCCATTACACGTGCAAGAATAATGCAACAGATAGCGATGATACACAGCCCCGATAATGCACCGGTAGTTAAATATATTCGATTCAATAAAGTTCTCATCGTTGAATACTCCTACAGTAAACAATAAAAAAATATAGGGATTAATTTTTACTCAGGATATAAACGCGTATTTAACTAACATTCTCTGAGGGATGGGAAAAATAGTCACAACGGTAACGTTTAATCAGTAAAACGTTACCGAAGCAGTTATTTACTAATGATACTCAGCAAGAAGCGCTTTACCTTCTGCACCAGCCTCTTCAGCCCATTCTTGTGACATTTGATCACCTACAGCGGTAAGTGCTTTGATTAATTCAGGATTTGGATCTACAACTTTAACTCCATGCTCCATTAACTCCTTATTTTTAATTTCAGTTTCATTGATCGCCATTTCCCAACCACGCTTTTCAGCGTCAGCCGCGGCAGTTAACAATGCTGATTGCATCGATTTATCTAATCGTTTGAATGAACGTTTATTAACAATCACCATATTTTTAGGGATCCACGCTTGTACATCCGTATAGTTGTCAACGTAGTCCCAAGATTGGCTACTTACTCCGGTAGTGGGTGATGTGATCATCATATCGATAATACCCGTTGAAAATGCCTGTGGTATTTCAACGGTTTGAACCGTTGTTGGGGAAGCTTCAAGTAAAACGGCTAAACGGGATAGAGTAGAACTATAAGCACGTAGTTTTGCACCTTTAAAACTATCAATACTAGTTAGTGGCTCTTTACTGTAAACACCTTGAGGAGGCCAAGGCACAGAATACAATAACATTAATCCATTTTTGTTTAGTTTTGCTTCAATAAGTGGTTTTGATACTTCGTATAACTTTTTTGCATCAGTAAAATTAGTTGCTAAAAAAGGAAGGTTATCAAGTTTATAGATAGGATCTTCATTACCTAATATCCCAATAAATACTTCCCCCATCGGCACTTGTTGGGTACGAACGGCTCTTGGTATCTCTTTATGTTTAATCAAAGAGGCGCCAGCATGTACGATGATTTCAAAGTCTCCATTAGTTGCTGCGTTTACATCCTCTGCAAACTGACGAATATTCTGAGTATGGTGTGTGGCATCAACGTAAGGTGTAGCCATGTCCCATCGAGTAGCAGATATAGCAGAAGTAGAAATAACGCCTGCAGCTGTTATTGCTGCAATTTTAAAAATAGATTTCATAGATTGTCCTTATCTTTATTGATCAACATTAATAATTCGAATTCAAATCACTTATAATATGAATACGATTTACATCCATTTTGAATTAGTAGCATAAATTGCACCAATTCATTTTTTATTTAACCTACACGAGAAAAATAAACATAACTCACTGTTTTATTTATATATTAATTTAATTTTTATATTATTAACTCAGAGAGCTAATAAACATAAATAGTATTAAAAATTAACTTTTACTTAATTTAAGCAACTAGATAGAGCAATTGCACCAATGTAATACAAAATTTAAAAAGCAAACTTCGAGTTTATAACGACCTCAAATTCGTCTTTTTTTCATGTTTATGAAAAGCAAAACAAACTTCGTAAATCATTCAGTAATGATATTGCTATCATCATTTATCAAACGGTATTTATATCGTAACGATACAAAATAATTAATTAACCAGTTGAGACCTCATTATCAAATAAACTCAATAGAGCATAAAATATCTATTAACTCAGAATACAAAACACATTCAAAATACATACGAAATACATTTAAAACAAACATTATTCATCTCTATAATCATTTAAAACGAAGTCCATCACATTTAAATATTATTAATAAGTTAATAAATTGTGATCAATTTAGATTAAATTAAACAAACTAGATCATTAAGCATAATTCTGCGATCTAGGTTTAATTAGAATGTAGGGCCCTTTAATGTTGAATCCGGCATGCCTATTGACAGCTAAATGAGGAATAACTTTAAAAATACACTCAAATGAATGGTAGTGCTCTTAACATTTTGCAAACAAAAAATTAACAGTGATCATTGAAATAACTATTAAAGGTAGGTGTCGTTTAACCAAGCTATGTGATAATTTTTTTGGTTGTATAACTGTATAACAGATCACTTTCAGATAAAAAATTGCCGCAGTCTTAGTGAACTGTTTTGTTAAGCCATCAATTTTTAAGATGCTAAAATAAAAAACTTATAAACAGAGCATATAGAAATACTTAACAGGTCTCATCTTCCTATAAAATAATGCTATCGGTAAATATATCTCTATCCTTTGTACTTAAGTATCAACATCAAAACCTCCAAACAGATAAATATTTGCTAACGTAAATCAACAGGGATTGATCTGAATACTATGCAAGCTTCGCAATGGAAAGTCGTCGCGAAGCCTAGTCCGCTCATAATACGATGCAGTCACACTGAAGGAGAGCACTAAAAAAGCCCTAAACGAAAAAATCCCTGCTGACGTCAGCCAACAGGGATTTTTCTGAATATGATGCAAGATTGGCGATGGGTGAACATTGCTCATGACCCATCGCCAAGCGATATCACCAGGGCACGCAGAGCTTAGCCCGCTCATAAAACGATGCTGTCGCATCACTCGCCCCTATCTATCGCACTGAAGGATGGCCACTAAGTGGCGCTTTATTTATCCCCTGCTCAGCAGGACATCACCACCAAAGGT
>NZ_JALAAB010000034.1:0-8639 GCF_037546705.1 Vibrio sp. 2-Bac 85 | reverse complement strand
GTCCCTGCAACAAAGTCAGAAACAGCTCGACATCAACTACAAGGGATCATTCAGCAAGCTAGAGAAAGAAGCGAAGAAAAGCATCGACTCAGTAACCAACTATCGCGTCTCCAAGACGCTGAAATTCAGCGGTGCAATACTCTCAATCATGCTGGTATTCACGGCGGGGATGAGCGGGATATCGTGGAAAATGGGAGAGGATATAATAGCGCAACAAGCAGTAATTCAAGAGTTGGAGAGCAAGGGAGGGAATCTTCAAATAACGACCTGTGGGGATCAGAATCAATTGTGCATCAAAATAGATCTGGAGCAGACGACATACGGAACGGACGGGGTTTACCCGTGGATGGTACCAGAGGGATATTAAATGACAGAGCTAGAGAAACACCTACTGGAAGCATTAACCGAGCTATCAAAAAATCAAGAGATCATGTTTCAAGATTTCAAGAATACTTCAGAGAGTTTGGTCAATCGCTCGTTAGAGCAACAGAAGTTTTGCGAGGCTTTACAGCAGGAAAACAAAAATCTGACTCAGTCAGTGAAGAGATTGACAGGGCATCTCACCGATTTAGCGATACAGTTAAACGTTTTATTAGAGAAGAAGAAAGGGAGTTGAAGCTGGATAAAAAGGTCGAAAACAATCCTTTCAGGCCCACATTGAGGTGAAACAGAAAAATCAATTTTAAGGGCTAAAACAGGCTCCTAAAAGTAAAAATAAACTCGGCTTGTAATGGCTTAAATGTTCATTTTAAAGTGCTTAGAATGCCGTTTTGGAGGTCGTTTTTTTGTGAGGTCTTTGTTTTTAGGTGCTAAAACCACTATTTAACATAACAGTCATTTCATGCATAACGTTATAGGTCCCCTACGTTTTGGCTAACAAATAATATTAGTTTGAAATAAAACCACACCTATTGCATTTCATTCTATTTTTTATTCGCCACAAGGGAGATCCAACCAAAATAAATGTGAAAAATGCACCGAGGCGACCTGTTTGATGAACTATCGTATCTTCACTTCCACAAATGGGGCATTGAAATATATCATTCCCTTGTTGTTCAATTAAATCAATAGTTCTGTCTTCATTTAATATAGCTTTAGCGATCTCTAAAAATTCGTTCGGAACTTGTAAACCAACACCACCCAAAGCATTTGAATATAACCACTGCATATTTATAGTATGTTCATTTGTTAAAAATACAGGAATGCCTTCATTTTCTAGTTTTGATTTATTTATATAAGCTTCAAGTGGAAATAAAAAAACTGCGATTGTTATTAACATTACATTGAAAGCCTATTATTTATAATGAGTTAAGAAATATTACCATGAATATATTGCTGATAATAAAATACTCAATAAAACTCACATCTCATTATTGTTGTTTTATTTACATACAAGTTGTTTTTTTTAATCTTTTTTATATGTTAATTTTATTTTATTGTTTTTTTATTTTCAGGTGGTCTTTAGATGAAAAAAATATTTATTTTGGCTGTTTTACCCTCAATGTTCCTTACTAATTCAGTTTTCTCTGAAAATGCTTATGATATGAATGGAGATCCAATTACTGTTGACACATCTTCTTTTTATAAAGATGAAGTAACTGGAAAAATTTATAGTCAGGATGGAAATGTTTATATAACTAAAGGAGAATATGAAAGTATAGATAGACATGGAAATACAATTATAAAAGATTGTTCTCAAGCTATGTTATTTACAGATCCAAACGTGGTTCCAGATGTACCAGTAGGAAGTTTACCTGGAGATGAATGTTATTTTCAACAAATAAACTACGATGAGGATGGGTCTTCATATGAAAAACCTACAATCCCTTTTAAAAATGAAGTTTTACTTGAAGAATCTACTACCTCTATGACTCGCGCTTCAACATGTACGCGATTCTCTGGGTATGCTCCTCCTTTTAAATGGAGCGTACCTGTGCCAGTGGTTAGTCATATTGGTTATACTACTTACACTATAACCATAAAAGTTAAGGGGAGTACTGATGTCAATTCGTGGGCTAGATATTGGGGAACTAATGAGCGATGGCATGATCGTAAATTTATGGACTCAACAACAATCTCGACTGGGAGTGCTGCCTCAAGTGTATATATGACATATTTAGGCATTCCATATGGTTCATCTATTAGCGGTACTGCTTGTTAGAATAAAATTACAGATAATAAGTGACGGTTACTCCTTATTTACCATAATACCCCGTTTTACGAAAGAAAAAAGACTACCTAATCGGTGGTCTTTTTGTTTTTATAGCGCCCGAGGTTTCCTACTTTTATTTTTATCGACCATTTCATCGTAGATTTTAAATTAAGGTGCAATCATAAAGTTACAGTGTAACTATTAAATTTTTACATAAGTGGCATTTCGTGCATGCATCGTACAGTACGTTTAAGTGCATTCATTGATAGTTGCTTAACTTCCTTTGAGTACGCATCTTAGGGATGCATTTACCATAAAACCGTTAAACACAGAGATGAAAGCTAGTTTTTACTGGCCTTTTTTATGATAGTATATATAGACTATAATCTATATTAGAGAATTCTATAATGTGGACAGTCCTTACAACAGACCATTTTGATGATTGGTTTGATTCTCAACCGGATGACGTACAAGAAAAAATGTTAGCTGGTTTAGTCGCACTACAAAGCGGCGGTCCCGGAGTCGGGCGGCCACTCGTAGATACAGTTAATGCATCGAATCATAAAAATATGAAAGAGCTTAGAGTTCAACATAGAGGCGAACCATTAAGAGCTTTCTTTGCTTTTGATCCTCGACGTCAAGCAATCGTTCTTTGTGCCGGCAATAAAGTTGGTAACGAAAAACGTTTTTACAAACAGATGATCCCTATTGCAGATAAAGAGTTTTCTAAGCACCTTGCGGATCTGGAGAAGTAATTATGGCAAGAAAATTAAATGACATGATGGCAGCTCGAACCCAAGAGAGCCAGGTACGTATTACCGAGATGGCAAACGAAATGTTGCTGGAGGTAAAGCTCCAATCCCTTCGTGAGGAGCTTGAATTTACTCAATCAGAATTAGCTAAAACTATGGGGATTAGTCAGCCCTCTGTTGTTGCTATTGAGCAAAGAGGAAATGACGTGAAGCTTTCTACTATTAAGCGTTACGTTGAGGCGATGGGAGGGCGGATGAGTATTGATATTGAACTTCCAACAGGGAAGCACGTTGGTTTTAACGTTTAATATTAGAAGTAATAATTGCCGAAGGCTACCAAATGGTGGCCTTTGTTGTATTTACCCCCCTGTTTAATAATCAAATAACCCCATAGCAGTGATCTGAGCTGCTCTATCCAATAGAAAGACAATCCGTAAGAGGGGCTTATAAAAACATCCCACAGCTCTACACTGGAAGCCTTTTTTGGGGGCTGAAAGTACCGATTTAACATAAGTGATATTTTGTGGATGTTACATCACAAGGTTTGGATGATTAATTACTTATATATACATTTAGGTTGTAACCGGTTTTTTTTGTTTAAACTCATTAGCAGTCAAATTTATATCATAAAAAAGGAGTTTAAAATGAAAAAATGTATGTCTTTAATCACGTTACTACCCTTTTATTTCCTACACTATTCTGTCTTGGCAGAAGAAATAGATTATAATTTGTTATATAACTCCTCCGAACTTGTAAATAACCTTACCGATGACATTTATCAAAATAGTCCAAACTTTAATGTTGAGCTAATCCAAGAAGTAGATAAATATTTACCCTCACTCATTAATTTACATAAAAATGGTAGTTATAAAAAACTTGATCATGAATTGGAGATGTTGCGCTCGCTAATAAATGATGTTTCTTTAATCAATGAAGAGGCATACGTCAATGGAAATCTTGAATTCGAAGTTGCTAGAAGCCACTTTAGAAAGCCTCAAACTCAACCTCAAGATAGTGTAAATATATTAAATCAAGAAACAATGATGGACAATTCAGGTCACGTGTTTACGAATAGAGAAATGCAGAAACAAAACATGAGGAAAAAAATAATTTCGAAAAAAAATCAATTATTTGCCTAGTAACTGGCAACTCTCCCCAAGCCAATCGGAAGAAATTACTTACAATGATTTCAGTTTGTCACGATCTAGTCCTAAAAATTATGTACATAACTTTAATATGGTTTGGAACCAAGGAGATATGTTCTTTGCTAAAAGTCCTAGCTCATCAAAAGGAATCATTCCCAATATTCAGGGGGAATGGAACCATGTCGGTATGTATTCAGAAGGAAAGATATTTCATGCTTTTCCTGATAGTAAAGGAGTTTCAATAGTTGATTTATCCTGGTGGAAACAATATAAAACTTTAAATCAAGTGGGTTTTAGTTGGCAGCTAAAAAAACCTTCAGGACCGGCTAGTTCGATGGCCGCATACCAAGAAATAACAAGTAAAATAAATTTATATTTAAGGCTTCAGCTCAATACTCCATATGGTTTTGGGCTCTTAAAAGACCATTCTACTCAGTATTGTAGTAAATTAGTGTGGAATGCGTTGCGTTATGCATTTAAAGATAACGAATGGCTATCAGAAGAAGGTCGAAAAGTTGAGTTCGGTGGCGGTCTTTATGTTATGCCTGAGGATATTTATAATCACCCGAATGCAATATTCAGAAGAGGTTTTTATGGTAAATAATTTTAGATTATTAAAAATAGTAGAGTCGACATGAAATTTTTAATAATGATACTAATAGTATTAACTTCTTTTTCTGTCAAAGCGATTTCACCATCAGATAGCAAAGCAGGAGACATTATTGTCAATGCTTTCAATAAATATATACATGTCACATTTGATGGTACTCGTTTAATTGAACGAAAAAATAATATAGAGATCAGAGGGGCATGGTTCCCTCAAGTATCGATGATCCCTTTCGATGTTGGGTTTATTCATACTCAACAATTATTGCCTTCTCTCGGTATCACTCCTTCTATGTTTCGACCAAAAAGCGGAATTCAGTTAAATGGCCTCCAAAAAAAATTTTTGGAGGATACTCGTGATGGTGTTACTTATTTTGATTTTTATAAAGAAAAAATTATATTTAACACTAACTTAGTTTTTAATGATGGAAATAATTCACAAACTTTTCCATCTGTTTTCCAACCAGATGAGATGTACAGCAACATAGTTATAGTCGATTTATCTAGCTTAAAAGTAGAAAAACGTCTTCCAATTGGGACTGTTAAAGCATTTAAAGTAGTAGGTGATTTTCTTTATACGATTTCTCATAAGAGTGATGTATTTAGAATTAACTTGAAATCTTACAAAATTGAAAGATTAAATAATGAGCCTATTCATTGGATGTTTCCTACCTTTGTGGTGACGAGTAATCATCAGGTTTATTTAGCAACAACAGAGCATAAATTTGAAAATACTCCTACGAAACTTAAATCTAGCCGTTTGTACAGATTGGAGCATGGTAAAGTTTCTGAAGTAGCTACACTTCCTTCAGAACACCTAAGGAACCTAGTCGTTGAATCAAATGGAAAGTTATATTTCTTACTTACAAATAGTAAATTGTGGAGTGTAGATTTATCCTCTGGAAAATCATTAACCTATGAATTACCATTTAAAGAAAAGACATTGAATCTTAGTGAGTCTTTTTTCGTTAAGTTATCTGAAGATACTTTTGCTTTTACAGAAAGAAGCAATAATGACACCATTCGTTTGTTTATAACTAATAGCAATTTAAAGCTCTTAGCAGAGCATTACTTATATGATATTGATATGTTATGGAACTTGTCTACCCGAGAACAGCCTTATGGCAATCAAAAATTATGAAACTATGGTAAATAATTATTTTATGTGACTTATTTACCATAACACCCGTTTTACGAAAGAAAAAAGCTACCAAATGGTGGTTTTTTTTAGCCCCTGAGATCGCCTACTTTGAATTTTTCAGCCCAATTACCCGCAGATTTTAAATTAAGGACCCATGAATAGTTACACTGTAATTTTATGGTTCTAACATAATTATTATTTAATATTTATATAACGTCAGTCCCGTGCTGTAAGCGACAGGATTTTTATTAGATTATTTTTTTGGGGGAGAGTGAGGTTTTAAAAATAGAATTTTTTTAGAGAAAGAGCTTCATTTTTAGCGCTTTACAGAATACTCTAAACGCCAGATGTGAAAAAACCGCGTTGACGCGCGGTTATTTCGGCATTTACAGAGTCTTTAGGGGACTAGGTAAACTAAGAACTTACCGCAATTTTAAACATTCCCCTGAAAAAATCAAACTGTATCTGCCTATATTTCGTTTGGAATCATGATGTGGACCTAAAAATCCTATCTTGGACGTTATTAAATGCATCCACCAGTAATCAAGGGATTCTCGAATACTGGCGTAACGGATCAATTAGAAAACGACGTAATACGGCAGGTTATAAGCATAGCCACTTATAGCCCTAGAAAAGCCTAATGAACCGCATTGAAGCGGGTTTATCAGAAATCCTGATAGATATACCTAATTGATTGTCATCGACGGAGAGGGGCGCTTTTGAGCGTATCTGATGGCACGTAGGGCTAACGAAAACACACGAAACAATGTGATTCGCTACTCGATAAAAAGAATAAAAATGTCCTTATATGGGTAGGGGTCGGCGTAGCCGAAAACAAATATTTAAGCGCGTTAGCCGGCATTACTCTTTTTCTTTTAGACCCCAAATAGAGGGCTACCGGCTTAAGGAGTGAGTTGGAGGACTAAGGGAAATAACTTGTGGTAAACGTCTTTTTGTTTTCCCCAGGTTATTCCTTGATATGACGTAGTCATAAGTCCTCTAACTTGAGCGACTACCCCAAGGTCATTCATTAGACTGACTCTATTTGAATAAATCCATTTGAATTTCACCAGTGATCATTCCCTCTATTATTTCTGACTGAGTCATCCCTTTGGTTTCCGCCATGAGTTTAAGCTTTGATGCTACGTTCTTATCCAATGTTAGCTGAACAGACTTTTTATTTGTTTGGTTAATTCTTTTTCTACGGGCTGAGATGGCATTATTTAAACGTTTTAAACCGACTTCATTAAGCATTTTTCTAATGTGTGTTACGTCCCCAAACATAGACCCATATCGATCCATTTTAAACGCATGTTCAACGCCTTTAAAATCAATCCATACACCACTTGAGTCACCTTTTTTAAATTGTGTTTTAAACCATTCAGATTGGTATTCAAAAAACTGTTCATCATCAATAATTTTCATTTGCTATCTCCTTGTATATGACTCAGTCATTATACCATGGAATCTATTTCTGACTAAGTCATATCAACCTTTCTTGCATATTTTTTTAACAGGTTTAAGATTGAATGGGTTTCTTTTTACGAAGTAAAAAGCCAGCAGACATAGAGGGGGCGCTTCGCACCTATCCCTCTTTGCTGGTTGGGGAGCCCCCAAACCCCTAAATGACCAAACCTTTATTAAGAATATGACAGTTATGACTAAGTCAGAAAAGAGAGAAAAGAAAATATCTATACGTGTTTCCGATTCTGAAAAATCAGATCTTTTGGCTCGTTGTGGAGGATCTGAATTAGCTGTTTGGATGCGTGAAACTTGCCTTGCTCAAAAGCCAAAAAGAAAGCCTAATTATCCAAATATAGATCCACAACTTTTGTACCAATTATCTGGTATTGGCAACAACATCAATCAGATTGCCCGACACTTAAATTCAAAAGATTTTAACCCTATTGATAAAGTAAAAGTTATTTCGATTCTTCAATCGATGGCTGAAAATATTGAGCTTATAAAAGAGCAGAATAGGATCGATCATGATCGTTAAATTTTTTAATCGAGGCACCGGTGGTGGTAATGGCCCAGTTGATTATCTTTTAGGAAAAGACCGTAAAAGAGAGGGGGCGACGCTGGATCAAGGGGATTGTGACTCAGTCATAAACTTAATTAACTCATGCGACTTTAAACAGAAATATAAAAGTGGGTGCTTATCTTTTGAAGAGCGTGACCTTTCAAAAGCCAACAAAGATAAAATCATGGCGGAATTTGAAAAGGTATTGCTCCCTGGTCTTGATAAAAATCAGTATTCCATTTTATGGGTAGAGCACAAAGATAAGGATCGTTTAGAGCTTAATTTTGTTGTGCCTTGTGTCGAGCTAACGACAGGAAAAAGGTTGCAGCCATACTATCACCCTATTGATTGTAAGCGCCTTGATGTCTGGAAAAGATGTATTAATACCATGTTACATTTACATGATCCCGATGCGCCAGAAAATAAGCGTTCTGCCATGGACTTGAATGTAACGAACTTACCTTTCGAGAAAAAAAAACAAATTTCCCAAATTTCAAACGCACTATTAAACCAGATTGAATCAGGGCTGGTAAAGAAAAGGTCTGACGTAGTCAGATCATTGGAAAGTGCAGGGTTTACGATTACCAGAAAACATAAAAATACCATTTCAATTAAAGATCCAAATGGCGGAAAAAATATAAAACTAAAAGGTGCCATCTATGAAGAAGCTTTCGAATTTAGCGGAAACTATGCAGAGCGAGTCGCTGCAGATCAAGCAATCTATACAGCAAGAAAACCACAAGAATTTGCAAGCAATCAAGCAGATCTTGCAAGACTATGCAGAGCAAAATCAGAACGAAATAAACAGTTGTATCAAGTC
>NZ_JALAAB010000033.1:0-8860 GCF_037546705.1 Vibrio sp. 2-Bac 85 | reverse complement strand
ATCAAAACACAAAACTAATTTAACTTATCGTTTTAACTTATAGTTTTGACGATAGGAAAAGGTTCATCACCTAAAATGCCGCTAACTTACATAGTTAGCGGCATTTTTTGTTTATTTCTGTATCTAACCTACTTCTGTATCTAGTCTATTTATAGATTTGATCATAGTTATCGATATAGCTGTCCCATATCGGTGGAGAACCAACTAACTCCTTTACGATTTCAATAAATAATTTCACCAGAGACGTTTGGTTTCTGTGGGGATAAACAGCGTAAACCCCCCAATCCCTTGCCTCCAGTTTATAATTTGTTAGTAACGGTACTAACCCTAGCTCTTTAATATTTTTATCTAAGGTAAATAAACCGCGTTGTGAATAACCCAACCCAGCTTGCAATGCATCAATGATAACGCTTATTTCATTGACCTCGAGGCGCCCTACCATATTATGACTGCGCATTTGATCACTGCCAGGTTTTTCTGAAAGCGTTAATTTATTAAATGTATTCTCACCGTTGGAATAGATAATCGCAGGTAGTTTAACAAGATCTTCAGGTGTTTTCGGTTCACCATATTTTTCAATAAAGCTTTCAGAAGCCAGTATTGCGAATTGAGCTCCCGCTATCTTGCGTGCAATTAAGTTTGAATCTCGAGCCGGACCGATGCGAAAAGCAATATCAAAACGCTCACCAATAATATCCGAGCGTTTATCGTCAAATACTAATTTAATATGAGTCTGTGGATACTTGGCCATAAACAGTGTTACTGCCTTTTGAATGTACATTTTACCAAATAAGGTTGGGCAGGTAATTCGCAGTAATCCTTTAGGCTCAGAATGAAAGGAATCGGCTAGGCGTTGGGTATCGGCCAATAATTCTCTCATAGCTTCAGCTTGTTTAAATATCTCCTTGCCGGCATCTGTCAGTGAAACCGAGCGCGTGGAACGATTTAATAAACGTACACCAAGGTCATCTTCTAATAACTTTATCTGTTTCGATAATGCGGAGCGGTCAATGTTCCTTATACCAGCGGCTTTTGCGAAGGACCCGTGTTGAATAACATCAATAAATAAGTCTAATCTTGTCGACATTCCCATTAAAAAATCCTTTTTAAAATGATAGAACAATAAATAGTGCTAAGTGAAAACATTACATTATGGTTGACTATTTTGTATAAGCTTTGAATTAACGATTGATTTAATACACTTTTAATTCAAAGGCTGACGATAGTGTTAACAACTGCCTTTTTATCATTACTGCAATTACTACGTTGAAATAATTAGCGCGATAAATGTTATTCTAAATCATCTTTTACAACGGATTGACGCGTCATACACAACGCTAATAGCTGATTTAACGCATTGCTAACGGAGTCAATATAACATTTTGCATCGGCATTAAACGGAATAGCATCGCCCACCACGACATCACAGTTAAATGGCACAAAAATCATTTCGCCTTTAGGTAACGCTTTACCTAAGCCATGCATCATTACAGGCACTACTTTTAGTGTTTTTCTGCTTTTAATTAAGTGGTGTACGCCGCGTTTTAAATCACTAAGCTGTTCTGGCTTACCACGAGAACCTTCCGGAAATAAAAGCAAAATATCTCCGTCATCTAATGCTCGATGGCACTGTGCAAATAATGCAGAGGTATCGCGTATATGTTTACGTTGCATTGGAATAATGCCAATAATATTCAATGAAAACCAAGCAAGTAGTTTATTTTTTAGGAAATAATCGGCGGCAGCAACGGGTCTTATTTTATGGATTTGACTTAATGGGTATAAGCTCATCAAAACGAGAGTATCTAAATGGCTGTTGTGATTTGCAACAACAATCGCAGGACCCTGTTTAGGCAACTTAGCTTTAAAAAACACATTTAAGCCTAAACCCAGCAAAACCATCGGTTTAACCAATAATGCAAAAAATAATATTTTTAAAAATCGATTCATTAACAATCCTTATTAAATCCTACTTTGTTATTTTTGAGCACGTTTGTTTTATGAACAGTAATATGTATTTGGGCTACCATCGCCTGATACCGATTACTAACCTGATACTAGTTAATAATGTAAATAATAAAGAAAATGGAAAAATAATGGCGCGGTATAAATCAGGCTATCTATTCTATCCAATAACCCTCCATGCCCTGGAATTAACGTCCCACTGTCTTTAATAGCGAGATCTCGTTTAACCGACGAAATAACCACGTCACCTACAAATCCGCTGATTGCGATTAATGTGCCAGCAACAAAACCTTCGACCATAGTTAATGGCGTTAAGTAAGGCGCAACAAAACCAGAGATAAGGGTGACGGTTATTACTCCACCAATAAATCCTTCCCATGTTTTTTTAGGGCTGACTTTAGGAATAATTTTATGTTTACCTAAGGTTTTCCCCCAAATGTATTGGCATACATCGTTAAACTGGGTAATAAAAATTAAAAATAAAACTAACCCCAATGCCCCCGCTTGCTCATTTTTAACGGGAAGTTGTAACAGGTATGCAATATGGCTAACACATAATACCGATAGCATGACCGCCCAGTGAATAGTCCCTAAGGAACGAATGAACTCTTTGGTTTCTCCAATAAATACCGCACGCATTGGCAGAAATAAGAACACGTAAATAGGAATAAAGATAAGAAACATGCCATACCAGTTGGTAGCAACCCAGTAATACTGCAATGGAATGGCAATATAGGCCCATAATAAAATACGTCTATCGGCTTGCCGAGTAGGCATGATCGAGAAGAATTCTTTTAACGCTAAAAAACTCAACAGTGCAAAAAAGATAATAGAAACCGTTGTGGGAGCTAATAAAATGCCAAATAAGATGGCAATCATCCACCACCAAGATTGAATGCGTTGTTTTAGTTCTAAGTAATCTGTTTGAGGATTTTTAACCTGTAAACGCCAACGAATTAAAGAACCAGTGATCAGTAAGATCACTACAAACGTCATCATATAAAAAGAGTGAACCGGTATATTAAACATCCGTATTGTCCTCATGCTTATTGTGTTGATTTTGCTCTGGCGATTCTAAATATTGGTAAGCCGAGCGAGCGCGTTTATATAAAGTGAGTAAACAACCGAGACAAATAACCAATAACCCAAGCAGTAAAACATATCCTTGTGTTGCAAATACTAATGTTTCGATAGGCAGTAATAGTAAGACAACAGTGATCACCGCCATTCGATGTTGTTTTGCCATTGGGCCAGTAAATAAAGTTGGCGCGCCGATCGACGTTGCTAACACACGCACATAAGCCGTTTTAACCGCCAATAATCCGGCTAACCAGCCGAGCTCAATCGCCCATGGCAAGCCAGCAATAGCATAACCTGCACAAACTAATATCAAAGGATCCGCAATTCTATCGGGAATATCATTAAATAATTCACCCGATGGCGTTGATTTTCCTCCTTCCATGGCCACCATGCCATCAAATAAATTACATAATAGACGGCATTGTACCAATAAAGCAGCTAACCAACTCAGCCAGATAGTTGAGCCAGCACCTATTGCTACTAAACAAAACCCCGCTAGTAGTGCAAAAAAGATACTGGCTATTGATATTTGATTAGGTGATATATTACGTTTACTCAAAGCCGCCGCTATTTTATTCATAATCGTCAAATCACGCACTTTTAATGGACGGCGAGCTTCTGAGTCAGTCATTATATTTCCTTATTAATAACAGTTAATGGTGCTGCAATTGATAGTCATTGTGAGCAATAGCTATTACTCCATCACTATCACTATCAGCAATGTCTATACGGGCGTTAATTCTGTCCGCAAATATGTATTTTAATGATCCCTCGTTAACTCTACAGGAGTCATACCGATGAAAGCTAATAGGGAATTAAAGTATCATGTTAGCGTGATATTTAAGGTACACACACGAGAACAATATAGTGCTTTAAATTATTGGTTAAGACAACCTAGGTTTATACAACATAAAGTTAATATTTAGTGTGGATTCTAACATTACTAGATTTGTCTATTACTTAAATTAATTGTCATTAACCACTTCATTATGAACAATTAATAGGCGTTATAAGTACTGTTAAATATAGCTATTACGCTTGCTAAGATATTTTTTAAACAAATAGATAGGAAAGATAAGTCGCCGCTAACATAGTCAATAAAAGTTGTGTAATATCGCATAAAACCCTCACCGATATAACGAGTAGCCAATGGACGTTGAATTATTAGAAATACAAGACTTTATCAGTCAATATGCCCCTTTTGATGAACTGCCTGAAGAAGCTTTAGCAGAAGTGGTACAAAGTGTTGAAATATCTTATTTCCGTGCCAATACAACCATCATCGATTTTAAGGATGAAATTAGCGAGTTGTATATGATCCGCAGTGGCATTGTTGAATTATTTCGTCGTAATGGCAATCTCTATAATCGTCTTGACCAGGGGCAGTTATTTGGACAAATGGGGCTACTCACTAATAATAAAGTACGTTTTCCCGCTAAAACCACCAAAGACACCCTTTTATACTGTATTCCAGCGGTGGTATTTTATGATTTATGTGAACGATTTGAATCCTTTGCTGACTTTGTAGAGGCAGAAGATAGTACGCGTTTAAAACAAGCGGTAGAAAGTAATAGTGACGATGCCAATGCGCTTACCACTTCCAAAGTAAAAAAATTAATTACACGCGAACCTTTGATTGTTCCGATTGATACCAGTGTACAAGCCGTTGCACAAATGATGGCCGAAGAATATCAATCTGCCGCTTTAATTAACGACCCTAGCATTGATGACAGTGAAGGGAATAACCTAGTGGGTCTGATTTCCGAACATGATTTATGTGCAAAAGTAATTGCTGCAGGCTTAAGCATTGATAGCCCCGTTTCCGAGGTCATGTCAACAGAACTGATTTCTTTAGATCATAATGCCTATATTTTTGAAGCCATGTTGATGATGTTACGTAATAACGTACATCATTTACCTATCCTTAAAAATAAAAAACCGATCGGCTTAATTGAAGTCTCTGACATTATTCGTTATGAATCTCAAAATAGTTTGTTATTTGTTAGTAGCATTTTCCAACAACAAAGCCCTGAAGATCTTGCGCTATTATCAAAACAGCTGAAAGATTGTTTTGTGCGTATGGTGAACGAAGATGCGAACTCGCACATGGTTGGGCGTGCGATGTCTGAGATTGGACGTAGCTTTAAACAACGTTTATTAGAATTAGCTGAAGAGCAGTTTGGCCCAGCCCCTATTCCATATTGTTTCTTAGCATTAGGTTCCATGGCCCGAGATGAACAACTGATGGTAACTGATCAAGATAACGCCATTATTCTTGATAATAGTTATGACTCGGCTGTACACGGTGAATATTTTGAAAAACTATCACACTTTGTTTGTGATGGTTTAGCTGCCTGCGGTTACATTTATTGTACTGGTGATATTATGGCCACTAATCCAGAGTTCCGTAAAACGCAAACGGAATGGGAAGAATGCTTCGCCAGTTGGATTGATAATCCCAACCCTAAAGCGCTATTAAATTGTAATATTTTCTTTGATTTAACCGGTGTTTATGGACGCATTAAATGGGCAGAGCATTTAAATGCCTTTATTTTACGACGTGCCAAAAAGAATAATCGTTTCTTGGCATGTTTGGCTCGTAATGCGCTTAATAGAAAACCACCTCTGGGTTTCTTTAAAGACTTTGTGATGGAGAGCGATGGCCGCCATAACAACTCAATAAACTTAAAACGCCGTGGAACCGCACCACTTGCGGACTTGATTCGCGTGCATGCATTAGCCATTGGGTCTCAATCTCAGAACTCCTTTGATCGTTTAGAAGATATTATTGAAGCGGGAATTTTGCCTAAATCTAAAGGCGCTGATTTACAGCATGCCATGGAGCTTATTTCACTAGTACGATTACGCCACCAAGCATTAGATATTGAATCAGATATTGAGCCTGATAATAATATTGAACCTGAAAATATGTCTGATTTTGAAAGACGAAATTTAAAGGATGCGTTTTTAGTATTAAGTAATGCGCAAAATTTCTTGAAATATCGTTATAGCGCCACTCTTTAAGGATCGTCTATGTATAATTTTATTAACAAAGAGGTCTTAAACTGGTCTGCTTTTTTGAAGTTAAAAGCCCAGTTAAGCAAGGATTCACGCCTAAAGAAATTTTATGATGTGGGTACATACCATGACGACACAAAACTTCAAGACATTGAATTTGTTGCTTTAGACTTTGAAACGACGGGGTTAGATCCTAAGAAAAATAGCATTATTAGTATTGGTTTAGTGCCTTTTAACTTAAAGCGTATTTATTGTAATCAAGCTAAAAGTTGGTTTATTAACCCTAAAGATAAGTTACAAGAAGACTCCATTATCATTCATGGGATCACCCATTCAGATTTAAAAGGTGCTCCGGACTTAAGGCGTATTCTGGATCAGTTACTTGAGCAATTAGCGGGTAAAGTGGTGGTTGTTCATTACCGTAATATAGAGCGCCCTTTTTTAGATTTGCATTTACGTGCGCTGTTTAAGGAAGGCATTGTTTTTCCTGTTGTTGATACTATGCAAATCGAATCTAACATACAAAGAAAACTAGCAGCTGGATTTTTTAATCGATTACGTGGCAAAAAACCTGCATCGATTCGCCTAGGGCAAAGTCGCACGCGCTATAACTTACCGACTTATCAACCACATGATGCCTTAACCGATGCAATTGCTACTGCAGAGCTGCTACAGGCACAAGTGGGCTATCATTTTAGCCCAGATACACCTATTAAGGATCTATGGTTGTAGTTTTGAAAGCTGTTATAGATTGAAAAGGGCATAGTTTGCCAGTGCTTATAGAGTTTTAGCAGCTATAAAACTACAAAATCGATAAAGTTACTTGCTAACAACAGCATTGGCCTTTCTAACAAGAGTGCTAATACTATTGCGTCTATTGCTAGCAAGTTCTTTTTAAGGTTGAACTGCATTCCCCTCCTGCTGGTCCTTTAAAAGCCAGCAATCCCCTTAAATAGTAAATTATTATCGAAGGTTACAATGACATTTTATTTTGCAAACGTGTTTTTGATTTAGCCACTCACAGAGCAAGTCATGCGGTAAATACCTTCATTCCTTTTCTTACAGACTAATGGTTAAAAAGTGTCTATTTAACCCATTAGATCTCCTTGAGGCTTATAACCGTTACAAATCAAGGAGCTTTATCTAGCCGATAAACCGGATATCAAGGTCAGTGTAATATGATGAACTTCTCAGTAGCCAGTTACTCCCCCCCAAAAAAAATTTAAGGACTAAAAACAATCACTTAGAATAAAACGGATAGACTTTATCATAGATTACAACGCAAGTTACTTTACCACTGCAAACTTAAGTTCATTTAATTCAAGCAAATACTGAGCGAACTGTAGGCGTTGTTCATTTCAAATTCGATTAATGACAAAAAACTCCATAATGAATGGAAATAAGGAGTGATGACGATCACATAAAGGAGGCGCATAATAGCTTCATCGAGTGAGACCACAACGGTAAAGCATTAATAACTCATTCTACACAAACAAGAATAGAATAAACGAAGCACAGAAAAACAAGTCGTGAATGCCAATAGGCAGCGACAACAACATTTATCTTATAAATAAAATATTAAGGGCATTAACATGAAAAAATTTACAACATTAACAGCAGTAGCGGCGACATTATTAGTTAGTTCAAGTGTTTTTGCTGCTACACAAGTTGTGCATTCAGACAAAACATTCAACACTGATGCATACACAAATAAAGCAGCTGCTTATGATGCAGGATTTGACTACATCGATGGACTAAAAAAATTACCCGCTAACGAATTACGTCACGCGTTAACCGTGATCAGCAATTCGCCAGCACAAGATTTGACTATCGATAAAACTAAAGTCACGATCAAAGAGTTTGCTCAAACACGTGATCAAGTCGTTTACCGTGCCGTAGTAGATGTGGATTACCACTTCACAACAATAAAAAAACAAGACTAATACTGGTTTAACGTTTTACATAGACACTAACCATTAGCAACATTGCTGCTTATCTACTTACTTAACTAGTTTGTTGGATAGCGGCAATTTCATTTCTGATTCTATTTTTATCCCCAGCAATCAGATTCATTAATCACTCCCTAACTCAAATATTCTGACTAGCCGTTTTAGCATAATGGCTTATAAATAATTAACTGCATTAATCTACTTCTAAAATATTACTACTCGAATATTTCTACTAAATTATAACCGCCAATATCAACTATAAAACCACTTCGCTCTGGCCCCTTGCACTACAAAAATAATATTTGATGATATGAGCAAACCATAAGAAAGCTTTTTGTTTGAATATGAAAGTATGGTCAAAATTAGCTGTCCACTTTAAATCACTAACAAACAGATGATTAAAATTGTTATTTATCTAGTTAGTTCTCCACAGTAATATCTATCCCACTTTAGCTCTATTCCCTCTTTTTCTTTGTATCTAAATGATCTATTTATTTATAATTATCTATAAATTTTTTACTCTTCTGGCAGTTAACCTAGTATTTAATCTAATAATGAATATAACGAATAAAATATAATAATAAAGCCAGAAAAAATTGACGATTAACGCTGCAATTATTGGTTCTTTTCTAGTTATCTGCTAATGGTGACCTATGGACACCATTAAGTCGTACTATCGCTATTAAAATGTATTCAACTTTATAAACTAAATTCTTAAAAAATTTTAAACGTCCCCAAATAAGTTTCACCTTTTAACTGTTTTTTTAATAAAATAGATCTATTTATTGAGTGTGAAAATGCTTATCTTAAGTAGTTTTCAGCAAAATATATTTCGTTTTATTACGCTG
>NZ_JALAAB010000032.1:0-9144 GCF_037546705.1 Vibrio sp. 2-Bac 85 | reverse complement strand
AAACTAGTCATTTTATTTATTTTGGTTCTTATCTTTTTCTGCTTTGCTTTTGCTTAACCTATTTTTGATCTTTCCTTCTCTATTCTTCGTGCCTTCGTGGTTAAACAGCTTTTGACTTTAAAGATAATCACCACGAAGCGCTGCGCTTCACGAAGGATATGAAGTAAAAAAATGGGAGGTTTAAAAACCAACAAACTCGACTATTTCACTTGTTTTTGGCTTCTACCTTTTTCTGCTATGTCTTTAACCTGTTTTTGACCTTACCTTCTCTACTCTTCGTGCCTTCGTGGTCAAACAGCTTTTGACCTTAAATTCCTTAGCCCTTTCGTGTTTAAGGCGTTTTTTGGCCTTATCTTCTCTAATCTTCGTGACTTCGTGGTTACCGCTTTTGATCTTTACCGATTTATATCTTCGAGTTTAATCAGGTTTCGCTAAACCATGCCTTCGTGGTTAATAAGCTTTTGATCTTATACAGCAAGCCCTAGCGAAAAACACCTATAAAAAAAGCGATGTGATTATTCACATCGCTTTTTAGCTTTAACTCTATTAACTATAACTATAACTATAATCATAACTATATAAGATAAGTTGAGCTGTATTAACTGAGCTATAAAAGCCTGAACTCATAGCGCTCAACGATAAAGGTTAACTTTTAGATAAATCTAATAACTCCCTTAACGCAACCTGACACATACTAAACTCAGGCATGCTTACCGCCGATAATGCTTCGGCCATTTTGTGCCAGCGAGTCGCTAAGCTCTGATGTTGGGACTCCCAATCAACATAAGCTTTTTCAACATCTTTACCTTCTAAGGTTAATAAAATCGCTCTGGTGATACGCTTTTGTTGCCACTCTAAATCATCACGCATCGCCTCTCTTGCTAGTGACTGCCAATGACTATCAACCGGTAACAAGTTCAACTGCGAAGAGATATCAGCTAGCTTTAACTTCTCTTCAGAATGGAAGAAAACATGTGCAGCTAATTGAGGATCAATTTTCAATTTATTCGCGACATCAATAATATTTAACAGTGCATATGACTGCTCAGTATTTGATAATTTCTCAGCCAATGCTGCTGGTACACCTTCTTTTGTAACACTATCCAATTCTCGTTGACGCTGCTGTAAACCACGCTCACTCAGTAACTGAGGTAAGTTAGCTTTAACGGCATGTAATGAAGATTTATACTTTTTAATCAAGCATGCACAATCAAGTTGATCTCTATGTCGTCTCACAATCCAACGTGAAGCATGGCGTACCATACGCATTAATCGATTGCTAAGTTTCGCTTGAACGGCATTATCAATTTGATTATCAAGTGATTCAATCTCTTCCAATAATTCAGGTAGATTGAAAATATCACGCGCAATAACCCAAGATTTTGCAAGCTCTAAGAACGAACAACCGGTGCTAGCCATAATACGATGAGCAAACGTTGCTCCCATCACATTAAACAAATCATTACTGACTTGAGTAGCAACAATTTCAGACAATAGCGGATGCTCATGTATTTCATTCTTATAGGATTTAACTAATTCAGCTGGGAATATTTTCTCTGCTTCTTTTGCTAAATAACCATCTTCTGCAATTCGAGCCTTAGCCAGTTGCTCTTTCATTTCATTTTTTGCATAGGACAATAAAACTGAAATACATGGACGCATTAAACCAAGACCGGCATTTTTACGTTCAGTGATAGTTTCATCACTTGGGATAACCTCTAACGCTCTATTTAATTTACCCTTTTCTTCTTGGCTATCAATTAAACCGCGGTACTCTTCAATACATTTATCCCCATTTTTATAAGACAGGCTAATGCTTTGTGCTTGACGGTAATTATTATGCAATACCAATTCAGAAACTTGCCCAGTCATATTTTGTAACCAAACATTACGCTGCTTAACGGTTAAATCGCCTTTTGATACTAATTTATCCAATAAGATTTTAATGTTAACTTCTAAATCCGAACAGTTAACCCCTGCCGCATTATCAATCGCATCGGTAAAGCACTGCCCACCGTTTAACGAATACTCAATACGCGCACTTTGTGTCATGCCTAAGTTGCCACCTTCCCCAATCACTTTACAGCGTAATTCTGCACCATTAACACGTAGATTATCATTCGCTTTATCGCCTACATCAGCGTGGCTTTCTTGCTTACTCTTAACATACGTACCGATACCGCCATTCCATAACAGGTCAACAGACGCTTTAAGCAATAACGAAATCAATTCCGTCGGTGTTACTTTGCCGGCTTTAATAGCAAAGGCTTTAGCCATTTCAGGTGTAACTGTAATAGATTTAGCTGAACGTTCAAAAATGCCACCACCAGCAGAAATCAGCTTAGCGTTATAATCTGCCCAGCTCGTTCTTGGTGTATCAAATAAACGTTGGCGCTCTTCAAAGCTCGCATCTAAATCTTTAGGGTTCGGGTCAATAAAGATGTGTAAATGGTTAAAGGCCGCTAATAATTTAATCTTCTTAGAACATAGCATGCCATTACCAAATACATCGCCAGCCATATCGCCAATACCAATCGCGGTAATAGGTTGTTCTTGAACGTTAATCCCTAACTCTCTGAAATGACGTTGCACACTAATCCAAGCACCTTTTGCAGTGATCCCCATTTTTTTATGGTCATACCCGTTACTGCCACCCGATGCAAAAGCATCGTTTAGCCAGAAGTTTCTATCGGTTGCTAACTCATTAGCAATATCAGAGAAAGTTGCAGTTCCTTTGTCAGCAGCGACCACTAAATAAGGGTCATCATTATCGTAGCGCACCACTTGTTGTGGTGGGATTAAATTACCCGCTTCAAGGTTATCCGTAATATCCAGTAACGCGCTAATGAACATCTTGTAACACGCAATACCTTCTTGCATAAATGTATCGCGATCCATGGCAGGCGTTAAATACTTAGCAACAAAGCCACCTTTTGCGCCAACCGGTACTATCACAGAGTTTTTAACTTGCTGTGCTTTTACCAGGCCTAAAACTTCAGTACGGTAGTCTTCTCCACGGTCAGACCAACGTAATCCACCACGTGCAACACTACCCCCACGTAAATGTACACCTTCAAAGCGAGGTGAATAGACAAACACTTCATAACTTAAGCGTGGTAATGGAATTTCACTGATTTTTTTATGGTCGAATTTAAAGCTGATGTAATCTTTAAATTGCCCACCTTCTTGTTGAAAATAATTACTACGAATGGTCGCCATAATCAACTCAACAAACTTACGAAGTACCCTGTCATCATTAAGGTTACTAACCTCGTTTAAAGATTCTAAAATATCGTTTTCTAATTGTGCTTGTTTTTCGATGCTAACTTTAAGCTCAGGATTAAAACGAGCATGAAATAAGCTCACAATTTGTTTTACATAACCGCTATGTTCAAGCAATGTTTTTGCCATTGCAAAATGACTAAAACCGAAACGAATTTGTTTTAAGTATTTTGCATAGGCACGTAACATAGCGATATCACGCCAATCAATACCGGCACCTAAAATCAATTTATTAAATGGGTCGTTATCTGCTTTTGAATACCAAACAGCTAAAAAAGCATCGGAAAATAGATGACGGAAGTTTTCAGGGTCAAAACCATTATCGCCAACATACAATAAAGTGAAATCATATAACCAGAAGGTATTCTCACCCACTGGGCATACTTGATAAGGGTACTCTTGCGCAACTTGTAACCCTAAGTTTTCTAAAATAGGGATAAGATCCGATAATAATAATGCGCCATCTTGATGGAAAAGTTTTAATTTTAGACCACTGTTATTCGCTTCAATTGAGCGATAGAAACGCAAAGCCATTGAACGTTCTGGTGATAAATATAACGATTCAATACGGTCAATATCTGCTACTGCAACACGAGAGCTAAAGCTTTCTTGGTAACTACTTGGGAAAGCAGATTGATATTTACGAGTCAGTTTTACTGCTGTTTCTTCACCATACTGTTCAAACAATGAATCTTGTAACTCTTCATGCCACGCTTTAGTGATTTGTTGCATACGCAACTGGATAGCATCAACTTCTAACTCACCTTCATAGGCTTTATCCAAGTGGATCACTAAACGTAAACGTGCAAGGTTTGATTCACTTAAATAGGTTTGGAAGTCACTGTCAGCGATTGGCATAGTACGTGATAATAACTCGACAAATTTAAGTCTAACTTCAGTATTGTAAACATCACGAGGAACATACAATAAAGCAGTAACAAAGCGTTTATTACCGTCAGTTCTTAAGAACAATTTAAGCTGTTTTCTTTCCTGCGCATGTAAAACTTCGATAACATTATGAAGTAACGTTTTTTCATCACATAACAATAAATCTTCAACCGCATAGGTCGATAATATTTGCGTTAACTCTTTGTAATAATGCCCACCGAGACTTAATCCCGATTGCGCTAATATATTACTGATTTTTTGACGTATAACAGGAATACCTAACGGGCTACCACTATAAACAGATGAAGTATAAAGGCCTATAAAACGAAGTCCGCCAATTAATACCCCTTGTTTATTAAACTGTTTCACATATACAACATCAGGGTAAGCAATACGATGCACCATGGCACGTTGTGACGCTTTACTAAAGTGCAATAAAGAAGGATCTTGTAACTCTTGTACACAGTCAAACTGTGCTTTATCTTGCATAAAATCTTTGTGTTTTAATAAACCTAACTGGCTATCTTTAACAATAGAAATTACATTATCTTTAACTGTAAATTGATCACAAGCGAGGAAAGTAAAGTGGTCGTCAGCCATCCAATCCAAATAAGTTTGTTGCTCAGTAAAGTCAGATTTTGATGCGATAGCGCTGACAGCTTTTTTACTGGTTGCAATAGCCCCTTTTACTTTGTCGATCATCTGATGATAATCATCAACCACTTGCGATACATTCGCTAATGCCTTCTCCAAGCTTTTTTGAATTTTAGCGCGCTCTGTCGATGACGTTGTTTGGTCAATTTCAATATATAACAACAGCTCAGTATCATTGTCTGTATTTAATTTTTTCAACTTGCCAGAAGCACCACGCTCACTGTGTATTTCACTATAAAAAATACGATGTAATTTAGTGTTCTGTTTGTTTAATGTTATTTTTACCGTATCAATAACAAACGGAATATTACGGCTTAATACACTGATAACGGTATGGCTAGATTGCCACTCGTCCTGCTCAACATCAGGGTTGAATACTTTTACTTTGGCTGTTTCACCTTTCCATTGATGCACTTCTCGCCACAATGAAACCGTTAAGCCAGATAAATCATCTGGGCTGATAGTGGCTAAATCAACAATGCTAACATCACGATAAATAGCATTAATAAAACTTTGTAGGAGAGATTGTTCGCGTGTTGGGAAATGTGCTTTTAATCGCGAGAAGATTTGTTCTAGGATATCTGATTTTTGATTCAATTTTATATTCATAATATAACCTGTCTAATGACGTGAAGTAGCTTGCAGGGCTAAGGCTATGTCAAATAAATAAATACACAATACAATAAGTTAATAAGCGTTTATCAGAGCACAAAAAACATGAAAAAATCCTTCATTAGACCTTTACAAAAAAAACTTTTGTCACTTTCCGTAACTTAAAATATCGAAGAACATCATAACCACACTAGTAGCAAGGCTTTGAGAGGTGTAAAACTAAAAATCAACACTTGAAAAGATTGATGATGTAGTTAAGTGATGACCTCATAAATTGTTCCAATCTCATGTTTATTTTCATTTTTAACATTTATTGACTGAACATTGGAATATGACTGATGGCACTCTCATCGTTAATAGGATCTGCATAAACTAATATGGTAAATACAAGCTAAAAAAAAGCCCACCGAAGTGAGCTTAAGAGAAATAAAGCAATAATAAGACAACCTATTATGATTGCAAAATATCCTCATCATTAACAAAGCGTAACGCTAAACAATCACTGTCTTTACTAATAATCATTGATGAGTCCACGCGTAAACAACTGCCTGCATATTTACCCGCAGCGGTGAACGTACAAACTTGTACATAGTAGCCATCCACTAAAGGTAACGGAAACAATGCTTGATAAATATTATCTTGAGCTGCGAATTTACCTCCCGTTGCTTCAAGCACGCCTTGCTCTTCATCAACTAATTGAATATTAGCGCCGCAACGCCCAACAATCGGTTTGCTGACATATCCACTAGCCTGTAAATCTTCGTTTAATACAAAGTCTGCCTGCAATAATAATGGGTGATTTGGGAATAATGACCACAACACGGGTAAAATTGCCTTATTACTTGGGATTAATGTCCATAAAGGTTCAAAAATCATAATATTTTTATGCAATAAAACATCAGCAAGTCGTGGTGTTTTACCTTTTTTAGATAAAGGCTCAAAATTTTCAGATGACGTATCATCAGATTCACACTCTAAGCGAATTTGATCTAACGCCGTTTCCCATGACCATGTTTTCCAAACCCAATGCAACACATCCCCTTGCGCATCAACCACATTGCCCAACTCATCCCATATCAAGGAGTCAATACCTTCAATCAAACGACTATCAATACCTGCCGCTTTTAAAGTTTGTTGAATAAATAAAGCATGATATTTCTCTTCAGGATCAACATCGTGAAGAATATGTACAAGGCCTTTTACCTGACTTTTTTGCCAAGCATGCACCAGTTGCTTAAATAAATCCTTACCCGCATCCTCTCCTTCATGCACATCATAATGTTGAGCCCATTTCCCCTGAATTTTAGCACCTTCCATATAACAGGATGCCGAATCACAGTTGTATTCATAAACCTTTAACCCCTGCGTTGTCATGGAAAAGTCAAAACGACTCGTGATCAATTGATTTAAACGATTATCCCAGGACTGACGGATCTTAGGTAACAAAGCGCGAGGTAAATTAAATTTATCCAATAATTGTTCATTATCTAGCACATAATCCGTCGCGTGCATGAATAAACCATGTAACTCATTAGTGGCACGGCGTAGCGTATCCTGCGCAGTATCTGATAACACATAATAACGATATTGGTCCGCAGCAACCGCGCTTAACTTATGACCATGCAAAGCTTTTACATAAGCAGCTTCATCTTTATTAGCCACATTTAACCAGGATTTTTGTTGCCCAACAATTGGTTTAGCGTAATGACTGGATAAAGCAAACAACTGCTTATTAATCTCTTCGCTCACCTCTGCATTAGTTTCATCTTCGGTTTGTATCATCCAGCCTAAAATCAATGCATCGTTAAATGAACAAGCAAGCCAATACTCACCATCGTCACTAATAGTCGCCACTAATTCACGGCTATAATTTCTTCCCTCTGGCCAAACGCTATGGTCAAGGTTTTGTTCTGCAATACGAATTTTATCCGAGAAGACTTCCGTAACAATAGCAACATGCCCTGTTTGTTCAAACTCACCACCTTGTTCCCAAATTAATAAACAACCCGGCTCCGGATGACGTTTACTCCCATTACTGAAAGCTTGTAAAGGTAAGCGTGTGTTGGATGCTATATCACGCACTGAACGTAAGTTAAAAATTTCATAGGCCATGGACACATCATCAAAAATATACCCATAATTTTTATACATCCAGCGACGCGCAAACTCAACACATTGCCATTTATAGCCCATATAAATACCGTCGACATAATGACGAAAAGCACTGCGCTTAGGATAGTCAATATCACTCGCACTATCATAGTCGCTAGAATAAGCCGCAACGCCACCTGGTGCATAACCAAGTAAGGTACCAAAAGAACAAAACACAGATTTTTTAGACAAGATTGTCATCCAATTAAAGGGTAAGAAACGTTGCAAATATAGACAACTGCATGGTAATTAGCAATCACTCAATTAGCTAAAAATACAAATAAATAATGCACAGGAAATAGGCTTAAATTAAGGGAATGGACGAGAGGTACTGACACACCAATACCTCATGAAAATCAACATTTAACGAGATTTTGTTAAATATTGATGGAAATGAATAAAGTTGTTTCTAAAGCTTAACCTAGCCTTGTTAGCTTCCGGTACTGTGTTGAGTGATATTTTATGAGAGGTACATGAATAGATAGAATTCATAAATAACACTTAACGATAAGAAAACATTAATTAACTAGAGTTGCTATTGAGTTTTATAGTGTTCAACAACACCGTCACCTCTAAGCATTGAGCATTATATTATTCAATATCGATTTATTGGGTTTGATAATATAAAGCTGATAAGTAGGTAGTAAATTTTTGCCTCAAGTAAACAAATATATAACAGGGAAAGATGGTTTTGTTTATAGGGTCATAGTGATTGCATCTATTACCTGCATACAATCAAAATGACAAAAATAGAATGACTGATTTAAGTAGTAAATGGCTTATAAAGAGTCACTTAGGATAGCCACTGCTAAAACAATCATTCGGTAAGTATTAGATCAGATATAACTGCTCCGTCGTCAAGCAACGATGAAGTAGACGATTTATACAGCCAGAATTTACATCATACCGCCGATAAAAATAAATCATTAATAGTAAAGGTTTAATTTAAAAAAACATTCCCCCAGTTTATCCCCCTACCAACTCACGACTGAAGTTAACCAACTGAGTTTCAGTAAGTTTGCTAATAATTTTAGCATTAATAACTCTTTATCAGTTTTTCAAAAAAAGTCCTAATTCCTAAGTATATTTTTCCAAATAAAGAGTCAACTTTGCCACTGAAGCGCTCACTCGAAGATTAATATCTATGACTCAGCTTGAAGCATTGATATCACCCAACGTTGCAACGCATCTTCACTGTAGCGCGGATGCCAAGCAGCGATAACATCGAATTTATCGGGAGACTGTTCAAGTTTTATTTCAATTAAATCCAATCCCTTAATTGCACGAGAGGGTAAAAAAGCAATAGAGTCTGTCGTTTCAAGGTACATTGGCACAATTGAAAAACAAGGTGCAGAAACCACTACATTTCTTTTAAAACCAAATGTTTTGAACCAATCATCAATAGAGCCTTTAAAGTTAGGCCTTGAAGGAGATGCGATAATGCTTGGATATTGAGCAACTTCAGCTAACGATGGGTTATTTTGTAAAATAGAAGCGCTCGGTGATGCGACACAAACATGGTGTTCTTCAAATAATTTTAAAATAGGATAGCTATCC
>NZ_JALAAB010000031.1:0-21585 GCF_037546705.1 Vibrio sp. 2-Bac 85 | reverse complement strand
GGTGATCACCAATTCACCAGCACAAGACTTAGCGATTGATAAATCAAAAGTAACGATCCAAGAATTCGCTCAAACACGTGATCAAGTTGCTTACCGTGCAGTCGTTGATGTGGATTACCACTTCACTACACTGAAAACACAAAACTAATTTAACTTATCGTTTTAACTTATAGTTTTGACGATAGGAAAAGGTTCATCACCTAAAATGCCGTTAACTTACATAGTTAGCGGCATTTTTTTTGTGAGTTTGTTTAATGATAAAATAGTTTAATGATAAAATAAGCCTGTGATTCATATTTGCCTTATTCATAGCGGCGATTTTTAAAATAATACTTTTTGTCATGGTCATTGATTTCTCTAAGCACTCGACATGGACTTCCAAGGGCAACAACATTCGCAGGTATATCTTTTGTCACTATGCTGCCTGCGCCAATAACAGTATTTTCACCAATCGTTACACCTGGTAAAACAACCGTATTAGCTCCAATCCAAACATTCGAGCCAATAATAATTGGAATATTAAACTGCGTTGCCTGTTTACGAATATCTGGGTCGATGGGATGCCCCGCCGTTGCTAGGGTAACATTGGGTCCTAACATGACATCATCACCAATATAAATATGAGTATCATCGACTAAGGTTAAATTGAAATTGGCATACACATTGTCACCTAGGTGCGTATGTATTCCCCAATTAGCGTGTAACGGCGGCTCGATATAACAATTATCACCGACCTTTGCAAATATTTTTTGCATCAAATCATTACGTTTCGCCTGTTCTTTTGGTCTTGTTTGGTTAAAATCATATAAAACTTCTAAACACTGTAATTGTTGTTCAGCCAATGTTTGATCGTCATAGCTATAAATCTTTTGACTGTGCATCTTTGATTTAATATCCATTTATCCTGCCCTATTATCCTGACGGATTAAACTATACCCATGCTACCTCAAGATGCAAAGTCAGCAAGGCAAATTGTACCGAGATGCTAGGCATAAAATTGAAGTATAGATATTCTACATAGAGATTTTATAACAATGCAGATTGGTGCAAGTTGCCTTGCCCTTCGGGGCGCAACCTAGAGGTGGCATGGGTATATATTTAAATTAGCATTTTTCAAGCATCCTATTTAGATTATTGAATGCTTTATTTTTGATTGATATTGACTAATTAAGATACTGGTTAATTCAATAAGCGCCATGAAAACTTAATCAATCTAAGTCATCACTGAGGTTAACAGGTAACCACTTTTAAAATCAGTATTAACTATTAAAGTAGTGGTCCGAAAATGGTTTAGGTTATAAAAACGATGAAAAACTATAATCAATGAGCTTAAAGCCCTTGCTTTTCAAGTATTGCACGATAAAAGTGTTGAGTTAACCAAGCAAATATTTTCCATGTATATTGCTTGGGTTTACTTAAATGTTGGCAATACACATAACTATATTCAATACATGCTTTAGCTCTTCGATTGCGTTTAAAGTCAGGAGCGCCAGAACTCATATTAAAATGTAAATCATGGCGTTTAGCGTAATCGATGGTAAATGCCGAAGCTCGGCGATACAGTGCTAATTTCTGAGGTTGCTGAGTATCGTAACCTAATATCGGACAAGTCATATTATTCTCAATGATCACCATGCCAACGGTCGCTAACATCTTTTCTTGATAAAATAATCCATAAAGAGATAACAGCCCAGCTTGTACCGCATTGATAAAATAAGACAAAGTAAATTGTATATTATGCTCGCTGTATTTTTGTAAGTACAACATGTCATAGAGTACTTTTGCTCGTTTTATATCTGACTTTAAGAACAATTTTTTAAATTGCCATTGTGGCTGCTTTAATAATTTCAAATCATGTTTAAGATCTTTGCCTGCAACAACCGCTTGCCAGTCTATATGTAAGTAAACTTGCCGTGTAACAATCGCTAACCAAGCATCTTTTTCACATCGTTCAATAATAGCTGCATGCTGTTGATTATTTAAAGATCGTAATAACAACGCATGCTCATTACTGGTCTGCAAAGCCTGTTTACGTAATGCCGGTAAATCAATATTAGCCCATTGCGCTGAATACATATTCGTTGATAAGCATTGGTTATTTAAGGTTTGAACACTTCCCACATCGGCTAGTTGCAATGGTTTTTCAACACACTTAATGAGCTTATAACTTATCCAGCGTAGTACAGAAAATTGTACTTTAGGAATTTCATCTTTTGCATAACCCGTGATCAAGGTTAATGGCGACACCACATAACTGTTATTTAATGGTGCTCCTTGCTGTTGGTGTTTGCCAGAGATGGATAATGTCGCAGGGATCGTTAACTGTTGCTGTTGATAGCAATAAAATTCAGCCTGTAAATGATCTATTTTATGCCCCTGTAACATCATGCTGAAATAGATTTGATGCCACTGCGAAGCCGTTAATTTATTTATATTTTCGGTTGAATAATTTGCGCTTTTCTCACTTTCACCTGTCTTTTTCTCACTTACCTCTTTATCACCTACTCTCTTATCGGTTATATTTTTATCGCTTAAGCTAGGCATACTCAAACCTCTCCATTCCATTCAATACCTGCCGTGCTTGCAGCCGCTAAGGATTGCTTGTTACGAAACGCTGTTATTATTAGCTCAGCGCCGCTTATTATCTGAGCCCAAGGTTGTAGAGGATATGTTTTATCACTAAGCGCATTTTTAGCCTGAAAAAAATCTCGCCAAGTTTGGGTACTGAATAAAGTGCTAACCCCACCTGCAATCAACATAGTGAAACCAATATATTGTGCTTGTGATGGATTATTGTTAATAGTTACTTTTGGAATGACTGCTTTTTCAATGTTTAAATGTTCAATAGCTAAAAACCGCAGTTCATGTGCGATAAGATGTAATCCACTGGTTGCCCTCGGGTTGCACTCAATCACAAAATACTCTCCATTTTGTTCGATGAAATCAAAGGATAATTGCCCATGAAAGTAAACCTTTTGCGCAAAGGATTTAATAAAGGTGTTGATGGCATGATTTACGACGGGTTGAAAGTAAGTTGCCGCTGAACCGTTAACACAATAAGCAGGACGGTAGACTTGATGAGCAATCAATTTTCCATTATCGAATAAAGCATAATTACAAAGTGCTTGGCCGGTTAATTTTTGTTGTTGTACCCAGGGCCGTGACTCTGAGATATTAAGATTGTGTATCGCGCTGGTTGTTACATCACGAATCACTTGTTCGCCAAATCGGCTAAAGGCAGGTTTTAAAATACTATCCCATTCAAGGTCAATCTGCTCAATTGATGTTAGCTTTTTAGTCTTGGGTAACTGCACGCCACTTAAACCCGATAACATCTCGAAAACAGCAAACTTATCATGTAATTTTAATAATAAATTAGCGTCACTGATCAAACAATTTGTTTGCGCTAATAAATGCTTAAACTGGGCCAGATAGAAGATCTCTTCACAGGTAGGGATCAACATTTGAATTTGATACTTGTCAATTAATGCAATGACTTGCCTTTGATATTGTTCAGGATTTTCTCTTGGAGAGACCGTTTTAGCATAAGCTTTGATTCCGACTAAAAACCGCCCTAAGGGACATTTTGCACAATCAGTCATATACACTTGATGCCCTTGAGACATTAGTAGACGAGCCCATTCAATGGCAACGGGAGCTCTTGCGCCAGTGATCAGGATGCGCATAAATTAACCACTCGACGTTGTTTGTTGGCAGTGTTCCAAGTCGGTTTAAGCGCAAAAGTGAATTCCACAGAGGATAAACCTTGCTGTGTAAAAAGTCCCACCAGCGCAGCCTGTATGGGTCCTTGCATAGAAAGTTCAGCTGCGATTTCAATCTTGTTGTCAGCGACTTGTGAGATTCTATAATCGCAATGTTGTGTTAGCTTTAAACTGATAGCTCGATAGATTAAATCAGGTAATAGCGGTACTTGTTTACCCTGCTTATTGAGTATTAAACAATCACCACAACGTCCTGCAATTGCACCAATGGCTTCAAATACACTAACTGTTTTAGATCCATTTATTAATTGCTCATGATCCTTTAAGTAAACTGTTCCCTTTAAGCAAGCAGGCTCTTTTAAGCTGCCAAGTTTATTTAGACTATCAGACACTTTAATAACATCATCGAGTTGATAACGAATAATCGGTTGAGTGCGTCGACGAAAGTCAGTAATGATTGGGCTGTAATGCGTTTTTTGTTCATTTAACCAATGTTTTTCAATGAACACGATGTCTTCATTCCAACGCATCTGCCCGAATTGATCTGTGCTCCCTAAAAACCCCTCCGTACACTGGTAGACTTCATGTATCGGACATTTAAAGGACTCTTGAATCATTGCTTTATCGGCAGGGGTAAGCACTTCAGCCCCTGAGATAATTCGCGTAGGTTTAATTGGCAGCGCACTGTATTGACCAGTAAATAATGCACAAAGTTGCAATGCTTGTGCACTGCCTATCAGTAAAGTGGGCTGAAATTGATCGAGCTGTTTCATCCATACTGCGATCGGCTGTGTAATATCAATATAACAGAACTGAATCGGGCCTTTATTAATGGTGCTATAAAGTGGGCTATTTGCTCTTAAAACTAAGGCGATACGATGTTTTGTGAGTAGATTTGGTAATAATTTACCCAGTATATTACCCGCCCATATTTGCCTTTCCTGTGAATTGGCTAAAAACAATCCTCGCTGGCCAGAGGTACCGGAAGAAAGCCCCACAGTAATATCGCCAATGCTTGACTGTTTAAATTGACGGCTATTTTCAGCCTCAGTAGCGATCTCAAATAATTGTTGTTGTTTTAATCCACGCGTATTTAACTGATCAAAATGCTTCATCATGATCTGCTTATTGATGATCGGAAACTGATCTAAAGATTGCCCCTGAAAAGTCTCATAATAAGGGGAATGCTGACACACCCAACCAAGGTGCTTTTTTATTTGTTTAGCTTGCCAATGTAGTAATTGTGATCTGTTATTAAAACGCTGATATCTGGCTTTATAAAAGGCATTTAATAATGCAATCATTGCATCCAACCTTTGGCTTTTAACTTATCAATCGTTTCTGCACAATGCGAAGGCACAAACTCAATCTCTTGGTGATAATGCTGATAACAAAGCCTGAGTTGCTGTAATGTATGGCGATATTCACTCATATCATCACACAGGAAATTAGCAATCCAATGTTGGTTTACATTCTCAGCAAGGCTATCAATTAACCAACAGGCATCGGCTAATAAAAACACCCACTGCTGCTCAAGCCGACACAATAGCCCTACTTGTCCAGCGGCATGTCCCGGCAATGCTACTAAATATAAACGCTGATCATTAAATAAGTCACGACACATTAATGATATCTCAGGCGAGACTTGGTCCATTTTCCCAAGTACTTGTGTTATCGGTAACGGAAAATCACCATGAATTTGTAATTGTGGTAACAGCGCAGCCGGTAATAATTTTTTTAAATAACCTTTGCGCACGCCATTAATACGGCCTGATTTTTGTATCGAATCAAGTCCTGCTTGTGTGCAATGAATTCTGGCAGCTTTAAACTCACTGACCGCTGCTATATGGTCGGCATGAAAATGTGATAACACTAGGTGGTTTATCTTATTCAGTTGAATATTTTCAGCTTTTAATTGCTCTGTGATGCAGTCTCCCTGTTTTAATTTACAGGGAGTCACCCAAGCATAAAAACGCTCAGGAAAAGAACGTGTGACATTAAAAAATTGTTCATGGTAGCCAGTATCAAAAAGCACAAATCCTTGTTCTGGATGTTCAATTAAAGCCACCGCAGCGGGAAAAGCACGCGGTGTTAATCCACTGCCAGGTTTCACAACAAAGCCTGGGTGAATACAGTGGCCGCCTTCAAACAGTTTTATTTTTAGTCCAGTCGACATAGCGTTTTATTCCTTCAGTCATACTGACATTAGCCTGATAACCTAACATTTTTTTAGCTTTATCAATATTTAAGGTTTGGTGAAAGTTTAACAACCCTGCACTATAAATCGTGATCTTAGGCTCTGGTTGATGAGGTAAATATCGACACAGCTTTTCATTTAAGGCAATCACAGGTGCACATAATGCATAAGGTAAGGTTGTTAATGTCAGTGGTTTTGTTTGGTCTTGTTGCAATGCCGATAGTAACTGTTTTAAGACCAAGTTAACTGGCATTGGTTGATCATTACTAATATTAAAAATACTGCCATTTTCTAGTTTTGGTGCTTTTAAACAGGCTAATAAAGCGGCATCGGCGACATTATCGACATAGGTTAAATCCAATACCGGATTTTTTGCCGAAGATAGAAACAAGCGATGGCCTCGCATCGCCTTTAATAATCTTGGTACAATTGCCCTGTCATTCGGTCCAAATATGCCACGCGGTCTTAGTATCACAGTATTAATGACATTTTTTTGTTGAGCTGCAGTGGTTAATACAACTTGTTCTGCTAAATATTTGGTTTCGGTGTAATCACTACAAAAGTGTTCCGCTACATTATCTTGCTCACTGATCAGCCAACGGTCGGTAAAATCAAAATACACACTGGTCGTTGAAACATGCACAAAGCGAGTCACCTTATATTGTTTTGCTAGATTCAATAGATTTTCAGTTGCAACTACATTCGCTTGATAAAACTGCTCATAACTTCCCCAAGGACTAGAAAAAGCGGCACAATGAATAATGGCATCAAAAACCGGCATTTCCTGACCACCAGCGGATTCAAAAACCTTAGCTAATGCTTGGCCATCACTTAAATCAACAATATGCCCCGTTACCGGGTATTTATCGGTTAATTGCTTAACTATTTTTTTATCTCGTCCGATAAAATGTAATTGATGCTGCTGATGGTATAAGCGAATAATGGCACTACCTAACATGCCCGTACCACCGGTGATCAATATCTTGAGCGATATTTTATTGATAGTATCGGCACTCATAATGTTAATAACCCCATGCCTAATGACAACCCTGCCGCCGTACCAAATAGTAATACTGTTTTGGTGGCTGATGTTTTAGGCTCTGATGATTTTGTAGGTCTAGATGATGTTGTCGGTTTTAATGTTGTTTTAGATGTTAATAGTTTGTCGGAAGCAGGATTCGACTGTTTTGTTTGCTCTCTATCAAGGGCTATTTGTTGTCGTAAAAAATGCAAATTAATAGGTAATGAAGCAGCAATTTGATTGCCTAATTGCGCCACATTATTAACCACTTTATGGTCTGCAAAACCAATGATACGCGGTAATTTATTAATCGCACGATGGCTTGCTTGATGTGGTAATACATAATCAATGTGTTGTTTATTCACTTCAGCGCGTTGTAATCCCTTTTCTAAAAAGGTGGGCACTGCTTTCACCATTTCCCTAAATAATGCTTTGCCATTCATATCAAACTGACTCGCCGTTAACAAGTCAGCATGTGCAGTCGTGTGTGGGTTAATGGCACTGCCTCCGCCTTTTACTTGGCAAAGCTCATAACCTTGATGGTGAGTCTCAAATAATGCGCCTGTAAAACCGCTTGCAAGCGGATCAGCCTGTAACACATAAGCTGCGGCACCATCGGAAAATAGTGTAGCCACTTCAAACGAGGCGGGTGTCGTTTTGTTCAATGTAATACCCGTACCACACTCACTGCTAACAATAACAATACGTCGATGGCGCTTAGCAAGAAAGAGACACTGCGCATAGTCTAATGCAGATAAAAATGACAAACAGGAGCTGTTAATATCAACGCTAGTTAAATGGGCTGGTGCTTTTAAATAGGCTAAAACGGCTGCCGCATCATAGGGCAAAGTTTGATGGTGTGTTGCACTGGCATAAATAATAAAATCAATATCCTGTATACGCATACAAGCATTTTTTAATGCACCAATAATCGCTTCACCCGCCATCATAATAGCGGTTTCATGAGATGCGGCAATATAACGTTTTTCAACACCATATTTGCGTTGACTTGTCCCCAATTTTAAACCTAAATGGCGATCAAAATCTTCACCATTCCAAGTTTGTTGTGGTAGATAAATATCACTACCCATAATATTAAATGCCATATCACCCTTAACTATCAGCCGTTACTTTAACTAAAATTAAAACCCAAACCAAAACCAAAGCTAAAACCAAAGTTAAATCCAAATGAATAAATATAACCAATTGATTTATTATTAACTATTTTCATAGTTACTCTAATCGAGATTGTTTTGTGTTTAGTCAGCTATTTATTTAAATAGTTTTTTAATTGCTGTGATCATCCAACTCATGATTGGGCCTTTTCCTTTATCAAGCCGCTTGACGATCCCCATTTCTACAGTTAATGAATCGGGAATATGTTGCGATGATAATTTAACTAACTTACCCGTATTCCACTGATCGTTAACTATATGTTCAGGCACCAATGCCCAACCAATACCATTCCCGACTAAACCACTAATATGATAATAACTATCCACATACCAATGCTGCACTGAAATTGACTTTTCAGGTTTCCCTCCGAGACGATTACGGATCACCAATTGTCGGTATTGATTTAATTGCGCATGAGTAGGTACGGGTACCTTCGCTAAAGGATGGTCAACAGACACTACCAAAGCGTGTTTGAATTGGCTAATAATCTCTAACTCCAAATCATAACTCAGCGATTTTAAGTGGAATAAAATACCAAAGTCTGCGGTTTTATCTTCAATCCATTTAGCAATATCATCTTGAGAACCATTGATAATAGTTAACTTTAATAACGGGAATCGTTGACTCACCTCACCAAAAAATGAGTCAAGACTAAGAATAGGAACGGCTTCATCAATGGCTATTGTTAATGCTAACTCTTCACCATCACTAGCTGTTAAAGCCCGAGATTGTAATCGTTGGCATTGAGATAAAACGGCTTGCGCCTCAATGTACATCTCCTCTCCTAATGGCGTTAATACCGGTAAACGCGCATCACGGTTAAATAACTCAAACCCAAGGTCTGCTTCTAGGTTTGCAATGGCCGTACTCACACGTGACTGCGCTTTTCCGAGTTTACGCGCCGCAGCAGAAAATGAGCCCTGCTGCACTGAAAGCACAAATGCATCGAGCTGATCTAAGGTCCAATTCATATTTACCTTTCAATATTTAAGTATTCAAGAAACCAAGTATTCAAGAAACAATGTATCCGATTAACGGATAGATATTAACTTTCACCAATCTAATTAACAAGCATAATAACGCCACTAAAAACGTTCACATATTTCAAATAACGTACCTAGACAAAAAGTAGCTTGCGGATAACAACTTTTTATCCAAGTGCAGCCCAATCGTTTTCAAATAAAGATATTAGCCAGATAAAAATAGAGAATAAAATGCAAAACCAAAGTATCGATTTTCCACAATCAGTGCCACCGCTTAGCTATGAAAATAAACACTTAAGCTCAACAAGGTCAATCACAACTGATGAATCAATCAGTAAAGTTTTTTGGCGCTATGCGATCCCTTCCGTTGCGGCGATGGTGGTGAATGGTTTATATCAAGTGATAGATGGCATTTTTGTTGGTCATTATGTTGGTTTTGAAGGTTTAGCTGGCATTAATATGACGATGCCAATAATGGGCGTCATTATTGGTTTAGGGTTAATGATAGGTATGGGTGGCGGAAGCTTGATCTCCATTTATCGTGGTCAAGGTGCTGCGCATAAAGCTAATGCGATATTGATTAATAGCCTCTATTTGATCGTGCTTTTTGCAGGGTTATCGACGCTATTAATCAGCAATTTTGGTGGCGTATTACTAAACCTACAGGGTGCGGCAGGTAATACATTGTCACACAGTATGAATTACCTCAGTATATTTTCTTGGGGTGCTGGTTTCGCCATCTCTGCTGCCGTTATTCCGATGCTTATCCGTAATGACAATAGCCCAAACTTTGCGACGGGTTTAATGGTTTTTGGCGCACTGGTTAATATTGTGCTGGATTACCTTTTAATTGGCGTTTATTCCATGGGGTTACAGGGAGCAGCCATTGCAACTGTCATTGCACAATGCTTAGTTTTTAGTGTCGGGATGATTTATTTTTTCTCATCTAAGGCTCAGACTAAGCTAACTCTGAAAGGATTGAATTTCAAAAGTAGCGTAGCCATTAAAATCATTAAACTAGGTGCATCAAGCCTATTTATGTTCCTTTATTTTGGTTTAGTCATTGCATTACATAATAAATTATTAATGGTTTATGGTTCGCCGGTTAGTGTCGCTGCATTTGCTATTATTGGTTACATTGCCACATTATATTATGTAACCGCAGAGGGAATTGCTAACGGTATGCAACCACCCGTCAGCTTTTATTTCGGAGCTAAACAAGCAGAAAAGATCCAAGCCACCGTCATATTGGCTTTAAAAATAGTGGTCTATTCGGGTATTGCGATAGTGGTAATATTGAATATTTTTCCTGACTTTTTTATTGGCTTATTCAGTCAAGCAGATATTGAATTAGCAATTGAAACGCAACAAGGTTTACGTTTGCACCTTTTTGCGCTGTGCTTAGATGGCTTTTTGTTTATAGCTACCGTTTATTGTATGTCGGTCAATCAAGGTGCTAAAGCATTATCAATTTCGATAGGTAACATTGTGCTGCAATTGCCTTTTTTATACTTATTACCGCAATGGTTAGGAATCGATGGTGTTTGGTTATCACTGCCTCTTTCTAATGTGTTGTTAACTTTGATTGTTGTTCCAATGTTATGGCGAGATATGCAAAAAATGAGTAAACCTACTTTACAAAACTAAAGGGCATAAATCTAAAGCCTGTTATGCCCTTTACTTATTACAGAAGCTTTACCTATTAAATAAAGCAGTGCTCAGCAATAATTAGATTGCTGAGCACTGCTTTACCTCCCCCCCTATCACTCAGCAGGTAAACGTGATAACGCCTTGAATAGCTCCGGAGTTGCTAGTACAAGTGCTTGTTCTTGTTTAGTTAAATAACTAACCGCTTCACTAATTGTTGTCGCTTCATTGATCTTCATGTTTGCAGTGGCTTCAATAGAACTAACTTGTCCAAGAGGACGCGGCGGAACAGGATCAATAAACGCTAAATGGAGTGCGTGCCAATGTGGATCACTGACTAATTCCACTAAATCAGGGCAAACCTTTATAGATTCTTCATAAATAAGTGAAATATCATCCATCGATTGACGAATAGCCGGCCTTTTAGTTTCATCAGGCGTACGTAGCAAGTGCAGTTTTTTTAGCAATGCGCCTAACCTCCAAGATCCCGTTAACATAGATAAAGGTACTGACAGTAACATGCCAGCAATCGCAGGTGACAACCACGCTAATAATGCTAAAGAATTGAAATAAGCTGCTACGGTTAAAAATACACCAAACGTCATATGCCAACGATGTCGGTATATTAAGTATTTAATCGGCAAGCTACCATCGCCACGACGTTGCGGGTTCCAGCCTGAATCTTGTCCAATTAAAATCGACATAACCGCACCACTATGAATCAACATCATAATAGGAGCGATCAATGCTGACATGATCACTTCAAGGATAAAACTAAACGTTAATACAATAAAACCACCAGCACGCTTCCTTGATTTTGCATCGACAAGGTATGAAATAAAGCCCAGCGTTTTAGGCGTAAATAAAATAACCATGGTAAAAATAAATAAACTCAATGCACGCGCAGCATCCATTGTTGGCCAAGATGGAAAGAATGAAAATTCATTCGCAAAATATTCGGGTCGAATATATTCAGCTTGTAAAGAAAGCCCTAACCCCACCATGATCAGCAACAGCCATAATGGTGAAGCTAAATAAGACATCACTCCCGTCAATAGATGCATGCGACTCACCCAATGCAGACCTTTTGCTGTAATAACACGACTATGCTGAAGATTACCCTGGCACCATCGACGGTCTCGAATAGCAAGATCAGTCATAGATGGAGGACACTCTTCATAGGAACCACCGAGATCCGACGCAATAATAACACTCCAACCAGCACGTCGAATTAAGGCCGCTTCCACAAAATCATGGCTAAGAATATGTCCACCAAAAGGAGGAGGTCCTTTAAGGTCTGGCAACCCCGCAGCAGACATAAACGCTTCGCGACGAATAATTGCATTATGCCCCCAAAAATTACCTTCTTTATCCGTCCACCAAGCAAGGCCAGTACCGACCACAGGACCATACACACAGGTTGCAAACTGCTGTAATCTCGCCATCAACGTGGTGCCATTAATTAACTGAGGAATAGTTTGAATTAAACCGGTATCAGGATCTGCTTCCATACGACGCGCCAACTCTACTATGGTATCGGCTTCCATTAAGCTATCGGCATCTAAAACTAATAAATGCGCATAATTACTGCCCCAGCGACGACAAAAATCACCGACATTCCCCGCTTTTCTTGCGCTATTTTTAGGGCGGCGGCGATAATAAACATTAACCGTTTTACCAATACGTTGACGCAGTAAATGAAATCCCGCTTCTTCAGCTAAAATAATATCGGGGTCAGTGCTATCACTAATAACAAACCAATCAAAGGCGTTGCCCTCTCCAAGGTTACCGATAGCAGATGCCATGACTTCAATAGAAGCAAATATTTGATCAGGCGCTTCGTTATAAGTAGGCATTAACACGGCAGTTCGACTCATCAACTTAGTACTTAAAGGCTCAGGAACCGATCGCCTGTGAGCAAGCACTAAAAAGAACCCCACTATCGAACCACTAAACGCAACGGTGATCCAACTAAACGTTAAACCAAATAACAACAGGAATAAATACTGAACAAAGGTCGCCTGTTCAATTGTCAGTACCGAGCGCATTTCATTAATGCCCCATACAGATAACAATAAAGCAGAACCTAATACTAACCAGCGTCGCCATGCATGGGAACGGCAACCATTTTCATTAATTGGCGAGTGTTTATGTTTAACGTTAAAAGATCCTAAAGATTGAGCTGCCATATCACCGATATTTTCATCGGGCATACCCTGCTTAATATCAAATGTACTAGGTTGAGGTTCGGCGACTTTTGCAGAGCTTAATTTGTCCATTGATACATCCATGTTTCGGCTTTACGACCATCGGAAAACTGTAAGTCTAAGCGCAGCTCAATCAACTCAACATCCAAGGGATCTAATTCAAAAGTAACGCGGTAGCCATTATTATGTGGATTGTCAGTTACGACGATATTATGAACCTCACCAGCAGAATTTTTTATAGCTGCTTTAGGCGTTTGTTGATTATCATTATTAGCGGGATTAGGGAACGTATAATCAATAACAAACAAGCGTTTTGGTGTGGGTCCATTAATGCCTGCACGGCCACTTTTTGTAGATTCGACGATCGCTTCGCCTTGTTCAACGGTGGGCTTTTTACCCCAGAATAATCGATACGAAAATTGATACTCAGAACCAGCGGGAATAACGTCACTAGGAGACCAATAAGCCACAATATTGTCATTGATTTCAGACTCGGTTGGAATTTCTACCAACACAACCGCCCCCTTCCCCCAATTACCCACAGGCTCTACCCATAAACTTGGACGACGCTCGTAATGTGCTTCTAAATCTTGAAAATTATTAAAATCACGGTCACGCTGAACTAAACCAAAACCTAAGGGCGCATTATCTGCAAAAGCACTAATTTGTAGGTTGGTAGGGTTTCGTAACGGGCGCCATAGACGTTCACCACGGCCATTAAGAATTAATAATCCATCGGAATCATGAACACGTGGACGAAAATCATCGACGTTTTCTCGTCCATAAGAAGAGAACATAAACATGCTTGTTTCAGCGGCTAAACCTACTTTATCTAAATCAACTCGCGGAAAAAGTGTTGCTTCAATGTCCATCACAGTATTGTCACCTGGGCGAATGGTAAATCGGTAGGCACCTGTTGTACTCGGACTATCTAACAGTGCATAGACAACAATTGACGTACTCTCAATTGAAGGTTTTTCAATCCAAAAGGCACGAAAACTAGGAAACTCCTCACCTTCAGGGTCCGCAGTTTTTAACGCCAAACCACGAGATGATAATCCATAGGCTTGGCTCTTGCCTAAAGATCTGAAATAACTGCCTCCCTGAAAAACTGCCAATTCATCAAAGTAGTCAGCATTATTCAACGGATTATGAAGACGCAATCCGGCAAACCCAATATCCCCCGTTGGTAATGGCTTTTGCATCACTTTCCCCGTCGTAAACATACTAGGGTCATAACGTAAATGAGTCGATTTACCGTCATCTACAATCGCTATTTCAACGGTTTCTTTAAAGTAAAACCCTCGATGAAAAAGTTGCATTTGAAATGGCAACTCACTATTAGACCAAATAGAAGAGGCAGGATTGAAGCGAATATCTCTATACTCGTCGTAATTCAACTCTTGCAAACTGGCAGGTAGAGTAAGGTCAGGTTCTTGGTAAGGTACTTTAGCTAATTTACGCGCAATCCCTGCAACAGTATTACGGTCAAATTTACCGTTAACTGTATAAAGTGGTTTAGCTGAATCCACCTCTTTTGATGGTTCTGTTTGCGCAGCTAAGGAAACCATTGAAAACGATAAACTGGGTAACAAAACACTTATTACACTTAGTTTTTTCCAAAAATTAAAACGTAAAGACTTATATAATAATGACATATATTTAAACTCTTAAGTTATGGGTAAAAGCACTGTCTGTTCAGGTTTAACAGGTACTCTAGTTAAGTCGAAGGGTCACTAATTAGCGATGGCTGAAAAGACAACCAGCTAAGTAGGTAAAATCTTATTAAATTTTAAAATACAACATGAAAGCCTATGATTTTATTTGATTTATCTTTCAAATTTCTTATCCGGATTTATGTTTAAAGGTAATAAATAAATGCTAATACAGTAAAAGTTAAGCTAACTTCTATTGATTAAAAAACTACCTATTAAGTGGATGTGTAATCAACAAATTCACAAGGGTTAAGTTGATAAAACAATGACTTTCATAACTATCGACTACGAAAGAAACTATAAGTTCTAAAATAATCATCAAATACAGTCCGCAAAAATAAACATCACTATCAGCCGTTATTAAGCTTCAATGTATTGGCTTGTTTGTAATACCCCTCCTGCCATCAATAAATCCAAGCAATTAAACTAAGTAGTTAAATTAAGTAGTTAAACCATGCAATTAAACAGGTGGGAAAATAAAAGCCTCTAAACCCTAGTACGGTCATTTTATTGAAGTGTCACAATCAATTTTATTTACGAAATAAGCTATCAGTTATGATGAAAATCACCATAACGATTACCTTAATAATGACTTTAAAATCACCTTTACAAGGCAGAAATTAAAGAATTTCAGGATCAAAGAGGTAGAAGAGCAGATGACATTTGTAAGTTGCATTTTTCGGTAATAAGGTTGAGTATATTAATCACTTACCAATCAAATAGAGAATGTATATGTATCAAATTGTTGCATCAGATCTCGATGGCACTTTATTGACATCGGAACACCAAATTACCACTTATACCAAACAGATCCTCACGCAATTACATCAACAGGGAAAATCCTTTATATTTGCTACCGGCCGCCATCATGTAGATGTTGCAGCCATGCGTAAGCAAGTGGGTATTCCGGCTTTTATGATCACCTCTAACGGCGCGCGTGTTCATGACAGTGAAAATACCCTCATTTTTCAACAAAACATTGCAGCAGATACAATACAAAGCATCATGAAAATATTGGCGGCGGATAAAGCACTGCAAGCTAACTTATATCAAAATGATGATTGGTTAGTGAGCAGAGAAGATTTTTACGATACTAGTAACGAAGCGCATTTTTCTTATAAAGTATTTGATATCAACAACCCACCTGTAGAAGGTGTTGCAAAGATCTTCATCAAGCACGAACAAAAAGACCACGACAAACTAGCCTTATTAGAAACTCAACTAAATGCTAAGTTTGCGGATAAAGTGCATATCACCTTCTCTTCTCCAAACTGTCTGGAAATTATGGATAAAGGTGTTTCTAAAGGCCATGCATTGCAAGCGATAGCTAAAATGAAAGGTTATGAATTAAAGGACTGTATTGCCTTTGGTGATGGAATGAATGATTTTGAAATGCTATCGATGGCAGGCAAAGGTTTAATTATGGAAACTGCACACCATAAAGTTAAAGAAGCGTTACCAAACCTAGAAGTGATTGGTCGAAGTGATGATGAAGCGGTCGCAAATTATCTTGCAAAGAATTTGTTAATACAGCAATAAGCAGTTATGCAGAATTATTTACAGGGTCTTACAGCCCTCAGTAAATAACCTTTCTCAGTCACTGAGCAGAACAAAAACAAGTTTACGGCAAATGGAATTGCAGCAAACTTGCTTGTAAATAGATTTTTTAACTAGACCTTCTAGCAAGGCCTTCTAACCACACCCAGTAGTTAAAACTTCTGACAATCCCTTATAAAGTCATTTAACAATGTTATAAGAATGGTCAACTAGCCTTATTGTGCAGTTGCAGTCATTGACGATGGGAGTTCTTTAATCTGTTGACTTTGTTTTACTAACAGCATCGCCGTTTCGTGTTGTGCATGCACAAATGAGCTAATAGCAAGATCCGATAACTCTTCTTTATCATCTAATGAGTTAATCTTCACAATCAGATTTGCTTGCGGGTGATATTCCAATACGGATTCGCAAATAATTTTGATATTTCTAATCGAGTTTACCGTCAAGATAACACTAGAAGACAGCTCGACTTTGAGCGATTCTAATACGGGTTGCTTGTCTAAATGACCAAAATACGCTTGATAACCTCTTTTTCTAGCTACTAAAACATGCTGTAAGTTATCGGAAATGATCAAGAAACTTTGGTTTTTAGCGTGTAACTCTTTAGCCACAATTCGCCCTAAGGTATCAAAACCACAAATAATCGTATGTTGCTCAATAGTAACCGGCGTAATTTTATCCGCCTCAAAAAACTCAGTGACAAACAAAGCTGACAGCTTGTAGATGTTATTGACCATAAATGGCGTGATAATCATCGACAATACAGTAACCAGAATAAGAAAACCGCCTAATTCTTGTGATAATAGGTTTTGGCTAGTGGCTAATGCAAAAATAGCAAAAGAGAATTCTCCGACCTGACAAAGCGCTAATGCCGACTTTATCGAGTCACTTTTGTTCGATTCTTGTCTTATCAAAAAATACACAACGGTGGCTTTAACCAACATTGCGGATACAAGAACACCTGCTACTAAATGTAAATGAGTTAAAAAATACATCACATCTATTTTGGTGCCAATAGAAAAGAAAAATGCGCCTAGTAGAAGATCTTTATAGGAAGCAATATCAGACTCAACTTTCACATGAAAGTGACTTTCTGCAATGATCATACCTGCAATAAAAGCACCTAAAGAGTAAGTGAATCCCATTTCATGAGCAAGTAACGAAGCACCTAATACAATGGTTAACACAGAACCGAGGAACATCTCTTCCATGCGAGCACGGCTTGAAAAGTGTAATAGCCATTCAATGATTTTTTTGCCTAAAGTAAACATAAATGCGATCACTAAACAGGCATAAGCAGCTGTTTTTAACAAGACATCGCCAACTGACAACCCTTCTTTTGCTAGAAACCCAATCAACAACAATATAGGGATAACCGCTAAGTCCTGGAAGATTAAAATCGCCACTGACTTTTCACCATAAGGTGTGACAATATCTTTGGATTTTTTAAGGTATGTCACCACAATGGCAGTGGATGACAAACTAAAGGCTAAAGCAATAATAATTGCTGAAGTGGTATCAAGTTTAACTAAGTAAAAAGCGATTAAAAAGGTGATCGCAGAGCTGGCGACCACTTGTACAAAACCATTCAAAAAAATAATTTTTCTCAACTTCTTTAGTTTAGAAAAAGACATCTCTAAACCAATGGTAAACATCAAAAAGACGATACCAAACTCACCAATCAACTCTAGTGATGAAAGATCAGCATGACCATTAAAATCAAAAATATTACTGATGATTGTGCCAGTGATGATGTAACCCACTATGTGTGAAATAGCGAATTTAGTTAGCACAATATTAATAATGCTAGCGATGGCTAAAGAGATAGCGATGATGATAAGAATCGAGTCCATGAAGGGCCTTAAGTGACAGTCCGAGTTATCACAATATATAACGTAGATCACATTTTACAAACAATTTTTTAACAATAAAAAAGCCCATATTAGTGATTTTTAAAAAATTGATAAAACAAGTCAGCTTTTATTAACAACAGCTTATTAACGATGATTAAAAAATATTCAGTCCTAATTCTGTCAATATCAGCAAACATAAGCACTTATACAAAAGAGTTATTTTCTAAATCATCATACAAATGAACAATAAATTGACCGAAGATAAGGTTTTGAACAAAAAAGCGATTAAACTTTTAAGCTTCAGATTAATAACGTAAAAAAACCTTTCTTAAAATTTGTCCAGATAATAATAAAAATTGATGAGTGCTTGCACTATTTAAAGGAGATAAAATGACAACGAAAATAGAAGGCGTAGAAGGTGTAGTTCATGCCGTTGATTTAGCGGTTAGACCATTTGGTTGGCTATTATTAACCATCTTCGTCGTAGGATATTACTTTATTGCAGCCGAAGAAAAGTATCATATCAACAAAGCAAAACCCGCACTGTTTACTGGTACATTCATGTTTATGTTACTCGGTGGATACTACGCAGTTAACGGGCTCGATTTCAGAGCATTTGATACTGAAATTGCACACTTAATATTAGAAATTGCAGAGATTTTCTTTTTCTTATTTGTAGCAATGACCTTCATCGAAGCGCTGATTGAAAGAAATGTATTTGATGCATTAAAAGAAAAACTGCTTAAATCTGGTTTTAGCTATCAGAAACTGTTCTGGGTAACCGGCTTTTTAGCCTTCTTTATCTCACCAGTAGCCGATAACTTAACAACTGCCCTTATTCTCTCCACCGTGTTAATTACCATAGAAAAAGATAACAAAGCCTTTCTTGTGCCAGCGGCTATCAATATCGTTGTTGCTGCTAATGCAGGCGGTGCATGGTCACCATTTGGTGATATTACAACCTTAATGGCATGGTCAGCAGGTAAAGGTTCATTCATTGACTTCTTATTCCTCTTTCCTGCATCTATTACTGGTTGGGCTGTTACCGCTTTCTTACTTTCTCGCTTTGTGCCTAAGGGTCGTCCTGCCAAAGTTGAAGGTGCAGAACCCATTAAAATTCACAAGGGTGGTAAAGTGATTGTTGGCCTTGGTATTTTCACTATTGCGTCAGCAGTATTAGGAAAGCAATTGATGCATTTACCTCCAATGTGGGGCATGTTATTTGGCCTTTCATTATTACAGCTTTATGCATACACACTAAAAAAATACCATAACAATGACATTCAAATTTATAAGTCTGTTTCAAAAGTTGAAAATGACACGCTACTTTTTTTCTTTGGTATTCTGGCCGCCGTTGGCGCACTTCACTTTGCAGGTTTCTTAAATCATGCTGCAAAACTTTATACTATGTTTGATCCTATGTACGTCAATGTTGGTGTCGGTTTCTTATCTGCCATTGTTGATAACGTACCTGTCATGTCAGCGGTATTAAAATCATCACCGGATATTCCGTTAGCACAATGGATGCTAGTAACATTAACGGCAGGTGTCGGCGGCAGTATGATCTCATTTGGCTCTGCAGCAGGTGTTGGTGTGATGGGTAAATTAAAAGGCGTTTATACTTTTAGTGCGCACATGAAATATTCTTGGACTATCCTCGTTGGATATTTTACTTCAGTGATTGTTTGGTACTTACAGTTTGAAGTACTTGGTTTGTATATAAAACCCGCTATACATGCTGCTTCAGGGCACTAGTTCGCTCTATAAATAAGTGATAAGCAAATAAGTACTTATTAAAATCCAATATGTCCTCTGCTGAGAACATGTTGGTTCATTCACAAAGCTATTTATTCGCCTATCCATTTACTCGCATTCCGATCTACTCACGGCTGAACTAGCGACTCAACTTTATCCCACACAGCCACCTAACCAATTAGCCTATTTGAGTTATCATCTCGATTTCGATTACAACTATAGCTGTAACTAAAGCTAAAACGATTGATCAAAGTATCTTCTTTATAGCTGTTAATAAATTGCAACCTATTAATATTCAGACATTTAAGATGATTTTCCATTCTTAAATGTAATGTGAGTTGCTAGAATGCCCTCAAACTATTCTAGAGAAGAAAATAATGGCTAATTTCAATACGCATTTTAATGTTGCAGCAATTAGTACCGGTCTCGGTGCAGCAGCGCTTTTATCCGCTGATCATATCAACCTTAATACAGCTCTTGGCCTTTGGTTTTTAGGCACAATAGGCGGGCTATTACCAGACATTGATTCTGACAACTCAACATCGTTGGATATTATTTTTAACTTGTTTGCATTCAGTGCCGTCTTAATCGTACTCAGGTACGTGAGCAGTGACATGATCAGCTTTGTTGAGTTTGAACAATTAAGTTTAATCGAACTTATTGCAATACCATTAGTGGTGTACGCAGTGATGCGCTACTTAGTCAGACCTATTTTTGAAAAAATAACCGTGCACAGAGGAAGTTGCCATTCACTGTCATTTGTTCTTTTAATTGCACTGTTTACAACGCAAATTATATGGCGGTTAGCGCCACAAACATCAGAACAATCAGTATTCATTGCTTGGTTGGCTGGCGGCTTTGTATTCCTAGGAGGAGTCATTCATCTAACATTAGACGAGCTGTATAGCGTAGATTTAAGTAATGTCACCATTAAACGCTCTTTTGGATCGGCACTAAAGCTTGCTGATTTTAAAAACAAAAGCTTAACATTATTAAAGGTACTTTCGATTATAGCATTAGTCTATACAGCCCCTTCTCCCGACCAAACCATCAATGCATTAAGCGACTGGTCAAAGCTAAAATTAAGCCCCTATTCTACAGTTTCATGATAATTTCAGCCGGTAAATAAGCCTGTCAACTACAGCTAATTAGCTAAAATACAGTAGCAATACTTAATAATATTTAGAGACTTTGTATTTAAATAAATTTTGAAGAATGAACATAGCGTTTTGTGTTAAGTAATTAATGATGTTCAGTACTAAAAGATTCAACAATAACGTTATCTAAATGTTATTAGCTTAATAAAACATGTGTTATGGCTATAAAAAAGAAAATTATACTTAATTTATATTCAGAATAATGCTAGATACCTAATTTATACCTCGAATAAATCCTTACTATTTGCTATATTCCGCGGCTAGCGATTATTTATAATTATTTAAGCTACTTTCATAAGCTGTTTTTACTATACGGTTTAAGCACTTAATTAAATTTAATCGTTTTATGAATCTATATTTCGGAGTTGTAAAATGAAAGTTCGTGCATCCGTTAAAAAAATCTGTCGTAACTGTAAAGTTATCAAACGCCACGGTGTGGTGCGAGTTATCTGCGTAGAGCCAAAGCATAAACAACGCCAAGGCTAATTAAGATTTGGATATTTTAAGTTACTAGTTTTATAAACTAATAACTCATTTTTTATAATCATCATTTGTAGAGCATCCTTTCGGGCTTTTCGCAAATGAATCGTTAACT
>NZ_JALAAB010000030.1:0-25643 GCF_037546705.1 Vibrio sp. 2-Bac 85 | reverse complement strand
CTTTATCCCTGCTGAGTAGTTACAAATAAAAAACCTAAAACTCAGTATGTTTCAAAAGACCATAGTTACTATGTGGGAGAAAGGAGTTCATTTGATCACAGGGCAAGGCTGACTATTGATGTTCATATAGATTCAGATGAATCGCTAGACAAAAAATATTTTAAAAACTCATAGATTTTGTGTATTTAGCACATAACAAAAATTTTCAAGGTGCACAAATTACAGTTGGCTTTTTGTTCGAGCCTTACTTATTTTAGTCAACTGCAATTTGCTGCTTAAAATGACGTTATAAATGAGTGTTAATTGTGTTCAGGTAGAGCTGAAAATTGAAAATAAGGAAATATAATGAGTCGTTGGGTTGATCAATTTGAGAATCACGTTTTTCAAGTTCAGTGGAAAAAAATATTAGAAGTAACAAATGACCTTTTGCTTGATGATGGATCAGTTGTTACTAGCGTAGAAGAACTTGCAAGATTGAATAAAGTCGTATCTTATTTAAATAGTCTATTAATTGCATGTGATCCTGAATTAATACCTCTTTCTACATGGGATAATTTTAACAGTCAATCTGATGCTTGTTTGAAACAAATTAATAGTTACCAACAGAATAGGAACATTGGACACATCACTAATGCAAATAATCACTTGGATAATTTATTAACTTATTTAAGACCTTATCAAGTAGTTGCCGGAAAAGCAGCCCAATCAGCAAGCGGTTCATTCGTCGCCTATACAAAAACGATCCACTCCAATCTTACGACTTTCCAAGCAAAAGCTAATGAAATTTTAACTGAAATTGGAGAGTTTAAAAATAGTGCATCACAAAATGCCCAAGACTCTGAACTATCAAGCCAAAAAATTAAAGAGTTAGAAGTAAGTTATTTTGATGATAGTGAAAATGAAAGTTTAAGCACTCGAATTAATGAACTCGAAGATAAACTCAAAGAAAATTATAGAAAAGTTCAAGAATATAAAGTTGAGTTATTCGGTGGAGAGTCTAGTAGTGAATCTATCTCATCTGAAATTAAGCAGGCGCTTTCTTCTGCAGAATTAGATTCTGAAACCATAAATAAATCATTGATCGATGTAAAAGAAAAACTATCTAATTTTAAAAGTTATTACACTGCCATTTTTGGTAATAAAAATGAAGAAGGGGAATTGGAGGGCGGGCTTAAAAGTGAAATTATAGCAAGAGAGAACCACCTTGATAAATTTAAAGAGCAACAAGAATTAAGATATAAATCACTTAATGATGAAATAGATAGTTTATTGCCCGGAGCTACAAGCGCGGGATTAGCAACTGCATATTACGACTTAAAAGTTTCTTTTAATAAGCCCATTAGAAATTATTCAATATTATTTTATGGTTCAATTTTCTGCTTAGTTTTAGTTGCCTTAATTTCCGTGACACAAGAATTTGGATTGTTTTACATAAAATTTGCTGATGTTACCGATTTAAACAAATTACTTTCTAATATTTTACATAAGCTTCCTATCGTATTACCTGTTCTTTGGCTCACCTTATTTGCCTCTAAACGGAGAAGCGAAACTTTAAGGCTTCAACAAGAATATGCGCATAAGGAGGCTCTCGCCAAATCTTATCAAAGTTTTAAAATTCAAATTGAAAGTTTAAATCAAGAAGATCCAAGGTTAATGGTAAAACTTCTAGAATCTGCAATTGATGCTGTTTCTAAGAATGCATCGGATACTCTTGACAAAAAGCATGGAGATAAGACTCCTGTAAACGAAGGTGTTGATGGTTTAATTAATTCTATTGAAAAAATAAGAAAAGCCATAGCTTAGATTTTATGGAACGCAAAGTTGCCAATAGCTCCTTCTTGACGCATTAGTTCATTAAGTAAACTGTTATTGAACTCAAACCGTTGTCCTAGTTGTAGACATTCATTACTTTAACCAGTATTCGGAATCAACAAATTTTGTAGCTGTACCTTAATAGTTAAATTAGTTTCCTATTAATAAAGTCTAGTTGTGGACACCCAGAAACTTTGACCAATATTCAGGCAAGTTATGTGAACAACACCGTCAATGGATGGTTTAAGCATGAGTCAACTCGTGTCGATTTTCAGTATTAATATTTGTGGGCATGTTGCGTTATGTGCTGTTTTCTCAAGGAGGTTGGACTGACGTGGTATCTTTAATCATAATGGCTTCAATGATTACTTTGTTTTTTACGATCGTCGCGCTGTTCTTTAAATTGAAGTATGTATTAAGCCTTTATGTCATTGGTAATATATTGGTATTTTTTATATTAGATTGGGTTTTACACCCTCTACAAAGTAGCTATATGTTTATTTATAGCCAACTACCAGCATTAATTTTATCTGCAATTGGGATTTATATCAGTCATAAATTTCAACCCCATGTGCTTAATAAAGTGAAGCGTATGCAGTTAAAGTTGTTCTGTAGTTCAAAGGAATAAATAACTGGGATTAGATTAAAATTAGATAGTTAAATCTCTAAACTTAGTTTTTGATAAGTGTGGGTCGGCTACGCTCATCATTTAGAATAGATATTTCCAGCTTTGTATTTCGCCCTAACAGCGTGTTACTTTCTTTTACTTGCCCAAAATAAAGTAACGAAAGAAAAAGACACCCAAGCCATCTTTTTGTTCTTGTATTATTCAACGTCTTTTTAACGCACTACTCAAAACAGCACATCCATGTGCTGATTTGAGCTATACCTTACGTCCTGTTGAACATAGTACGAAAGTACGGGATGTCCATATATGGAAACTAAGAATTCCAACTAATTAATGAGTAAAGTCGACGCTCATTGTGGCTACGTCCATTCCCCCGTTATGTTTTTCTGGCTCAATGAGTGCCTTTAGCAAGTTTAGGCATGGATGCCGTTGCTAGTTCAGCTCGACAGGGATGTGGAGTATGAACGGTGCGTTAAGAAGGTAATCATTGAGTCAGATTAAAAAAACTATCGGGGCCAGTCTCTTTGCTTACTTTCTCTGCTGGCAGAGAGAAAGTAAAGTCGCCGACATGGCGAAATCAAAGTTAATAAATACCCAAGTGATAGGATGAGCAAAGACGAACGGTAAATATTATCCCCATAGGTCAGTCTATTTCACTATATAATAAAGTAATGCAATGATGAGTTGAATCTACCGGCTTAGAGATAAGTAAAGCATGTTTTTTAAGTCCTTCAACTTAAAAGCCTGCGTTCTAGCCCACCAACAAACTAATTTATAATCACGTCAAGAACAGATAAAACAAATACACATAAAAAATATTTATAAATCATTAAGTTACCATGATTTAGATACATGAGCGCCTATTCCATAACAGTCCAAAGCTTTGCCCCATGCGAATATAATCTCTATCCATATTATCAATAGCTGCATAGGTCGCACCACGGTCGGAGTGAAAGAGACTAATGCGATTAAGGCATACTTTGAACCTTCATTGCCCTAGTTGTGGACATCAATTCCTTTATTAAGTATTCCGAATCAAGCTATCTTATCGCTGAATAGTTAAATTGCTAATCCTGATCAATCCAATATATAACTACTTCTTGCCTTCCCCATTGGTTTGCTTTTTCGACATCTTCTCCCATGTAGATGTCAATTTTATTGGTCCAACGTTTATTCATTTTATCCAGTACAGTGTAGGTGCCATCAAATCCTTCGATTCTTACTTCTTGTTGGTGAGTTAATCCCAATTTGATTAAGTCTCTTGATACTGCGATTGATTTCATTCCTGGTTTCAAGGTATCGCCCCATGCCGCTAGGTTTGGGGTTGAATCAGTTTCACCAACACTTGACGTATAGGCACTTGCCGTTACCGTTAAAGATTGTTCTGCTTCAGCACAACTCATGAGAGAGAGTATGCTCATTGCAGTTATAAGGTAAAAGCTCGGCTTCATAAAATGTTGTCCCTTGTAAAAATCAAAGTAAGTAAGCCTAGTAAGCAAAGCTAATAAGTAAATCTATTGACGGCGAGTATTTCATCCTGCCCATTTTTTAGTTCTACTTTCCATTGTCCGTGCATTGTTGGTTGAATAAATTTACTTGAATGGCTTCTCCAACGATCACCGTTAATCGCTAATTTAACCTTTGCAATCTGTTGACCATCCATACTCCAAATATAATAGAGTGTGCTATCTTTTAAATCATTTACTTCAGAAAAGGCATACACGGTTGCGATATTATCTTTGAAAATAATGTTATCGATCTTACCATTAGGCTCATTTTCTATAACTGATGAGGTAATAACAAAACGCGCGACATTACTCGACAGTATTTCAACGTCAGATTGAGAGAATATAGCAGCATTGTCTGTATTTTCTATGGTCGAATTAGTCGAGGGGGCCTCTACTGGCTCAGTTTGCGTTAAGCTTTCACTTTTATCTTGATAACTATTGCTGGTAGATTCCGTCATTTCGTCATTTAACAATTCATCTGCTTGTGATGTTATTTTAGCTTTTTCGCTTTCAGCTTTGTCTGATATTGTAATGGAGGAGGGTGACACTTCATCTTTTTCTACCGCGCTAGGAGTGCTCTTGTTTGTTGGTGTTAACGCTGCGGTACTCACTACCGATATTGCCGTTTTTTTATCATTAAGGTTATTTTGCTCTGAAAAATATCCACTCGCAAAAATAAATGACCAAATTGCAATGATAACAAGCAACAAAACCCCTAAAATTCTTCCCCAATGATAACCATGAGTGTCTTCGTCCTGCGATATGTTGCTCTGTCTTCGATTAAAGTTAACACGGATGGTAAATTTTTCTGATTCCTTCATATTGTTATTCTCACTGAAGTTTGAGAAATAGATGGTTGTATTTAAAATGCGCTTTAAATTCAGCTATTATTTCGGGTTGTTTAAGTATGATTTGCTTTTATTTTTGCTTTTATTTTTCTGATTTATGCTAATGCCTGCATTCCCCAGTGTGCTGACCATCTGATGTTGCCATCAAATATTGCGTTCAGCACTGCCATCAAAAGTTGTTATCAAACGTTGCCATAGGCGGGTATTTTTTTAAATATCCATAATTGTATATTTGCCGTTTTTTAAGTGCTTTAGCTACATTTATTATTTATTACTTTTGGAGTGAAGAAGGGTATCACTACGAATACCCTTCTTTGAACTCCATAACCCATAATGACTAGGCTCAGATGTGACGTTATTCTTTACCGTAAACGTTATTTTCTTGTTCTTGCACGCGAATAAACGTAGTGCGTTTGGTTAGTTCTTTGAGCTTAGAGGCTCCGACATAAGTACAAGTTGAACGAACACCACCCATGATATCTTCAATGGTTGCGTTGACGCTTCCTTTATAGGGAAGCAGTACTGTTTTTCCTTCGGCAGCACGGTATTTAGCGACACCACCAGAATGTTTTTTCATTGCGCTTTGTGAAGACATGCCATAAAACTTCATGAATTGCTTACCATCCTGTTCGATGATTTCACCGCCGCTTTCTTGGTGGCCTGCGAGCATTCCACCTAACATTACAAAATCAGCACCACCACCAAAGGCTTTTGATACATCACCGGGGCAACTACAGCCGCCGTCACCGATGATCATGCCACCTAAACCATGAGCAGAATCAGCACATTCAATAATGGCAGACAGTTGAGGATATCCAACGCCTGTTTTTACACGGGTGGTGCATACTGAGCCAGGTCCAATACCTACTTTCACAATATCAGCGCCTGCTAAAATAAGTTCTTCAACCATGTCTCCGGTGACTACGTTACCTGCACTGATCACTTTGTCTGGGAACTCAGCTCTAACACGCTCAACATAATCAACGAGGTGTTCAGAATAGCCATTTGCAATATCAACACAGATAAAAATGAGATCATCAGTTAATGCCATAATCTGTTTGGTTTTTTGAAAGTCAGCTTCAGAAGTCCCTGAAGACACCATCATATTCTTTAATACATTGGCATCAGTTTTATTAATAAAAGTAGCCCATTCTTCAACACTATAATGTTTGTGAATAGCCGTCATTACATTATGGGAAGCCAGCGTTTCAGCCATCTCAAAAGTTGCAACTGAGTCCATATTAGCGGCAATAATGGGCACGCCTGACCATTCACGTCCACTATGTTTAAAAGTATAAGAGCGAGTTAGGTCTACTTGAGAGCGACTTTTAAGCGTGGATCGTTTAGGACGAAAAAGTACATCTTTAAAGCCTAACTTTAAATCTTGTTCAATACGCATGGTTATTCCTTTTGAGATCAGCCATTAATAATAATGCCTATGTTTTGATCGGCTAAAAATCAAAACACTAAAAAATGGGCAAAAAAAACCGGGACATCTGATATTTATCAAAGGCCCCGGTTTTCAGTATTGTACGGTGTAAATTAATTATGGCAACTTATAACATGCTATTAAACAACTTGTTAATTCATTAATTTGAAGGAAGTAACCTATATTTACTGCAAAATAATAACTTTTATGAACTAGCATAGCGTCATTTTGGATTAAATTTTTCCTACTTTACTACTTTGGTTTTCACCTCTTTTATATGTAATGTCCTTCTCTAAATCGAATTTTTATTAATAGTACTGCTTAATACTCAGCGTCAGTAAGTAAAAACTTTAAGCATGATAAAGGTGATGAACTTCATATTATTTAAAATGAAGTTAGCTCGTTATTGATCTTAAAATATAGATGTGAAAAGCTTACCATGTTGTGTGAAAAGGTTTTCACATTTTTTGTTTACGTGAGGTTACAAATGAATAATGACATCGCAGGATCGTTGCTAAAATCATTGGGCGGCAAAGAAAATATAAGGGCTATGGAACACTGTTCAACTAGATTACGAATTGTGGTTGATGACAACAACTTGGTGGATCCCAAAGCAATTAAAAAAGTAGAAAAAGTAGCGGGTTACTTTTTTCAATTTGGCCAACATCAAATTGTTATCGGTACGGGGTTGGTCAATGAAATTTATAGTATTTTGAAAAATATGGTCGGTGAGACTGACGATAATGCAAAAAGTGCAGCTTACGATGACTTAAATGTCTTTCAAAAATCACTGCGTGCTTTAGCAGATGTGTTTGTACCATTGATACCCGTTTTAGTAGCTACTGGCCTATTTATGGGCTTACGTGGATTTGCTCAGCAATTAGGTATGACATTTTCAAGTGACTTGCTTGTTATGTCACAAATGATCACTGATACCGTTTTTATATTTCTACCTGCTCTTGTTGTGTGGTCTGCGTTTAATCGATTTGGTGGTACACCGGTTATTGGTATTGTGCTTGGTTTAATGTTGATAGCCCCGATGTTGCCAAATGCATGGGACGTAGCGAGTGGAAATGCCGAAGCGCTTACATTTGGTATATTTAAAGTGCAAGGTTTTCAAGGGACAATTATTCCTGCCCTTATCGTCGGTATTTTTGGGTCGTATGTAGAACGTTGGATTAAATCCTGGATGCCATCTGTAGTTGCCCTTGTATTCACACCATTTTTAACCATTATTATTGCCGTGTTTGCTGGGTTGTTAGTTATTGGCCCTGTATTTAATGTTGTAGAACATGGGGTAATGATTTCAGCTGATGCGATTATTAACTTACCATTTGGCTTAGGCGGCGCTATTTTTGGTGGTATTCAACAAGTATTGACAGTGACAGGTCTGCATCATTCATTAATGGTTGTCGAACTTGACTTCCTTTCTTCCATTAAAGGTGTGAATCCGCTCAATGCTTTCATTACCGCTTCGATGGCTGGGCAAGCTGGTGCAGCTATCGCTTACACCATGACCATTAAAGATAAAAAAGAAAAAGCGCTTAAATACTCTTCGATAATACCTTGTTTCTTTGGGATCACCGAGCCGCTACTTTTTGGCGTCACATTAACAAACTCCAAAGTATTTATCTCTGGCATTATCGGTGGCGCAATTGCAGGTACATTTGCCGCTATTACACATATTGCTCCAGCCGTAATGGGCGTTACTTTTTTACCCGCAATACCTGCGTATCTAGGTCATGGGCTAGGAATGTATTTAGCAATGATTGTTATCGGAATGGGAAGTGCAATGATTTTCACTAAAATATTAGTAAGACCAAATACGAATAGATAGGGGGGATGGCTCACTATTTAGTGAGCCATTTTTCTATCCATAGATATTTTTATCAACCAATAAATAGTTAATATATTTATAAAGGATCTAACATGAAAGTGGTTTGTATTGGTGAGTTGCTGATCGATTTTATTTGTACAGATACAAATAAGCAGTTGCATGACAGCGTAAATTTTATCAAAAAAGCCGGTGGTGCACCTGCTAATGTTGCGGCAACCGTCAGTAAGTTAGGAGGTAAAGCAGAGTTCATCGGAAAAGTGGGAAATGATCCTTTTGGTGTTTTTCTAAAGCAGGTGTTAACTGATGCTAACGTCGGAACTAAGGGGGTTTTATTTGATGCTGAACATCCAACTACATTAGCTTTTGTTTCGTTAACAGATGACGGAGAGCGAGACTTTGTGTTTAATCGAGGTGCGGATGGAGAGCTTACTCGGACTGATGTCTTGATAAAAACTAATCAGTCAGAAATTTATCATTTTGGCTCAGCAACAGCTCTTTTGCCTAGTGTTACAAGAGATACTTATATTAGTGTTATGGAAGAGTGTTCTTCAAAAGGTGAGTTTGTTTCATTTGATCCTAATTACCGTTCAGCACTTTGGTTGAACGAAGATGCCTTCAAAACAGCCGTTTTACCCTGTTTAAAGTGGACACATTTGTTAAAAGTCAGTGAAGAAGAGTTAGTTATTTTAGGGGGAAACAATGATAGCTCTATTGGGCTTGAATATTTACATGGGCTTGGTTGCCCTTGTATTCTGGTGACACTTGGAAAAAAGGGAACATTAGTTTCTTATAATAACCTACAAAAAATTGTACCCAGTATTCCTATCAAATCTATTGACTCTACTGGTGCAGGAGACGCTTTTATTGGCGCAATATTATATCAACTAGCAAAACATAGAAAAGTGAGCTTTGATCATTTTGAGTTATGTCAAATGGTGACGTTTGCAAACAAAGTAGGTGCATTAACTTGTACTCAAATGGGGGCAATATCTGCCATCCCAACATTAGACCAACTAAAGGAAGTAAAATAGTATGGTTGATTTGCTATTAAAGGCAGATAACGCTGCGAGTGCTGCTCTGTGTAATATTGAAGATCCATTTCGTCTTAAATACCATATAAGCCCAGCCGTTGGTTTGCTCAACGACCCTAATGGTTTTATAGAGCATAAAGGTATATATCATTTATTTTATCAATGGAATCCATTTGAATGCGCACATGGAAGTAAGTTTTGGGCACATTGTATCAGTGATGATTTAGTTAATTGGCGTTTGTTGCCTACAGCAATGGCACCAGATCAGGATTATGATAAAAATGGTTGTTATTCTGGTAGCGCGTTTGTTGATAATGAAAAGTTGATGCTATTTTATACTGGAAATGTAAAAAATAAAGATGGAACAAGGCTGTCAACTCAATGTATCGCAGAAGCGAATAGCTTAAATGACAAGTTTATAAAAAAGGGGCCTGTGATCGATAGTCCTCCTGCAGGTTATACTGCACATTTTCGTGACCCTAAAATTTGGCATGATAATGGGGTTTGGTATTGTGTGATTGGCGCACAAACGATCGATAAAAAAGGGCAGATATTATTATATCGTGCCACCAAGTTACATGATTGGGAGTTAATGGGGCCATTAGCAGGTAGTGGGCTTAATGAATTGGGTTATTTTGGTTATATGTGGGAATGCCCAGATTTCTTTGAACTCGATAATAACTACATTTTGATATGCTCACCTCAAGGGATAGAGAAGGAGGGAGATAAGTACCACAATAAATATCAATCAGGATATTTTATAGGCTCATATAATGTACAAGCTCATGAGTTTAAGCATAATGAATTTATAGAACTTGATCGCGGTTTTGAGTTTTATGCTCCGCAAACTACTACTGACTCAAAGGGACGGCGCTTAATGAGTGCGTGGATGGGAATACCTGAAGAAGATGAGCAACCCACATTAGCGTATAACTGGCTACATGCACTAACACTGATTCGTGAGCTTAAAATTATAAATGGACGTTTATATCAGTACCCAGTTGAAGAATTAAAACAGTTACGTCAAAACCAATTGAGTTATCAAGACATTCTAGTTAGCAACTCACAATCATTCACTCAAATACACACACCTTGCTGTGAAATTGAAATCGAATTAAATGACATTCAGGGGAAATGTGGTGTTTATTTTAATGCTTATGACCATTATCATATTGATCTTACATTCAACCCTAACAATCGCAAATTAAGTTTAGACCGAAATTCAACACCAAATCAATCAGGTGTACGCAGTTGTACATTGCTATCAAAGCAAAGTTTAAAGCTGCATATGTTTCTAGATAAATCATCTATTGAAATATTTGTTAATAATGGAGAAGAAGTTTTTACTAGCCGTGTGTTTCCATTAAGTGAAGCTCGTAATATTAGTATTTACTCCCATGGATCTTGTACAATAGCAAGATTTGATAAATATGACTTATCATGAGGTAACAGGTTGACGAAAAGTATTTTGAATCTAAAAGATATTGCTAATCTAGCGCAAACATCATCTTCCAGCGTATCAAGAGTGATCAACTCTTCTGGTTATGTAAAAAAAGAAGTACGTGATCGTATCCAAGTCATACTCGATGAAACAGGGTATCGGCCAAACGCATTTGCTAAAGCACTTCATAGCAAAAAAAGTCTTACAATTGGTGTTATTTTGCCAAAAATTAATGCCACTTCATCGGGTGAAAATGTTGCAGGTATTGATGATTATTTTTCAAAGCAAGGTTATAGCGTTATTCTCGGCAACACAAACCACTCTGTAGATAAAGAATTTGAATATCTTGACCTGTTTAAAGAGAAGCAAGTTGATGGGATTATTTTAATTGCAACAACACTCACCCCTGAACACCAATCTCGTATTAAACGACTTCATATTCCTATTGTTATTATGGGACAAAAATCGTTAGATGGAACGCCATGTGTTGTATTTAATGAAATAGCAGCGGCTCAAGAGTTAACCAATTATTTACTCAATAATCATCATCATAATATTGGATATATAGGGGTTAGCGAGGAAGATGTCTCAGTAGGAGTTGAGCGTAAACAAGGGTATTTGAATGCACTTGAAAAACATGGCATAAAGAAAGATGAACGGCTACTCAGCATCGGGGCATTTTCTGTTATAAGTGGCTATGATGCTTGTCAGCGTATATTCGAACAATTTGGTTCTGCTCCTGATGCAATATTTGCTGCAAACGATAAGATGGCAATTGGCGCAATAAACTATATTTTGGATCAAGGCCTTTCTATACCTGGAGATGTCAGCGTATGTGGGGTAGGTGGTGGAGTGTTTGCCCAACACTACAACCCAAAGATAACCTCTCTTTTTTATGACTCTAATTCAGCCGGAAGAGCAGCTGCAAACTTGTTATATCGATTGATACAGAGTGACGAAAAAGATTTCTTAAAAAATCATATTGAATTCGTTCAATATAAGTTAGAGATCAGAAATAGTGTCAAATTAAACAGTAATTGATTATTCGAAGTGATTACAATTTGTTGTCCGCCTAGATCAGCAATTAGTTTTGTCGTGTTATATACCCGTTAGCTATCAAAATGTATTATTCATTCGCTCACTAAGATGACAAAACAAGGCGTAACATGATGATAATGGCTAGTCTTTATCGAATGTTACAATTTAGTATTGGTTTTCTAGCGAGTGGCCGATACACTGCGCTGAATTCGTCAATATACGTAAAACATACACATAAAAACGACACATTAAAAAGTGTTTAAAATAGGCATACTCATGAGCTCAGCGTTACAAGAACAGCAAGAAATTATCTTACAATATTTAAATACAACACATTATATTGATTTTGATTCACCCACGGCAGAACAGAAACAAGAAGCTAAATATAAAATTGGTAAAGCTTGTAACAAAGCGAGAGAAATACTGTGTAGTGATGAAGCTTTTCTAGATTGGGTTTGGTCAAATGTTATCGATGAGTGTTCAACAGATATTGAAGAAGTAACACCTAATACGTTGATTTCTTGGCGTATGCTGCCTAAATTTGGCACATTAGCGCAATGTGAAGTCGTAGGTTTTACTCACGTGGCTAAGTTACTGTTGGATAAAAATGCTGCAATGAAAGCGGAAGTGTTGGAAATTATTGCTAATAATGATCCTGAAACAGCTAAAAAATTAATTAAAAAAGTACTTAAGCCAACCATTGATTTCATGCCAATTGTCGCTGACAAAAAAAGCCTAGCGGATACCGTTCACAAGGCTGATAAGTTATCAAAAGATGCACTGGTTTCGCTAGTTAAAGCAATGCATCAACAAATGGTTAAGTAACCTCACTTGGGATAAGCAAAACAAGTCAACACCGTTCTTTTTAATAGTTTCTGTGTTGATTTATCTTGCGATAACCGGTTATTACTTCATTAAACCGCTTTAAACTTCACAAAACTAGTGATGCGGTCTAATGTGCAATATAGGTTTATGAATTTAAATATGAATACGCTTTTATTATCTAGAATTGAGGTTAAGTAACCTCATTTCGAATACGTAAAGTGAGTAGTAGTGTTCTTTTCACATTAAGTTAAAAAGCAAAACTAGATATAAAGCATTTTCTATTATTGAGCTGGTGGAATAGGGCCATGCGCTTTGGAGTGACGCATCACAACTAAAGTTTTAAAGTTTTTGACGCTATTATCCTTATGTAGCACTTGTTGTGTGAATTGATCGAAGGCTTCCATATCTGCTGCGATCACTTGTAAAACTAAGTCATAATCGCCTGTTACAAACCATGAGTCGATAATTTCTGGTTGTTTATTTATTCTGCTTAAAAATGCATTGACGATAGCGCTATGGTCTCTTTCCAATTCAACCAATAACATCATACTTAACGGCCAGCCCATATTTTTAGGTTTGATGATCGCCATCTCTTTTTCAATAACACCACTTTTGCGTAACTCTCTTACTCGACGATAACAAGCAGGTTCAGAGAGGCCAATTTGTGCTGCAATCTCAGCCATCGATTCCTTGGCATCTATTTGTAGTTGTTGAAGAATCTTAAGATCTATGTTGTCCATAATTACAAGGCCTTTTTTAAATGAATGATGATAATTTTTATCATATTGCCCGCTAAATAAACAATATTAATCACTCATTATTGATAAATTTTATCATAGATATTTCTTCATCAAAGTGAGAAACCTATGCGTTCCTTAATCAATAAAAATCAAACTCTATTCGCTGTTGTAGCGATAATAGTCGCGATGTTATCAATCACAGTTGGGGCATCACTGGCGAAGTCTATATTTTCTGTCATCCCACCTGAAAGCGTTACTTTTATGCGCTTGAGCATAGCGGCGATCATGTTGTTTTTTGTGTGTCGTGTATGGGAGGTCAAAATAACTGGTCAAAATATAGGAGCAGTATTGATGTATGGTGTCACTATTGCTGGTATGAACTTGTTTTTTTATTTAGCCATTAAGTCTATCCCCATTGGCGTTGCACTGGCCGTTGAGTTAATTGGCCCGTTATTGGTTGCAATCTTATTTTCTAAAAACAAAAGTGATTTTGTGTGGGCTATACTCGCCGCTATAGGTATTTATCTACTGATCCCTAGTGCTTCAAGTGATGTAGTCTTAGATAGTCGGGGCTTAGTGTATGCAGCAATTGCTGGTTTTTTTTGGGGGAGTTATATTATTATTGGTAAAAAAGCAGGTGCCGCTCACGGTTTTAGAGCCCCTGCGTTAGGGTTAATCGTTGCATCGATGGCGCTATTACCGGTAGCAGCAAACTCATTTTCTTTAAGTGATATGAGCATCGAAATAGTGGGGTTGTTGATCTGCGTTGCATTATTATCGAGTTTGATCCCTTTAGTTTTGGAGATGCAAGCATTACGACATTTACCGACTAAAACCTATGGTGTACTCACAAGTGGAGAACCTGTTTTAGGTGCATTGGCTGGGTTCTTTATTTTAAATGAGCAACTTGTTATTACACAAAGTATTGGTATTAGCATTATTGTGTTTGCCTCCATCGCTTCTGTGTTATCACCTTCGGTTAATACAACCAATAATGTAGCAGTAAAAATAAACGGTAATGGTGCAGTAAAAGTCAAACCAGTGGCTGAAAGCTTGAAGTGAGATTATTGATAAATGAGGGTAGGTTAATAATGTTCATTTTGATCTGCTCCTTGCCCTTGCTATTTTTTAGCTGAGAGTCTTTGTCATTGAAAAGTGGGAAAATTTGCTATAACTTGAAATACTGCTTACAGCTTGATTATGATTGTTATATTTTTGCCGTGATAAGTTTATTTTCATTACGAGGTGGAACATTGTTAGCTAATATCCCTTTTTCATTATTAGAACTTGCGCCCATGCGGGAAGATGCAAGTGTCTCTGAAACACTACAAAAAAGTACTCAGTATGCGCAACACGCCGATCAACTTGGCTTCCATCGTTTTTGGCTTGCTGAACATCATAATATGCCTGGTATTGTTTGTGCTGCAACGTCGATTTTAATTGGTCATATTGCGGGTAATACCCAAAAAATCCGTGTAGGTTCAGGTGGTATTATGTTACCTAATCATTCCACCTTAGTAGTCGCAGAGCAATTTGGTACTCTAGAAAGTTTATATCCAGGGCGAATTGATTTGGGTTTAGGCAGAGCTCCAGGCAGTGATCCAGTAACTAGCCAAGCATTAAACAGTGATTTACGCCGTGCAGATAACTTTCCTGCTGAAGTGAGTGAGTTACAACAACTATTAGGTCCCTATGATGGAAAGCATGCTATTCGTGCCATCCCCGGTGAAAATACAAATGTGCCGCTGTGGTTGTTAGGCTCTAGTTTATTTAGTGCGCAATTAGCTGCACAAAAAGGGTTACCTTATGTGTTTGCCGGACATTTTGCTCCTCGATTCTTGCATGATGCTGTGGCGTTATATCGACGTGAATTTAAACCTTCTGAAACACTTAAAGCACCTTACTTTATGCTTGCACTACCACTCGTTGCCGCCGCAACCGATGAAGAAGCTGAATATTTATCCACCACTTCAAAGCAACGCGTATTGGCATTAATGCGTGGTCAAGGTTTATGGTTAAAAGCACCGGTTACTAGCATGGATAATTTATGGAACGCACAGGAAAAAGCACAAGTAGATAACTTTTTAAGTCTTAGCGTGATAGGAGGCCCTACGAGTATCAAGCACAAACTGGAAATAATCGCACAGCAATTAAATGTTGATGAATTTATATTTACAAATGATCTTTATGATAGCGAAAAACGTCATCAAGCATTGGACATATTAATGTCAATCAAACAATGATTATTGTTAGATTTTAGGTGCTCGGTGCTCGATTGGTAGTTGCTAGTTGCTAGTTGCTAGTTGCTAGATTGGTAGTTGCTAAGTGTAAGTTTCGATCTTTTAGATGCAGATACTAGGTACAAATATTTAGGTAGCTACAAAACTGCAATCGTTAATTAAGAAGCAGTAGCTAGCTGAGAAAAATAGCTACTGCTTTGCTTTCCGACAGTCTTAAAGCGCTGTCATAAATGTCCCTTCGGGTGTGACCGGAAGATACTTTTGATAGAAATCTTTATAAGCACTGCTTTCTAAGTTCTCCAACTTAAAAGTCGATGCTCTAATACACCAACAAACCAATTTATAATTACGCCAAGCACAGACAATATAAATACACCTGCAAAAAGACGCTCTAAATCATACAGCGATCCTGCTTCAAGCACATAAGCGCCTATTCCATAACTTGCCCCTAGCATTTCTGCGGCAACTAAAAGAATAATTGATATTGCAAGGGAAATTCTAAGTCCTGACAGAATGCCTGGAAGGGCACCGGGTAATACAATTTTACGTACTATTGAAACCCATGACAGTCCAAAGCTTTGCCCCATGCGAATATAACCTCTATCCACATTATCAATAGCTGCATAGGTCGCCACTACGGTCGGTGTGAAAGATCCTAAAGCGATTAAAGCATATTTTGAGCCTTCATCAATGCCAAACCAAATCACAAATAAAGGTAAAAGGGCGATTTTAGGCACAGGGAAAAGGGCGGCAACAACAGGTAAAGCACCTGCTCTCACTAGATTAAATAGCCCAATTAATAGCCCGACAGCAATACCGGCGGTTATACCCATTATTGAACCCATTAGTAAACGAGTTAATGAAGGTAGTAGATGCTTAAATAAAAGGCCTGAGTTGTAAAGGTCAACAAGGGTTTGCGCTACACCTGATGGGCGAGGCAATGTTAAGTCTGAAATCCATCCCGTACTCGTTCCCCATTCAAGTAAAGCGATCAGGCAGATAAAGACAAGTGGGCCAACAAAAATGATTGGTTTATGTGTAAAACCACCTCCTCTAAAGGGGACTTCTTTGCTCACTTGCTGTTCGTTAGTTGACATTGATCAGCTCCTTATCAGCAAGTAAAGCTTCTTCGCGCATCAGGTTCCATAAATATTTTTGCTTAATATCCAGTGCTTCGCTGTGGTTTTTTCTTTCATTTAATGGAATATCGATAGTGACCACTTCGCTAATGGTGCCAGGGCGTCGGCTGAGTACCACTATTTTATGACCTAAGCGTACTGCCTCACTTAAATTGTGTGTTACATAGCATGCGGTAAACTTTTCCCTATCCCAGAGAGAAACTAAATCATCCATCAGTAATTCGCTGGTTTGGCTATCCAGTGCCGAAAGTGGTTCATCCATCAATAAAACTGCAGGGCGAACGCTCAACGCTCTGGCAATGGCTACCCTTTGTTTCATACCTCCACTGAGTTGTTTGGGCATAGCATTGGCGAATTCACTGAGTTTTGTTCTTTCGAGTACATCATCGATGATTGATTTAATTTCTTTTTTGGCGATGCCATGATCTTCAAGCACCAATGAAATATTGTCATAGACACTGCGCCAAGGCAGTAGCGCAAAATCTTGAAATATATAGGTAAGTGGGTTAATAGAGTTTTCTGGTGGATTTCCAATTTGTGTGACTTGACCACTAGAAGGCTTTTCCAAGCCTCCAATGAGTCTAAGCAATGTTGACTTTCCACAGCCAGAAGGCCCTACTAAACAGACAATCTGGTGTTGATTAATTTCAAGGTTTATATTTTCTAGCACATTAACATCTGAGTAACGATGAGAAATATTGTTGATATGTAAGTTCATAAAATACTCAAATTTAGTAGCTATCTACATAACTAGGATCAACTAACATATCCATTGTTATATTACTTTTAACCAAACCTTCGGTTTTAAACCAATTTAATTGATCTTCAATACTGGCGATATTTAATTTTGCACCTTGGTTAAGTCGCATTGCGCCATTGATGATAGAAGGTGCGGCTTTATCATAAGGTTTATCGCTATAAACGTATTTGTGAATTAATGTCACCATTTCAGTAGCAGCTTCTTCACCTGCCGTTTTATCTACTAATGCAGCATTAAAATCAGCTCCACCTTTTGAAAATGCAGTAAGAAAAGCTTTCACCTGTTCAGGTTTGTTTTTAGCGGTGTTGGACGAAGTGAAAACAGTGGTCACCTGGTAGTTGGGTATATAATCAGAGATTTTGCCAATCAACGTAATATTCTTATTTTTAATCAGCTCTTTAGCGATATGAGGTACCACTGCCCAAGCATCAATTTGTTGAGTTTTTAATGCACCAATAATTGATCCAATTTTTTGTAACGGTTTAAAGCTGATATCGGAGTCTAAAAAACCTTCTTTTTGTGCTATTTTATGCGCCATATAATGAAAAGATGAGCCAGTTTGAGTGATGCCAAAGGAGTGCCCCTTTAAATCTGCAGGTGTTTTGAGTCCTGCGTCATAGGCTTTTTTAGACGCAAGGATCATTTGACCATCAACACCGTCTTCTTCATTTAACACACCACCGATTACTTTTATCGCACCTTTTCCAGCAAGGTTAATTAAACCACCTGAAACGGCCGTGATACCAAAATCAACATCTCCAGAAGCAATAGCGATTGCCATGGGCTGTGCCGCTTTAAAAAATTTAAATTCAACATCTAATCCCGCTTCTTTAAAATATCCACGTTCATATGCCACAAAGCTTGCAGCGTGAGATGTCCAGCGTAATGCGCCAACACGAATCTTTTCTGCCGCATTGGCTGCATTTATACTTAAAATGAACGTAAGTAGGCCTAAGAGAAGTGAGCTTTTATTTATTTTTCCTATCATGGTAACCCTTATTGATGGAGTGAATTATCTAAAAAGTAGATAACTTAAATAGATAACCTAGATTTATGTGAGAATGACTAATATCAAAAAATAATTTATTTTATATTAACTTACAACACATTAAGCACGCTTGCTTGCGTTATTTGATAGTGGATCAAACTTATGTACTAAGTTTTCATCATTATGAGTTTAGATAATGCATCTGACTTTGGTTTTCGCATTTAATAAAAAGCAGTTATTACTCAAAATACTTAATTTTAATTAGAGTGCCTTCTCGAAAAACATGAGGGGTGTTGAATAAACTTTATATTATAGCCTTTGTGACCTAAGCTATGCGTCAGTTAACTTAATATCAATTATTTAACATTTATGTATGTATTTTCATTTAATATGCGTACATAAATGTATAGGAACAAGTTTTAGATGAAACTCCATATTAGTTATTTTAGATTGATGAAATGATTGATTACTGATACTTGGACGTGCTTTTTATTAACTGCTCTATACTTTTATTGTCAATATACTTTGATGGTTTTGTTCAAACTTTATAATACAAAATGGATGGTATTTATAAAGAGCTTTGATGTTTTTTAATCAAGGATGTTTATCTTAAATTTGCACTGAACTAGGCTTAAATAACCATCATAAAGTCTATATAAAGAAATTTGTTTTACACTGATATATTCAGATTAATTAAAAAATGGACTTTTAATGACGATCAATAAACAACTCACCATCTTAATGCTACTTATCTCATTATTTTCTATTATTGTTGTGACTAGTGCCTTCAAAATTGCTGATGCTGCAAGATTCCACCAACTTAATAGTCAACATTTTAATCATGTTATCGAACTCAGTGAGTTGATTTCACGTTATCCTAATGCTATTCCTGACACTGCTATGCTTAAAAAAGTGGTACAAAAAATTCAAGATCAACCTGAAGCTTGCATTGAATTACCTAGCAAGATTGACCGATTTTTTATGAGAATGATCAATGCGGAAAGTATCATTACCATTTGTAAATATGATATTAAAATAGCAGATGACTTATTGGAAAGTATTAGATTATTTGAGCAAGGTTTGATCACTCCTGCTACCATGAAATCTGACCTTAATGAGGGTTATAAAAAATTCAGAATCAACTCTATTGAGTTTATTGTACCGGTTAATAAATTAGCTGATTTTATTGTTACAACCTCAACGATGGTGACAGTTGTATTATCCGTAGTCTTTTTTCTAATGGCGCTTACTATTGCTAAAGCAATTTTAAAAGTTGTAGAAAAAATGGAAAAAACAAAAAGTGCATTAATGATTAGTGAGAAAAAAAATAGATTGCTTGCCCATAAAGATTCGCTCACTGAGTTACCTAATCGAAATGCGTTAGACAAAAAAATAAATCACAATATTTTAATGTGTGGCGATAAAAAGTTTGCCGTGTTTTTTATTGACCTAGACCGCTTTAAAGATGTGAATGATACTCGAGGCCATGCTCAAGGCGATAAATTACTGAATATTATAGCCAAACGGTTATTTAAAGCGATGAGTGATAATGATGCTGTATTTAGGTTTGGAGGAGATGAGTTTGTTGCTATCGTTAACTTTTCAACTGATACTCATGAAGTTGAGCATATTGCCGCTAATATTATTAAGGTTATTGCTGAGCCTATTGCATTAGAAGATAGCGAGGTCCATGTCACTGCTAGTATTGGTATCTCGGTTTATCCAAATAATGCCGATGATGCTGAAAGTCTTGTTAAATATGCTGATACAGCCATGTATAAAGCTAAAAAAGAGGGCAAAAATCAATATCTATTTTATCAGGATCTTTTTAGTAAAGACCATGCTCGACGTTTATCCTATGAGTCTCAATTACGCTCTGCAATAGATAAAGATCAACTGCATATTGCTTATCAACCTGTAGTTAATTTAAATAATTATACAACGCAAGGCACAGAGGCTTTATTACGTTGGCAATTGGACCCAGATACGTTTGTTTCACCTGAGGTATTTATTCCTATTGCTGAGTATTCTGGTCAGATTATAGAGATAGGTGAATGGGTATTAAGAAATGCCTGTCGACAAAATAAACTATGGCGAGATAGTGGTGCTAGCAAATTAAATATTGCTGTGAATGTATCTCCTTATCAATTATTCAATCCGAATTTTCCTAAATTAGTACAAAGTATACTTGCTGAGTTTGATATTCCCCCACATTGTTTAGACCTTGAAATTACAGAAAGCATGACAGTTTCTGATAATGATGTGTTCTTAAAAACATTAAATGAACTTTCAGAAATGGGTGTTAGGCTATTAATGGATGATTTTGGAACAGGGTACTCTTGTTTAAGTTATTTAAGACAGCTCCCCTTTGATGTATTAAAAATCGATAAAAGCTTTGTCAGTGATTACGATACGATTGCATCCACTATTATTAGTATGGGCAAACAATTCGATATGAAAATTATTGCAGAGGGAGTGGAGACCCAACATAGTTTGGCTATGTTACAACAGCAGAAGTGTGACTTTGCTCAAGGGTATTTTTTCCAACGTCCTGTGTTAGCTGAACAAATCGATATATTTAAAATATATAATGATATTAAAAACGCTTGATAATTCTTAATAGCAATTAATACCAGTTAACAAATAACTTGAATCTACTTAGGTTATTTATTAAAAATCATGGGGTGAAATAAAAAGGCTTAAAGAATCAAGTGATAAAAGACTCACATTAACTGACGCTCATTAACAGAAAGCAATAAAACAATTAATGACCACTAATCTTGCACCATGTGTTTTGTAATCTACAAAATACATGGTGCATTTTACTACTGCTAAAATTAATGACTTAACTAACTGCCAAAGGCTTGCGAACAATAAATGCTCTTGCATGGTCATAGGTTAAGTTATAAATAAAGGCATAAATTGTTATGCAAATAGTGACGCTAATATCCATAATAAGTGCCTGCCATAAACCGATTTCCAACAATAATGCGATCACAGGAATAGTTACAATTAATAAACCGATTTGAAATAAAACAGTGTGAGCAATACGTAAAATTAACGTACGTTTTGTTTTATCGCCTGTGACAATTTGGTCAAAACCCCAGTTATAGATGAAATTCCATGCCATAGCGATAGTTGCTACAGCTATCATTGTTCCTGATAGTGCTCCTGCATCATGGCTTGTAAATGTGCTCAGTACAACAATTGCTAAAGTGACTGCTAATACTTCAAATAATACAGCATGAAAGATACGTTCAATCGGTTTCATTTTGTTACTTTCTCTCTCTTTAAGTTTTTGATAAAAGGTTCCTATACAGGTAGTGAATACAGATAGGAAGTACGGATAGAAATTGCGATTATAGTGATCTTTATCACAGGATAAAATTAACAGCCATCACGAATGATGATAGTCTGAATTATTATTTTCTCGAGTAAGCATCATGTATAGTCTGGAACAATTAAAAATCTTTGTGACAATTTGTGAAGAAGGCTCTTTCTCGGCAGCAGCTCGCCAGTTGAAACGTGCTCAATCGGGCGTAAGCCAAGCTATTTCTAACCTTGAGATAGCGATCAACCAAGAGTTGTTTAGCCGGGAAAAAAACATACCGAGCTTAACCTCGCAGGGGAAAGCATTACTGCCAATTGCAAAGTCGATATTGCATCAGCAGCAGTTTTTTGATCAGAAGGTTGAATCATTAGCGAAGGGAGCTGAACATGAATTGGTCATTGCGATTGATGAAAGTGTGGTTAATGACGAATTGATGACTATACTCTCGCCATTGGCAAATCAGTTTCCTATTACAGATGTAGAGATCATCATTACCTCTACTTTTGATGTGGAAGAGTTAGTGAGAGCGGGACAAGCTCATATTGGTATTATCTATGTTGATGGTGAATTAAAAACCGGTATGGATTTTTTTACTTTGGGGCATGCTCGCTTTTTAACCATTGCATCGCCGCAACATCCACTTTCCGCTTTATCCTCAGTGACTGAGTCCGATTTGCAAGCTCATCGGCAATGTGTACATCGTAGTGCGCACAAAAAGGAGTTATGGTTTAGTTATAAAATAAGCCCCACGGCTTGGTATGCAAACAGTCATATGGCCTTGATTGAGCTTGTTAAAAATAATATAGGTTGGGCTGTAGTACCTGAGTTATTAGCGCATCAACAAATCAACAATGGGAGTGTTATTTCATTACCTGTTTCACACGAGTTTGATGGTTGGCTGACTGTTGTCGGTTGTTTAGTTTCTCGTCGTCATGCATCGGGACCAGTATTAGAAAAAGTGGTTAAAACATTAAAAGATCATAGTTTGCTTAATAAACATTGGACTCTTAAATCATAATCCTCTTAAGTCATAATGCTTGGATGTTAACGCTTTTTTTCTTCTTTCATTTGCCAATCGGCTAACTCTACTAACACCGATAAAGCACCTTGGCCACCAAATTCCAGTGGTGCTTGGTGAAACGCTAGGATATCGGGATGTTGTGCTAACCATAACGGCACTTGTTTTTTTAATATATGTTTACCCACTCCGTGGATCACACTACAGCAATATAATCCTTCTTTTTTACAACAGCTAATCAGCGCAGCCAGTTCATTCTTTGCTTGGTGTTGTGTCAAACCATGTAAATCAAGAATAATTTCTGGCGTGAAATCGCCTCGGCGTAATTGTTTCACTAAATATTTTTGTGCATCTGTCCGGCTGTAGCGTACAGGCCCATCTTCAGGTAAATGAGGCTCAAAGGCATCCGAGAAGTGGCTCTGCTCAAAATTTTGTTCACGTTTTTCTTTAATGACCGCTTTATTCTTGATGTTTTTCGGTGGCAATTTTATGGTATCCTGTTGCAATTTTTTTATACCAGCAAATTCTGCGCTAAACAGCGAAAAATCATTATCATTATTTTTATCGGTCATGTTTTTTCCAAAACTAGGTAGTTGAATGTGCGAAGTTTACCTCAAGTGGAGAATAAATTGGATACGATTTTTAGTGATGAAGCGGTTGAAGAGTTAGTAACCATTCAAGATGTTGTACGTTGGGCTGTGACTGAGTTTAATCGTGCGGGCTTATTTTTTGGTCATGGCACTGATAATGCCTGGGACGAAGCAGTACAATTAATTTTTCCATCGTTGAATATCGAGCTGCAAAGCAATGTTATGATTCTGCAATCGCGACTAACCAAACGTGAGCGCCAAATGTTAGTTGATTTGGTTGTGACGCGCATTGAACAACGTATTCCAGTCCCTTATTTAACCAATAGTGCTTGGTTTGCAGGATTAGAGTTTTACGTTGATGAACGCACCTTAGTGCCTCGTTCACCTATTGCTGAATTAATTGAAGCTAAGTTTGCTCCTTGGGTAAAAGAGTCTCCAAAACGTATTCTCGATTTATGTACTGGTAGCGGTTGTATTGCGATTGCTTGTGCTTATGCCTTTCCTGATGCGGAAGTGGATGCCGTTGATTTATCTGAAGACGCCTTAGAAGTTGCAGACATTAACATTCAAAATCATGGTGTATCGCAGCAAGTTTTCCCTATCCAGTCTGATTTGTTCAGCGGTGTTGAAAACGAGAAATATGACTTAATTGTGTCAAACCCGCCTTATGTAGATGCTGAAGATATGGCAAACTTACCGGAAGAATATAAGCATGAGCCTGAATTAGGATTAGCTTGCGGTAATGATGGCTTAGATTTGGTACGTGATATGCTTCGTCAAGCCTCTTCAATGTTAAATGAAGATGGCGTTATGTTTGTAGAAGTAGGTAATTCACAGGTACATTTACAAGCTGCTTATCCTGATATCCCATTCCAATGGATTGAATTCTCTATTGGTGGACATGGCGTATTTGTTTTAACTAAAGCACAGCTTGATAATATTAAAATATAATTAAGCTATAAAAGGCTATAAAAGCATAAAATAAGCATAGTTAAGCATAATTATAAGCCGATATTTAAGCTGCAATGAAACACTTAAATTAGACTAAATGGTCTTAAGTGCTTTTAAAATAGAACTGAAAAATAGCATTAAAAAGTGGCATTGAAATTTGTAAATAAGTTAACTGGAAAGGCGAGTAAGTTGTCTTTTCAATATCAAACATTATGAAGTGGGAAATTAAAAATGGCAGGAAGCAGTATTGGTCAAGTTTTTAAGGTGACAACTTTTGGTGAAAGCCATGGTGCAGCATTAGGTTGTATTATTGACGGTATTCCACCTAATTTAGCAATCACTGAAGCTGACTTACAGCACGATTTAGACCGTCGTCGTCCGGGACAATCTCGTTATACCACGATGCGCCAAGAAGGCGATCAAGTAAAGATCTTATCGGGTGTATTTGAAGGTAAAACGACGGGATGCAGCATTGGATTGATTATTGAAAATACCGATCAGCGTTCTAAAGATTATTCTGCAATTAAAGATTTATTTCGCCCTGGCCATGCAGATTATACTTACCATCAGAAATATGGACACCGTGATTACCGTGGCGGTGGCCGTTCTTCTGCACGTGAAACTGCAATGCGTGTTGCTGCAGGTGCGATTGCTAAGAAGTATCTAAAAGAACAGTTTGGTGTTGAAATCCGTGGTTATTTAAGCCAATTAGGGGATATTACACCGGATATGATTGACTGGAATGAAGTAGAAAATAATCCATTCTTCTTCCCAGATGTCAGCAAAATTACAGCGCTTGAAGATTATATGAAAGCGTTGATTAAAGAAGGTAATTCTGTTGGCGCTAAAGTCACTGTGGTCGCTTCTGGAGTACCGGTTGGATTAGGCGAACCTGTATTTGATCGCTTAGATGCTGAATTAGCTCACTCGTTAATGAGTATTAACGCAGTTAAAGGTGTTGAGATTGGTGACGGTTTTGCTGTGGCGAACCAAAAAGGTACCGAACATCGCGATGAGATGACACCTGAAGGTTTCTTATCAAACCATGCTGGTGGTGTATTAGGTGGTATTTCAACTGGGCAAGATATCATTGCGTCTATTGCTTTAAAACCAACATCAAGTTTAACTATTCCTGGTCGCACCATCACAACTGACGGTGAAGCAACAGAAATGATTACAAAAGGACGTCATGACCCTTGTGTTGGTATTCGCGCGGTGCCTATCGCAGAAGCGCAAATGGCGATCACGTTACTTGACCACGTATTACGTCACCGTGCACAAAACTTGCACGTGACCACTAATACCCCGCACTTAAGATAGTGTTAATGGTCGTTTAATTCGCTTAAGGCTCCCTTAAGCAATAAGTCAGAAAATAAAAATCCGATGCCTAACAGCCTCGGATTTTTTTATACCTATTTACTGTGTTATCCACTTGGAGAATATAAATAAAAGAAGAAAAAATTAGTTATGTTTTTCTTCTTTTAAGGTT
>NZ_JALAAB010000029.1:0-29674 GCF_037546705.1 Vibrio sp. 2-Bac 85 | reverse complement strand
AAATGATATGAATAATCAATACAGAAAAATAGAGAATGGGACAGCTTTTTATTTACAGCAGAAATGAACAGTTCAAGATTAATTAAGAAATAACCTAGTCAGTTAAAGTTAAAGTTAAAGTTAAACTTAAACCAAGGCTGTGTTGTGAATGATGAGGTGGGCCTATTATCTTTATTTGTTACGTTGCTCGTTTCCCCTTTATCAGTATTTTTGGTGAGTTCTTTTTATATTAATGCAGTCATTGCGTTATGTTGAGTAAGGTAATAGATAAATGCTCACTTTTCTCCATTCATTAAAATCTCGATTATTATTTTTAATTTTTATGATTATATTGCCGGGATTTATTGCTGTTTTTTTTCAAGCAACTCAAGAGCGCAGTAGTGCCATCGAAACTGCTAGATTACGTGCGATTGATGTTGTTGATTATATGGCAGCGGAACAAATAAAAATTATTGATGAAACTGAAAAATTCTTAAAACGACTATCTAAATATCCTCAGTTATTAACCCCTGATTCCGCAGAATGTAATGCTTTTTTATCTGATATCGAGCAGCTATCTGAGTCCTATGTCAATCTTGGGGTCCCTAACATAAAAGGTCAATTACTCTGTAATGCTCATCCTTTAACGACGCCTGTAAACGTCGCTGACAGACCTTATATTCAAAAGGCGATATCTAAGCGGTCCTTTGCCATCGGTCAATTTCAATTTGATAGAGCTAGCCAGACCACCAGTATTAACTTTGCTTATCCTGTGATTGATACTAAAACAGATCAGCTTGTTGCGGTGGCCGTTGCTGTGGTATCACTGGAATGGTGGAGTAAAAAGTTAGAATCTACGCATTTACCGGTAAATACCGTTGCCTATATCACTGACGTTAATGACAAAATAATTGCTAACTATCCTGAAAATAAAGCGATCATTGGGAAATCAGTTAAAGATATTCCAAGTTTTAGTAAAGCAACATCTGCTCAACAAACCCAAATAAGAAAAGATCAAAATGGTTACATGAGGATCTTTGTTAATAGAAAACTAAGTTCTGAAGTTAATGATCAAGCTGTACGATTTATCGTAGGTATACCCTTTGATCATGAATTAGCGATTATCGACTCAAGATTGTCACGCATTACTATATTTCTTGTAGGCTTTATCTTATTGATCACTTTATTTGCAGTCTGGGTAATAAGGGAAAATATTTTAAAACCAATTAAAGCACTTGAAGTCTCCAGTAAACAACTTGAACTAGGTGAAAAAACAGATTTAGATTTTGTTGGCGAAACCAAGGAGCTTATTGATTTACAAAAAAACTTTTCTGCAATGGCCAAAACGAGACTAGAAGCTGAACAACAACTTAAAGATAGCCAGTTATTTTTAAGGGAAAGCGAAGCCAGTTTATCAAGACATTTACGAAATACCCCATTAGGCTCAATAGCATGGGATGTTAATTTTATCTGTACTGAGTGGAATCATGCAGCACAAGCGATCTTTGGTTATGCTTCCGAAGAGGCTATTGGTTCAAATATTGTAAGCCTAATTGTTGCACCTGATTTACGAAGTGAGTTTCTTGCCTATTATGATTCACTATTAGGTCATCAAGGAGGGAAGCAATTTAGCATATCTAATATCACTAAAGATGGGCACACCATTTATTGCAATTGGTATAACACCCTGATACTTAATAGCCTCGGAGTAGTAACCGGAATGGGCGCTTTTGTGAAAGATATGACGGTTGATAAACACAATCGCGATACATTAAATGAGTTTTTTAAACTACCGATGAATTTACATGTAATAGCGAGTTTCGATGGTTTGATTCTTAAGGCTAATACAGGGTGGCAGTCGATACTTGGTTTTAGTCGTGAAGAATTATTGAATAGTAATTTTTTCGATTTAATCCACCCTGATGATATCGGTAAAACAGTGTCAGAAACGATCAATTTACAAGCAGGAGAGAACACTTACTCTTTTGAAAATAGATACATGAATAAACAAGGAAAATATCGTTTAATTATGTGGTCTGCAACAGCTTCCGTAGAGCAACAGCGAATTTATGCTGTGGGAGTGGACATCACTGACCGTCGATTAGCTGAAGATAAATTAAAACTAGCTGCAGGTGTGTTCACGCATGCTAAAGAAGCAATTATTATTGCCGATGAAAAAAATCATATTATTGAAGTAAATAGTGCTTTTACTCACTTAACTGGTTACTCAAGCGATGAAGTATTTGGTAAAAAAACCAATATTTTTAAATCAGGACATTACTCGGATGATTTTTATCATGAAATGTGGCAAGCAATTTATCATCAAGGGTATTGGACCGGAGAAATTTGGAACCGTTGTAAAAATGGCGATATTGTACCTCATTTATTAACTATCAGTACCGTGTCAGATGATGCTGGTAAAGTGAAAAATTATATTGCCTTCTATACTGATATTGCTGCTATTAAAGCACATCAAAAGCAGCTTGAGCATATTGCGCAATATGATGTTTTAACGAATCTACCAAATCGTAGCTTGCTAGCAGATCGTTTAAAACAAGCAATGCGCTTATGTAAACGTAACAATTTTTCATTAGCGGTCGTTTTTCTCGATTTAGATAATTTTAAAGCGATTAATGACTTTCATGGGCACGATGTTGGCGATAAATTATTAGTTGAAATTTCACAGCGGATGCAAAAAACACTGCGCGATGAAGATACGTTATCTCGTTTTGGTGGTGATGAGTTTGTCGCAGTATTGGTTAACTTGGAGACACCGGAAGCCTGTGAACCTTTATTAGAGAGGTTGTTAAAATCAGTGTCAGCACCTGTTGCCATCGAACATTTAACTATTAATGTTTCAGCTAGCGTAGGTGTCACTATTTATCCCCACGATGGCGTTGATGCAGAGCAACTTTTACGCCATGCAGACCAAGCTATGTATAGTGCAAAACAAGAAGGTAAAAATCGTTATCATCTATTTGATATGGCGCAGGATATAGCGTTAAAAAGTTTACATGAGAACTTACTTCGTATTGGTGTTGCTTTGCAAAAGAATGAATTTATTTTGTATTATCAACCTAAAGTGAATATGCGAAGTGGTGAAATGATCGGAGTAGAAGCATTGCTCCGTTGGATTCACCCTGAAAGAGGGTTACTTTCTCCAGATGACTTTTTACCGATAGTTGATCGCCATGAATTGACCATTATTATTGGCGAATGGGTCATTGATAGTGCACTGACACAAATATCAGATTGGAAAAAAATAGGCCTACATACCACTATCAGTGTCAATATTGATGCATTGCAGTTACAACAAAATAACTTTGTTCAGCGCTTATCAGAGATATTGAATGCACACCCAGATGTTGATCCAAGCTCATTACAATTAGAAGTACTAGAAACGAGTGCGCTTGCTGACATCAAGAAGGTTTCAAAAATCATGTCTGACTGTATTAAGCTTGGTGTCGGATTTGCACTTGATGATTTTGGTACTGGGTATTGCTCCCTTACTTATTTGAAACAGTTGCCTGTGGATGTGATCAAAATAGATCAGACTTTTATTCGTGATATGTTACATGATCCTGATGACCTTTCTATTGTTGAAGGTGTCATGGGATTATCTAAAGCCTTTAAACGAGAAGTCATTGCTGAAGGAGTGGAAACGTTACAACATGGTGTTGCATTATTGCGTCTAGGCTGTCACTTTGCACAAGGCTTCGGTATTGCAAGACCGATGCCGGCTGCTAAATTACCTTCTTGGGTGAATAGTTGGCGACCAGATAAAACCTGGACACAGATAAAACTTGAACACAAATAAAATACGAAGTTAGCCTCTCCAGTTCTGAAAGGTATAGCTAGGTAAGGCAAAGTAAGGCAAAGTAAGCTATTTGGCTGCTTTTAGTGTTTATCGATGCGATTGTGTTAATCGCAGTGCATTTCATTTCCGTTAACTTCTCCGTTATGCTTTAATATAGCGTTTTATATTCATGGCACTTCAACTTGTAAAGTCAGTAGTAAAACTCGCCCCAAGATACTAGGCATAAAATGACAGATTAGCTTTTTAGTTAGCTAGCCTAGAAGCCTATTTTGCTTAGTAATATTCTTTTGCGATTTTATAATACTGTTGATAGCAGCAGAGCAGATTGGTATTAGCTTTATTGTGTCCGGTTATCTGAATTTAGCTACTGAACTTACCTACTTGAACTTAGTTACAAGAACTTAGTTACTTGAATTCATGCATCGCTTTTAGATTGCAACAATCAAGTTGGGCAATGATTGTTAGTATTGCATATGTACTGATAGGTAAGTTAGCGCGAGACCAAGATCTTGAAGTACGATGGGTATGTAGTCATAAAATAAATAATATTGGGGTTTACTGTGAGTCAAGATATCGAGAAACGTCTTAATAAATTTATCAGTGATTCGGGGTATTGCTCTCGACGCGAAGCTGATAAATTAATTGAACAAAGCCGCGTTAAAATTAATGGGCAAGTTCCTGAACTTGGCACTAAAGTGCAACCCGGAGATGAAGTTTTTGTTGATGGTAAACGTATCAATAAAATTGCGACAAATAAATCTGATCGTATTTATATTGCTTACAATAAACCGATTGGCATCACCTGTACCACTGAACGAAATGTGTACGGAAATATCATTGATGCAATCAAACATAAAGAACGTATTTTTCCTATTGGTCGTTTAGATAAACCCTCTGAGGGACTTATCTTTTTAACCAGTGATGGCGATATTGTTAATAAAATATTACGTGCAGAAAATGCGCATGATAAGGAATACCGTGTCACAGTAGATACCCCATTAAGTGAACGCTTTGTTGACAGAATGCAACGTGGTGTACCAATTTTAGATACGATCACTAAACCCTGTATTGTTAAAGTTGAAAGTCGTTTTGTATTTACTATTATTCTAACGCAAGGCTTAAACCGCCAGATACGTCGTATGTGTGAGTATTTAGGGTATGAAGTGACACGTCTGCAAAGAACGCGGATCATGAACGTTACACTTAATAATCTAAAAGCGGGGCAATGGCGTAATTTATCAGATCAGGAAATGGCTGACATTAATGCAGCTGTGGCAGGCTCTTCAAAGACAGCTATCAATACGACTTTGCCTAAATCTCAACAGTCGAGCGATGATGCGAATAGCGCTAAATTATCTCGTCAGAATCAGAGTAACGATAGCAACCCGTATTATGGGAAAGGTGAAAAAACAGATTTTAAATCAACGCCTAAAGCCAAGAAGGTATTTGTGAATAAAAATGCAAAAACGACTTCGGCATCAAAAAACAACCCAGCAACTAAACCTAAATTGTCATTAAAAAGAAAATGAGCAAGGGTGAGTTTGACATTATTTCACGTTATTTCCAGCGCAAGACCCAGTCCGCAAAGGATGTGGTGATTGGCATTGGAGATGATTGTGCGATTTTAGATATCGCCAATGGCTATCAACTTGCCGTCACAACGGATAGTTTAGTCAGTGGCGTACACTTCTTTGAAGATGTAGATCCCTATCGCCTAGGTTATAAATCATTAGCAGTTAACTTAAGTGATCTCGCTGCAATGGGGGCGACAGCAAGGTGGGTTTCACTCGCTATTACTTTACCGAACATAGATGAACCTTGGTTGGCTGAATTCTGTCGCGGTTTTTTTACGTTAGCAGATAAGTATAATGTGCAATTAATTGGTGGCGATACGACTAAGGGGCCTTTATCAATAACAGTTTCCGCGAAAGGTGTCATCAAATCAGGACAAGCATTAACACGTAAACAGGCTCAAGCAGGTGATATTATTTGTGTGAGTGGCTGTTTAGGGAATGGGGCACTAGGGTTAGCTATAAAATTGCAACAGCAGCAATCAGACAATCAGCAACAAGTCTTATCACTTGATGACCCTCAAGCTTTTATCGATGCCTTAGAGTTCACCGAGCCAAGGTTAGATATGGGCGCATTATTAGTGGGGATCGCCTCTAGTTGCATCGATATTTCTGACGGATTGAATCAAGATTTAGCGCATATTTTAAAGCAATCACAATGTAGTGCTGAAATAAGATTACAGGATTTGCCTTTATCTAATGCGATGCTTGAAGAAATAAAATCAGGTAATATTACGCTTTCACAGGCATGGCAGTTTGCTGTTAATGGTGGCGATGACTATGAGTTATTGTTTACTATTTCTCCTCATAAACTTGCTTTACTAAAGGATCAGTTAGCAATTCAGGGGAGCGAGTCATCGTTATCGTGTTTTGAAATTGGTAAAGTCAACGCAATTACCAAGACCACTGATGTCGTTGGTGGCCTATCTAATAACTTATCTACTAGCCTACCTATGCATAAAGAACCAGAGATCGTTTTTACTCACCATGAGCAGCTTGTCATATTAGACAATAGTAGCTGGGATCATTTTAAATAAGGTCACACATACATGTTAACTCGAGATGATTTGAAAGGTTTAAAGCTTTCAAATCCGATACACCTTGCTGCCGTTGGTTTTGGTAGCGGTTTAGCGCCTAAAGCACCTGGAACATTTGGTACTTTAGCAGCGGTTCCACTATTTTATTTATTAGCCATGCTGAGTATTGAATATTACCTAGCGGTATTAGTGATCACCAGTTTTGCTGGGTTTTGGTTTTGTCACGTTACCAGCGAAGCAATGGGTGTGCATGATCATAAAGCGATTGTCTGGGATGAGTTTGTAGGTTATTGGATCACCATGCTGCCGCTTTTATTGGTTTACCCAGAGATTAAAAATGGCATGGCGATTCCTTTTGTTTGGGTGTGCATCGGTTTTCTATTATTTCGTTTTTTTGATGTATTAAAACCTTTTCCAATTAGTTGGTTAGATAAAAAAGTAGAGGGTGGTTTCGGGATCATGATCGACGATATTGTGGCTGGTATCTTTGCTGCGATAGGTTTATTCTTGCTCATCCAATTCTATTCTTTATAAGCAATGTAAGAGGTAAATATGCGTTTACGTTGGTTTTTTATTACTTCAATATTTTACGCTGTTGGTTGTTTCGCACAAAATCCAAATGTATTTAATCCTCAAGCGATTACCGTTGCCGTTGATAAAATACCAACCTCATTTAATCCCTTTGCGGACCAAAAATTAATCGAAGAACAATTTAAGCATCTATTATTTGATCCACTGTTTCGTTGGGATCAGCAGCAACAGTTGGAAGCTCGCTTAGTTAAAAATTGGAAAAGAATTAATAACAAAACAATTCGTTTTTATTTACGTAAAAATGTCCATTTCCATTCTGGTAATATATTGACAGCAAAAGATGTTATTTGGTCTTTTGAGCAGGCAAAAAATAATGCGAAGTTACGTTTTTTTAATAAAATAGATACTATAACGTCCAATGACAGCAATAGCTTCGATATTCGCTCTGGACTGAGCGAAATTCAGTTGCTGGATGATTTAACTAATTTATTTGTGCTAGATTCAGCTTTTTATCAAAGTAATAAAAGATTATTAGATACCCCTCCGTCAATCATTTTACCGCCTATTACCCAATTGACTATGTCTGGTACTGGCCCGTATTTAGTACAAAAATATAATCCTGTGCTAGGGGTGTTAGTGATTGCAAACAATAACTATTGGGAAGGAGCGTTACCTACCAAATTCTTTCGTTTTATGCGTGTTAATAAACCACAATCGCGTTTGTTTGCACTCTTAGCAAATGATGTACAAGTCAGTTATGCAATTCCTAATAAGTTTATGGATGACCTTGCTGAAAACACCTCTACACGATTAGTACAAGTTCCTTCATCCAATGCCATCTTTCTTGCGATTAATGATCAATTGTCACCTGTATTAAGCGATAAAAAAGTACGTGAGGCTATCCATATGGCGATTAATCAACCGGGTATGCTGAAATATATTCTGAAAGATAATGGTCAAATTCAGCCTTCTGTAATGGCATTTACTGATAATAGTTTGGTACAAAAAGAAGATAAAAATACGCTGTCAATGCCTGAGTATAATTTAGAAAAAGCAAAGCAAATATTACAGGTACAACCTTTGCCTAAGCAGATGTCTTTGTTAGTCATGTTGGATTATGTGGGAAATACAAGAAAGGTTGCCGATGCATTAACACATATGCTAGATAAAATTGGCGTTAATCTGGTGGTACAAGAGGTAAGCTCTCAGAACGTTTGGGATAATACGAACCTTTATTATGATTTTACTATCTCTAGTTGGCAAACCAATTTGATGAGTAAAGATAATATTTATGAGGACTTATTTAAAAATAGTTTTTTAACTGGTTATCTGGAAGATAAATTTAAACAAAAAAAGATAGATGGAAATTTTAAATCTCAAGCTAACTACTTTCAAAAGTTGCAACAAGATAACTGGATTTTCCCTCTATTTTACCAAGATAAAATTTGGGCTCAAAACAATCAGTTTAACCTGCAAGATATTTTTTCAAGTAATGGTATTCCCTACTGGTCTCTGTTTAAAGTTAACAAAAATAGTAGGTTATTAAATCAGGATGGTTAATCGAACAACAAACTTTAAAGTCTGTTGTTCGTATATAAGAAACTTAAGCAGTTTATGAGGTGTAATCGCCATAAATTAAAAGCTACAAACCCTTAAAATGAACCTTATATAGCGAGTTAAAACCGATACATCTAGTTAAAAAAGGCATCAATTTGTGCTGCAATGCCTTCACTGTCTAGTTGCAACATATGATAAATTTCCGCTTGCGTACCTTGTTCAACAAATGAGTCAGGTAATCCTAAATGTAAAATCTTACCCGTATATTGTTGTGACATTAAAAATTCACTCACTGCAGAGCCTGCCCCACCCAAAATACTATTTTCTTCAATAGTGACTATTTGCGAATGTGTTTGTGCAAGCTTGATTAATAATGATTGGTCTAAAGGTTTAACAAAACGCATATCAATTATTGTTGCGTTTAATTCCTCTGCGACGGGAATAGCTGCTTGTAAAAAGGTGCCAAAACATAAGATAGCCGTTTTTTGACCTTCAGCAATCACCTTGGCTTTGCCTATTTCTAGGATTGTCATACTGCTATCAACTTCAATACCTGTTCCACTGCCTCTTGGATAACGTACTGCCGCAGGAGTATTAAGTAAATGTCCTGTATATAACATGTTACGACATTCCTGTTCATCGGAAGGGGTCATCACTGTCATATTAGGTACACAACGTAAAAAACTTAGGTCATAAGCGCCTTGATGTGTTGGACCATCGGCGCCAACAATACCCGCTCTATCAATGGCAAATAACACGCCAAGATTTTGAATAGCAACATCATGTATCACTTGATCATAGGCACGTTGTAGAAAGCTGGAATAGATAGCAACAATTGGGTTTAAATCAGCAATAGCCATACCGGCGGCTAAGGTAACGGCATGCTGCTCAGCAATAGCAACATCGTAGTATTTGTCTGGGTGACGTTTAGAAAACTCAACCATTCCAGAACCTTCACGCATTGCTGGGGTAATAGCTGTTAGTTTTTCGTCTTGATCGGCCATGTCATTTAACCACTGGCCAAATATTTTAGAAAAGGTAGGTGCGCAGGGTTTAGGCACTGGCAAAGCTTCATCGGGGGTGAATTTTGGCACAGCATGGTAAGTAATAGGGTCTAACTCTGCTTGTTTATAACCTTTACCTTTTTTAGTCATTACGTGTAAAAATTGCGGTCCTGCATGAGATCGCATATTACGTAATGTGTCCACTAGGTCGATCACATTATGACCATCCATTGGACCAATATAATTGAAGCCAAATTCTTCAAAAATAGTCGCAGGAGAAACCATGCCTTTTAAATGTTCTTCGGTTTTTCTTGCTAGTTCTTTAATTGGAGGCACAGTGGACAGTACTTTTTTGCCCCCTTCTCGTAGCTGAGTATATAAATCACCGGATAATATTTTTGCCAAATGATTATTTAACGCACCAACATTTTCTGAAATAGACATTTCATTGTCATTAAGCACTACTAACATATCGTTGTGTAATGCACCTGCGTGGTTTAATGCCTCAAAAGCCATGCCCGCAGTAATAGCGCCATCACCAATCACTGCAACTACTTTACGATTTTTTTGTTCTTTCCCCGCGGCAATAGCTAACCCTAGGGCAGCGCCAATTGATGTCGAAGAATGACCGACACTCAGTACATCGTATTCACTTTCTTCACGCCAAGGGAAAGGATGTAAGCCTTTAAACTGTCGTATGCTATCCATTTGGTCGCGGCGGCCGGTTAAAATTTTATGCGGATAGGCTTGATGTCCAACATCCCAAACTAGATGATCAAAAGGTGTGTGATAAACATAATGTAAAGCAACAGTAAGCTCTACTACACCTAACCCTGAAGCGAGGTGGCCACTGGTTTGACTAACACTGGTTAACAAAAAACGACGTAGCTCTTCGCAAAATGCAGGGAGCTGCTGTTTTTTTAATAAACGCAGGTCTTCTGGGTAATTAATGTTAGCGAGCAACGGGTAATTTTTTAAATCCAATGGCATATTTATTTATCGCGTTTGATGATGTAATGAGAAAACAACTCGAGTAACTGCGTATTATAAGGCAATTGTGATAAAGCATGAAGCGCTTCTTGATATAAGTCTTGAGCTTTTTGTTGTGCACCTTGCAAACCAAGCAAAGCAGGGTACGTTGATTTATGTAATTGTTGATCAGAGCCCTGCGGTTTACCTAGGGTTTCAGTATCGCTGATGATATCTAAAATATCATCCTGCACTTGAAACGCTAAACCAATTGCGGTGGCAAATTTTGTTAATAGCAAAAATTCAGCGTCATCGATATCTGTTTTACTTAACGCTCCCATCTGCACTGCCGCGATAATTAATGCGCCTGTTTTGGCATTATGAATCATTTCTAAATCAATTAATGAGATCGCTGTATTTTCTGCGGCAATATCTAACACTTGCCCTGCACACATACCTTTTTCGCCAGCAGCCTTGGCTAAAATATTAAGCATTTTTAACTGCGATTTAGCCGGTAACGTGGGTATTTCATTAGATAAAATTTCAAAAGCTAATGTTTGTAATGCATCGCCTGCTAAGATTGCCGTTGCTTCATCATATTTGATATGGCAGGTTGCATTACCGCGACGCAGTGCATCATCATCCATTGCTGGTAAATCATCATGGATTAAGGAGTAGGCATGAATACATTCAATTGATGCTGCAATCGGGTCAAGTGTATCTAATTTACTACCGAGCATTTGTCCTACGGCATACACTAAAAAAGGTCTAACACGCTTTCCTCCTAATAAGGCACCATAAGCCATCGCCTCATTTAATGTTTTTGAATAAGAAGCGGGATGATTGATATATTGTTCAAGCTGATCGTTTACACGTGCTTGATGTTGCTGCATGGTAGAAATTAATTGTGTCATGTAAGCTGCTTAGTCTTCGGGATAAAGGTAAAAGTTATTCTTCAAATTTTTGCAAAGGTGCTTGTGCATCATTTTGCATTAAAATACTAACTTGTTGTTGTGCATGTTGTAATTTTTGGCTATTACTACGGGCGAGAGAAATGCCTCGTTCGAATTGTTTTAATGCATCTTCCAGAGGCAAATCACCTTGCTCTAGATGCTGTACTATTTGTTCAAGCTCAATAATTGCTTCTTCATATTGCATATTTTCAGGTTTTTTTAGGGCCATGGGAGATCTCTTTTGAGTATTTTGTGCAAGATTACCGTGACTGTTAAGGATGTCAAACTAAGGGCTAAAAATAATTTCTAAATAGTGAAGTTGTTGGCTGTTTACTGGCTTGTGTAAAATGTTGTTTTAAATAAAGTATCTTTGACTGCAAACTAACCAGAAATGGCTATACTATCATCTTAGTAATGTTTAACTATTAAAATTAAAAAGGATTAATCTGTGGATTTAGCAACTCTAGTTGGAATTATAGGCGCCTTCGGCTTTGTTATCATGGCCATGTTAATGGGCGGTACCATTGATATGTTTATTGATATGACCTCTATTTTGATTGTTTTTGGCGGTACCGCTTTTGTTGTAATGATGAAATATAATATGGGGCAATTCTTTGGTGCCATTAAAGTTGCCATGAAAGCCTTCATGTTCAAAATAGATCCTGCAGAAGAATTAATTGTAAAAGTAGTTGAGATGGCTGATGCAGCGCGCAAAGGTGGGTTTTTGGCATTAGAAGAAGCCCAAATTAGCAATCCGTTTATGCAAAAAGGCGTTGATATGCTGGTGGATGGTCATGATGCTGATGTGGTCCGTAGTACACTGCAAAATGATATTCGATTAACCGCAGAGCGTCATGAAGTTGGCGCTGATATATTCAAAAACTTTGGTGATGTTGCCCCTGCGATGGGCATGATTGGTACATTGGTGGGACTGGTTGCCATGCTCTCTAACATGGATGACCCTAAATCCATTGGCCCTGCGATGGCGGTTGCACTATTAACTACTTTGTATGGTGCGGTAGTGGCAAACATGGTCGCATTACCTATTTCAGATAAATTAAAACTAAGAGCCGCGGAAGAAAAATTGAACCGTAGCCTTATTCTAGATGGTGTCTTAGGTATTCAAGACGGTCAAAATCCACGTGTTATTGAAGGCATGTTGCGTAACTATTTACCTGAATCTAAACGAGGTAGCGGTGCTGCTGGTGAAGGAGCAGAGTAATGGAAGAAGAGTGTAAATGTCCCCCGGAGGGATTGCCTGCATGGATGGGCACCTTTGCCGATTTGATGTCATTACTTATGTGCTTCTTTGTTTTACTTTTATCATTTTCCGAGATGGATGTTTTAAAGTTTAAACAAATAGCGGGTTCAATGGAGTTTGCTTTCGGTGTCCAAAATAGCATTGAGGTAAAAGATATTCCTAAAGGAACGTCGGTGATAGCACAGGAATTTAGACCTGGTAAACCCGATCCCACACCGATTGAAGTGATTATGCAAAATACCACTGAAATTACTAAAGCAGATCTAGATTTTGAAGAGGGTGAAAGTAGTCGAGCGGGGGGGGATGCCAATGTTCCTTTGCAAGAGACCGCAGTTGAAGTTAATGAAGATACTAATGAAGAGGTTTCTAAGGAACAGAAGGATACCTCAGTAGGAGCGCAGGGCGATGATGAGGGTGATGCTGCATCAACTAAAGCATCACAGCAAGCGGATAGTGATGTGCCTGCTCCTGAAGTCGCTGCACAACAAGGTTTAGCTAAAAAAGTAGCAGAAAGCTTAAAAGAAGAAATTGTTGATGGCGCAATAGAAATTGAGTCTTTAGGGCAACAGTTAATTATACGAGTAAGAGAAAAAGGATCTTTTCCTGCTGGTTCTGCATTTTTACAGCCTCGCTTTAGGCCTGTGATAGCAAAAGTGGCTAAAATATTAGTGGATGTACCCGGTGTGTTGACTATTTCAGGTCATACGGACAATGAACCAATACAGTCGGAATTATATCGATCTAATTGGGACTTATCTGCGCAACGAGCTGTTTCTGTTGCACAAGAAATGCTTAAAGTTGACGGCATTCAAGATAAAAAAATGCAGGTGGTTGGGTACGCAAATAGTAAACCGCTTACTTTGGGTAATACCGTTACAGAGCAACGTCGTAATCGTCGCGTTGAAATTACCATTATGCAAGGTCAGGCTGCTGAAAGTAATGAGATAGTTACCGAAAAATAAGAGCTGAAAAAATCAGTAAACTCTAAAAAGGGTTGCCATCCATTAGTTGTAGGTGCATTAATGGATGGGCCGCTCTAAATTTTGCTCTAAGATATGTTATAGATCACTGAGTGTCGGTATCTACCATAAAATAGTAAATCTTATACTCGGACGCAGCATCTACAATAATTTGGATTCTATTTAGATCAAAATAATCAGTGCGACATAAATAGAAATAGCGACCAACTATCTCGTTGGTTTTGTCTTATTGAAGGTAAATCACTCAAAGTCAGAGTATTGTATTTTATTAACATTTAAATGTTGAAATCATAGGAGGTTAGGCTCGAACATTGTGAATAAACTTAATGCGCTAAATTTGTTGTGCAGATAAATGGATTTTTGTAGTCATTGAAGGAACACTAGCCTATGAGTCAGGGTAAAAATAAACGTACTACTTTATTTTCACTACCAAAAATTGTGTGCTTGGTGTTGATATTGATAGCGAGCCTTTTTCTTTTAAAGTATTATTTTTCTAACGAAAAACCTACTTTGACCGTGTTAACATGGGTTGGTGGTGAGACTTATTTGCCACGCAATGGCCATCCTCAAGACCTCGAATTACAATACCTGCAGCAATTCTCAACACAGCAAAACCTTCAGTTTAAACAAGTTAAAGTGACCAAGTTTGACCAGTTATTTAGTAAGTTAATCGCAGGTGAAGGGGATGTGATTGCAGCGAATTTAACCATTACCACGGCACGTAAAAAACGCGTTAATTTTAGTGATGCTTTAATTCAAAGTAATGAGTACTTCATTTTGGGCAAGCAATCACCTCCACTGAAAAAAGGGAGTGCATTAAATGGGCGTGAAGTGGTCATTCAAAAAGGGAAAAGCTACCAAACCACCGCGCTAGGATTACAAAAAATATACCCTAAGATGCGTATTCGTTATATTGACAATAGTATTAGCACTGAGCTTTTATATGATCGACTTGCCAGTGGCGAATATGATCTTGCAATACAAGATGAAAATCTAATCGCCTCTGCTTTAGCCTATCGGGACGATATTAAAAAAAGTATTCAAGCAAGTGGCAAGCGTGATATTGCATGGGCTGTTAATATTGAAAATAAAAACTTATTAACACAATTGAATGCTTTCATTCAGTCGCAGCAGCTAGCAACTGAGTTGCTAAAAACAACGACTGCTTCATCGAATGCAACCACAGATAATGACACTTCAGACGCTAAGGTTGCACCTTCATCATCTATCAAAAAATCTAATCTCACGCAGTGGCAAACGATACAAGCTAAGGGCAGAGTTCGCTTTGTATTAAGGAATAATCTTTCATCTTATTATATCTGGCGAGGGGAGTTGTTAGGATTTCATTATGAATTGGCAAAGCGCTTTGCTAAAGAAAATAAATTACGTTACGAAATTATAGTTGCTCCAGATAATGTAGCATTGCTAGATTACTTAATTGAAGATAAAGCAGATATTGCATTAGGCTTTTTAACACCAACCGAGGCAAGAAGGGCAAAGGGGATCGGATTTTCTCGTCCTTACCATTATGCTTCCGAGTTGGTGGTTGGGCAATCCGGTGTAACAGGGATAGAAACAACTCAAGATCTCAAAGGGCATAAGATTTATACACGTTCTTCTAGTGCTTACTGGAGTACTGCACTGCAACTGCAAAAAACAGTACCCGGTGTTAAATTGATTGCCGTACCTGAGAATATGGAAACGGAATCAATTATTGAAGCGGTGGCAGATAAAAAGTATGACATGACTATCGCCGACAGTCATATTGTTGATTTAGAGTTAACCTTTCGTGATGATATTCAATCCTTTATGGCCTTAGGAGAACCTAAGGCACAAAGTTGGGGAATTAAAGCGGGTAATGAAACGTTATTAAAAGAGGTCAATATTTTCATCAAAAAACATTATAAAGGTCTGTTTTATAATGTAATTTATAATAAATACTTTAAAAATAAAAAACGCTTAGATCAGCAATATAAAGGTTATGTGGCTGAAATAGAGTCTGGTGTTATGTCTCCTTTTGATGACCTAGTAAAAAAACATGCCAAGGAGTATGGGTTTGACTGGCGTTTGTTAGTTGCGCAAATGCATCAAGAAAGCCGTTTTGATCCCAATGCAAAATCCTTATCGGGAGCGCAAGGGTTATTCCAAGTAATGCCTCGCACTGCTGAGCAATTGGGGATCCAAGATATGCATGATCCCGAGCAGGGTATTGAAGCTGGTATTCGTTATATGGACTGGGTAAGAGAGCGAATGCAAGCAGACGAAATCCCTAAGTCAGAGCTAACTTGGTTTACGTTAGCTTCCTATAATGCAGGAGCTGGGCATGTTCGAGACGCTATTCGCTTGGCAAGGCAAAAAGGTTGGCAAGACGATGTCTGGTTTAATCATGTTGAAAAAGCCATGCTATTATTATCGCAACCTAAGTATGCAGCCAAAGCACGTTACGGCTATGTTCGAGGTCAAGAGCCCGTAACTTATGTACGTGAAATAAAACGGCGTTATGATACTTATTTGAATATTTCAAATCATCATTAACTGTACATAATATCTAACGTTAGATTTGTCATCATCACGTTGGTTATAGTTACGTCGGTTATAAGTCCTAGATTCGCATAATAAGTACAATTTTTTATAGCTACGTTGGTTATAAGTTAATTGATTGGCTTATTCTTCGATGATTTTTTTTAACAGCATAATCAAACCAAGCACCGGAATGCCTATTAAGGCGGAGCCGACAAAGAAGTTAACATAACCAAAGCTATCTACATAGACCCCAGAAAAACCGGCAATAAATTTCGGGAATAACAACATCATTGAACTAAATAATGCGTATTGAGTAGCAGAGAATTCAATATTTGTTAGTTTAGAAATATAAGTGATAAAGGCTGTGGTCGCGATGCCTGCACTAATATTGTCCATGGAGATGATCAGCGTTAATAACGTTAAATCTTTTCCTACAAAAGCTAAAATGGCAAAGATAAAATTAGTTACAACAACTAAAAATGCGCCCAAAAATAGGATCGTATAGGTGCTATAACGTGTTAATAATATGCCGCCTAATCCTGCGCCAAGCAGAGTCATTATTACCCCAAATACCTTAGAAATGGCTGCTACTTCCCCTTTGCTATAGCCCATATCAACATAAAAAGGGTTAGCCATAATGCCCATTACAATATCAGAAATACGATAGCTACCTATCAGCAATAATATTAATAAAGCATGCTTGCCATAGCGTTTAAAAAAGTCTGAAAAAGGCGCGACTATTGCGATTTCTAACCATGCCCTAAAACGTGCGATAGGGGTTAAATGTACTTTTGTATGTGGCTGTAAAGTACTTTTATATTCAGGTTCTTGGGCAATAAATGTAGTAATAATCCCTACGCTCATACAAGCCGCCATTACAAAGTATGATGTTGACCATGCCGATAATTGGTAAGCCTGTGAGTCGCTGACTAATGCTGCAATAGCTAAAGAACCTGCTCCAGCCATGATCATTGCTAGTCGATATCCTGTCATGTAGGCAGCTGCCATAGCGGCTTGAAACTTTTCTGGTGCAGATTCGATACGAAAAGCGTCAATGACGATATCCTGCGTCGCTGAACTGTAAGCAACGACTAAAGCACAAATAGCAAATAAGGTGAGATTTTGCTGAGGATCGCTCATTGCCATGCCAATAATTGCAGCGGTAATGGCTAGTTGAGAGAGTAATAACCATGAACGTCGTCGTCCAAGCCAAGCGGTTAACATTGGAATAGATAAACGGTCCACAAACGGTGACCAGATCCATTTAAACGCGTAAGCCAAGGCTATCCAACTAAAAAAGCCAATACTAGCGCGACTTACTCCGGCTTCTCGTAACCAAAAGGACAAAGTTGAAAAAACTAATAAGATGGGAAGGCCTGCAGAAAAGCCAAGAAAAAATAAAATAGCAACTCGCTTTTGTAGATAAATTTTGCTGCTTTCTAGCCATGTTGGTTTATCGGTGGGCGATGTTGTTTTTATTATCATTTATCAACCTAGTTACGTATTAATTGTTACGCATTAATCGGTATGCATCAAATGCATAAAGAAATTAGTATAAGACTGTGGCTAACCGCCTAGATCAATTAGGCGGTTTTTAAATTCGCTTGTCTTCTTTATGAATCGAACTGTAGCGAATGAAAACCAGCCATTCTTATAATCTGTCACTGTTAGCAGTTAAATTAATAGTTCAATTAATAGTTAAATTGATGCCCGATCAGCTCAAAACGCCATCCGCTTAACAGTTTTGGTTTGGGTGCTGTTAAACGCTGTTGATCATTTAATTTCCAAGACCAACTTAAATACTCATTAATGACACGTTTAGACGCAATTAATTCAACTGGCAGCTCATGTTTTTCTGCGCAGGCTTTAATTTTATCGCGCATCTCTTTTAAGGTTTTTTTGTATTCAGGAAAATCAATTAAACGAGAAATAAGGGGCGGATAGGTTTCAGGATCTTGTGCGGACACTTCTGCGATAACGGATAAAATATTTTGCCCGTGAATACGAATTTCATTAGGTAATAAGTTTAAGCGTTTTAAATCGTTGACTGAAGCTGGCTGATAATAAGCTAATAACCATAAATGTTCTGCTTTCACTACAAAGTTAAGCGCTAGATTACGCGCCTGTGCAGTTTGTAATCGCCATTTAGCTAACGCTTTAATGATGGCTAAGCTGTGTCTATCTAACTTAAACAGATTATCTAATGATTTATAAACTTTATCGGGGTCAATTGGTTTCATCTTTTGATCTAAAATCATTTGGCATTCTTGTTCAAAAAAATCGGTCATTTTCTTTTCTGCAAGTTGCGCCTGTAAAACAACTAAACTCGGCTCGAGATATAACACATCAGCGGCGGCATAATGTTGCTGGTTTTGGGTTAACGGTCGTGCACACCAATCGGTACGAGACTCACCTTTATCTAATACAGCACCATCTATTAATTCAACCATTTTGGCATAACCCAAGGACGCGCCGTGGTTCAAAAATGCGCAGGCTACCTGTGTATCAAACAACTTAATATTTAAGTCACCCTTTTGTTGCCTGATGATTTCTAAATCTTCACTACTGGCATGTAAAATACAGGCTTTATTATCTATCGCCTGCCAAAATGCACTGATATCTCCGATCGCGATAGGATCGATTAATACAATCTTTTCATTTTGTGATACTTGCAATAGACCTAAGTTGGCATAAAAAGTACGGGTGCGGACGAATTCAGTGTCTAAAGAAATAGGTGAGTTATCTAATGTGGCAACATACTCAGATAATTGTATTGGTGTAGTGATGATATCAAATTGCATCAACGATAAGCCTAATAGAGAGTTAATATGCCGCTATATTACGGAGTTTGTTATCTTTTTTCTATTGAAATATTGATTATATGATTTTCACTCGCCTCTATTTTTATGCATAAAATGTGTTAATTAGTGCATAAATATTTAATTGCTGCAGATAAAGTTATGTCACTATATTGTAGGATTGACCTTGATCAATTAGAATGATGCTTTACAAATGCGCCGCGATCTGCTTATTGATAATCATTCGCATTATCCAAATATGTTTAGGCCGGAAAAAGATTTTAAGTAATAGTGTGGTAAGGGAAACAATGACTAGAACAATGTATGAAAAAATCTGGGATGCGAACTTAGTTCATGAACCAGAAGCAGGCTCTCCGCTTTTGTTTGTTGACAGACATCTAATGCATGAAGTAACAAGTCCACAAGCGTTTGAAGGCCTTCGTCTGCAAAACCGTAAAGTACGTAACGTACATAGTATTCTAGGTACAATCGATCACTGTGTACCAACTAAAGACCGTTTTAATATTGTTGATGTTATTGCAAAAAAACAAGTTGAAACGATGACTGCTAACTGTGAAGAAAATGATATTAATCTTTACGGCATGGACAGTAAGCAAAACGGTGTTATTCACATCGTTGTGCCTGAGCATGGTTTCGTTCATCCTGGTATGGTTGTATGTTGTGGTGATAGCCATACAGCAACACACGGTGCATTTGGCGCGTTAGCGTTTGGTATCGGTACGAGTGAAGTTGAGCATGTAATGGCAACACAAACATTACAACAGAAAAAAGCAAAAACAATGCTAGTGAAAGTAGAAGGTAAATTACCTGCTTTCTCAACAGCAAAAGATATCGCATTAGCTATCATTGCTAAAACGGGTACGGCTGGCGGTACAGGTTACGTAATGGAATTCGCAGGTAATACCATCACCGACCTAACAATGGAAGGGCGAATGACGCTATGTAATATGGCGATTGAAGCGGGTGCTCGTGCTGGTCTTGTTGCACCTGACCAAGTAACATTTGATTACCTTGAAGGCAAAGAGTTCGCACCTAAAGGCGAAGATTGGCCTGTAGCTGTTGAATACTGGAAATCATTGGTATCCGATCAAGGCGCAGAGTTTGATGCGGTTATTGAATTAAAAGCTGAAGATATTGCTCCACAAGTATCTTGGGGTACATCACCTGAGCAAGTTATTTCTGTAACGGGTGTCGTTCCTTCTCCATCTGATTTCACTAATGAAGTTAAATCACAAGCTTGTGCTAATGCGCTTAAATACATGGCATTAGATGCAGGTCAAAAAATTACTGATATCCATATCGATGTGGTATTTATTGGTTCTTGTACTAATGGTCGTATTGAAGATTTCCGTGCTGCTGCTGAATTACTGAAAGGTAAAAAAGTAGCTGCTGGTGTACAAGCGTTTGCAGTACCGGGTTCTTTCCCTGTTAAAGTACAGGCAGAAAAAGAAGGTCTTGATAAGATCTTTTTAGATGCCGGTTGGGAATGGCGTGATCCAGGTTGTTCAATGTGTCTAGCTATGAACGGTGATGAACTTGAAGATGGACAACGTAGTGCATCTACTTCAAACCGTAATTTCGAAGGACGTCAAGGTAAAGGTGGACGTACTCACCTTGTATCACCAGCAATGGCTGCTGCAGCATCAGTTGCAGGTCACTTTGTAGACATTCGAGATTGGAAATAGGGGCTAGATAATGCAACCATATATTAAACATACAAGTATCGCAGCGTTAATGGATCGTAGTAACGTCGATACGGATCAAATCATCCCAAAAAACTTCATGAAAAAAGTGGAGCGTACAGGTTTTGGTATTAACTTATTCCATAACTGGCGTTACCTTGCGGATAACATTACACCAAACCCAGAGTTTGAATTAAACAAACCAGCTTTCCAAGGCGCTAAAATACTAGTTGCTGGTGAAAACTTTGGTTGTGGTTCATCTCGTGAGCATGCGCCTTGGGCAATCGCTGACTATGGATTTAATACTGTTATATCAACTAGCTTTGCTGATATTTTTTATAGCAACTGTTTTAAAAATAGTATTTTACCGATTATCGTAACTGATGAGCAACTTGCTGCTTTAATGGCTGAAATTTCTGCTAATGAAGGTGTTGAATTCACAGTTGATCTAGAAGCACAAAAAGTAACAACACCAGGTGGTTTATCAATCTCTTTTGAAGTTGATGCATTCCGTAAAGAATCATTACTTGATGGTCTTGATGACATTGCTTGGACATTGAAGCATGAAGAACAAATTTCTGCGTACGAAAATGCACAGAAAAAACGTCTTCCATGGTTATGGCCTAGCGCTTAATCAGTAAAATTTAAGCTATTGAAAAATAGTTTAAAAACAGAATCAAAGGCGCACTGGTTGCGCCTTTTTTATCGAAAACTTATTGCAGTGAAGACTGAATGTACTGACTGCAATAAGTTTTTTCTTAAGATCTCAAGTGGAGTAAACAATGACTCAAGATAATGTCACTGTACAGTTGATGGATACAACATTACGCGATGGAGAACAAACGCAAGCGGTTTCGTTTTCTCCTGCAGAAAAAGTTAGCCTAGCGAAAGCACTATTACAGAAGCTTAAAATTGATCGTATCGAAGTTGCATCAGCACGTGTTTCTGAAGGAGAAAAAGAAGCGGTAAGCAAGTTGAACACTTGGGCTGCAAAAGAAGGGTTAGTGGAGCGCATTGAAGTATTAGGATTTGTGGATCACACCTTAAGTGTTGATTGGATCAAAGATACTGGTGGCAAAGTACTTAATTTGTTAGCTAAAGGCAGTTTGAAACATTGTACTGAGCAATTAAAAAAATCCTTAGATGAACATGTTGCAGATGTTAAACAAACAATAAGTTATGCACTTGAGCAAGGTCTAAAAGTTAATATTTATTTAGAAGATTGGTCAAATGGTTACCAAGATAGCCCTCAATATGTCTATGAAATGGTCACTCAACTAGCCGATACCGGTATTGATCATTTTATGTTACCTGATACTTTAGGAGTAATGTCTCCCGATGAAGTATTTGCCAGCTTAAGTGATATGGTGACTCGTTTCCCTAAATTGCAATTTGATTTCCATCCACATAACGATTACGGCTTGGCTACGGCGAATGCTATGTACGCGGTTAAAGCAGGGGTTTCTTCTATCCATTGTACGATGAACTGTTTAGGTGAACGTGCTGGAAATGCATCGTTAACTGAAGTTGCTGTGGTGTTGAAAGATAAATTAGGTAAAAAAGTAAATATTGATGAATCGGAAATTCACAACCTAAGTAAATTAGTCGAAAATTTTTCAGGTAAGCGCATTGCCGATAATACGCCTATTGTCGGGGCAGATGTATTTACTCAAACCAGTGGTATTCATGCCGATGGCGACCGTAAAGGTGGTTTATATATTTCAGCGCTGACACCGGAACGTTTTGCGCGTTCACGTAGTTATGCACTAGGTAAAATGAGTGGCAAAGCCTCATTAGCAAAAAACTTAGAAGCAATGGATATTGAACTGGATGCGGATCAACAGAAAAAACTATTAAAACGAGTCGTGCGTTTAGGTGATCAAAAAGCGTCTATTACTGCTGATGATTTACCCTTTATTATTGCAGATTTATTAGAGCGTAACGATTACAACTACGTTGAGTTGTTAAACTGCTCAATAAATTCTGGACTAGATTTAGAGTCAACGGTAAGTATTAGAGTACGTGTTAAAGATAAAATCTATAAAAGCAGTGGTAGTGGTAATGGTGGTTTTGATGCCTTTATTAGTGCAATGACTAAAGTCTTAGATAACAGCGCCTTTGTGTTCCCTGAGCTGGTGGATTTTGAATTACGTATTCCTCCTGGTGGTAAAACCAGTGCATTCACTGAGTGTACCGTTACTTGGGCCGATGGCGATGAGCAATTTACTACACGCGGCGTGAACGCTAACCAAGTACTTGCCGGTATTGGCGCAACTATTCGTATGATAAATTTACGTATGCATGCTAACTAGTTAAAGTGTATACTCGCGCTTTACATAAAAATAAAAAATAATTTGCGACACGAATATGAGATGCATGTTCATTGACTATTCATTTAATGTTCAGCGAGTTATTACAAAAGCCTTAATCTTTGATTAGGGCTTTTGTTTTTTGGCTAATATACTATTAGCAGATGAATAATGATTGAAAGATAAGAGGAAAGACAATGAGAGTATGTGGTGTTGAATTAACAGGTAACGAAGCCGTTATTGCGATTATGCAGTTTAAAAACGGTCTTTATGACGTGCCGCCTGTGCGTACAACAAAACTAACATTAAATGACCCTATTAATACTGAACCGTTAAAAAAGTTTCAGTTTGATTTTGCACAGTTAATGAAAGATTACCAAATTGATAAAGTGATCATTCGTGAACGTGCGTTAAAAGGTAAGTTTGCAGGTCATACTTTAAGCTTCAAAATTGAAGGTGCATTGCAATTAATGCGTGATGTAGAGGTACAAGTTATCTCATCTGACTATATCAAAAAAGGCCTTAAGCAAGCACAAAATACACCTACAGCGGTTGAATTAGGACTTAAGAAGTTCCAAGAGCAAGCGATGTTAACCGCATTTGGTTATTTGCAAAATAAATTAGGTTAATATTTATACCCGTTACTGCCATGCTCTGTTCTCTCTGAAGCTTGAGGTAGCGGAGTTGGTATTAACAAACAAGTTTAGGTCATCATAATACAGCTATGATGAAATGAGTGGGTCATGTTCTACTAAAAATGACAGGGAGAAACCTGTGGATACAAATTTTGAAAGTTTTGTTGCTCAATTTAAAACACAACAACCAGTTTCATTGGCTGCGTTTTTTTATCAAGCAGAATTACATTTAATAACACAATTAAAAGATTATCTTGGTGTTGAACAATCAACCGACAGAAGCTTTTTTTCGTTAATTGAAGAAGCTAGAAAAACACATAATGCTGATACCAATAAATATTTTTGGAATGCATTAACCGCGTTTAATCAAGTTAACTTTAACCCAAGCAAGCACAATACATTGCCTTGGTTACGTTACGTTAACATTATTGAATCTTTACAAGGTTATGCTGGTAGCCAACTATTTGCCTCAAAAAGCATTAAAATAAAACGCCAACATCGTTTGTTTTTTGCTTATATGCTAACTTGGGAACACCTACGTTATATTGCAGGTAATGATGACGATTACAGTCCTAGCAGTGAAGTATTAGCTTCATACTCAAATGCACATAGTGAAGACGATCATCAGCATGATGAAAATTGTCAGCACGACGCATGTAGTGTTGATTAATATCAGTTAATATAAAAAGCCCTTTCTTTAAGTGAATTGAAGTGAGCACAAATAGTTGTTGTGGTTTTGCTTTTCATTGGGCTTTGTATTTTACTTTTGCAATCACAGCTTCTTAAATAAATAGACCATTTAAATGACAGAACAAACAAATCAAGCCGCTTGTCCTCTTTGCTTACAAACTAATGGATGCGATGTTGCAGCTAAGCAAGGCTGTTGGTGTAATGATTTACCCGTACCACAGGAACTATTAAACTTATTGCCTGAAGCATTAAAAAATAAAAGCTGCATTTGTCGACAATGCATTGTCAGTTTTAATGGAAACCCCTCACTATTTTTGAAAAAATAAAGCCTCCCCTTTGATTACATGCTTTTTAAACTATGCTCGTTTTTCGTTAAAAGATTCAGTTTGTATTCTCCTAGATTCGCATAATAATATCGCTATCATTTAGAAAATAAGTTTTTAGTTAAAACCTTCATACCTTAAAACCAGGCGCACTAATTAACGGATCTATTTTGCTTGCTAAAACAACTTATCTCTTCGTTATAAGTTTTGTAAATAAAATAACCATTTACGAAACTTACGCCTTAAGTTACGTCATTTTTTCTGTACAAAATTTAGAACGTTTATTTAAAATAATTGATATAACATTATTTGCTACTGTTTTGTTTTTTCCTTTAGCAATTTTTATGTGATTTCAAATTAGTTACGCTATAATTCGCGCGCTTTGTTGTGCAATAAAAAAATCGCCATTATTTTATATCATGGCTATCGCTTCTTAAGCAGTGAGCTAATAAACTAGTGCACAATATCGCCGCATTATAGTAACTACAATGGAATTATTGAGAGAAAAATGTCGAAACGTGATTGTTATGAAGTATTAGGTGTCGGTAAAACCACATCTGAGAAAGAGATTAAAAAAGCCTATAAAAAATTAGCGATGAAATATCATCCTGATAGAAATCCAGATAACCCAGTTGCGCAAGAAAAATTCCGTGAAGTTAAAGCGGCCTATGAAATATTAAATGATCCAGAAAAACGTCAGCAGTACGATGATTTTGGACATAGCGCTTTTGAAAATGGCCAAGCACAAGGGCGAGGCGGTTTTGGGCAGGGCGGATTCGGGCAAGGTGGTGAATTCAATGATATGTTTGGGGATATGTTCGGACAACGCCAGCAGCGTCAAGAACGTTACCAACCTCAGCCACAGAAAGGTTCAGACATTATTTTACAAATCGACATGACCTTAGAAGAGTCGGTTGAAGGTTGTATTAAAGAGGTGCGTTTACCAAATACAACTGAACCTTTATTAGTCACTATGCCGGCGGGTATTAATGATAAACAACGAGTTCGTGTACCTGGTAAAGGTAACCCTGGAACATTAGGTGCTGGACGCGGTGATTTATTTGTTGAAGTGGTGTTATTAGCACATGATTTTTTCACTCGAAAAGGCGATGATCTTTACTGTGATTTAATCACTTCATTTCCGGTTGCAGCTGTAGGTGGAACCGCTAAGGCTTCAACCTTTAGTGGGCATATTAATCTGAAAATACCTGCTGGAACGCAAATGGGACGTAAATTCAGAATTAAAGGACGCGGTGTTAAATCCATGAATAGTGACCATATTGGTGATTTAATTTACACCGTTGTGATCCCAACGCCAACGGAATTAACAGAGCATCAGCATAAGCTGCTAAGTGAATTAGCTGAGACAATGACTTAATACATTAACTTAGATTTGAGCAACAAGGCCCATACTATTTTATGAACTACCTATTACAGTTAATAAGAAAATATTGGATAGCACTATCGTTATTGTTAGTCGCGATAATAGCTTCACTATCATTATCTCCTTTACCCAGTTTACCGGGCGTACCGGGTAGTGATAAAACCCATCATTTTATTGCATACAGTGCTTTGGTTTTGCCATTAATGTTAAAAAAGCCGAATAATTGGGTGGTTGTTTTTATTTTATATGTACTGTTAAGTGGAAGCATTGAGTTAATACAGCCTTATGTTAATCGATATGGTGAATGGTTGGATATGGTGGCCAATATAGGTGGGTTAGTCTGTGGTTCAATCATTGCTTATTTTATTAATCGTTTTGCTAGTAAACAGTAAACATTTACAAACCTAGCGTTAATAGAATTTATATTTTGCCCTTAACCTGTTTTAAGCCATTATTAAAATAAGTTAAGGGCATTATTGTAGGTTGCTATTACAACGCTATACTATTTTATATCTCTAACATTTAATTAATTTTATGAAGGTCAATTTTGAATAAAAATCACTGTGTCGTTATCGCAATTGCAGGGGCTTCAGCCTCAGGAAAAAGTTTAATTGCACATACTATTTGTAATGAGCTTCGCCAAGAATTAGGCACCGATCAAATAGGCATCATTTCTGAAGATGCATATTATAAAGATCAATCTCACATGCCAATGGAAGAACGTGTACAAACTAATTACGATCACCCAAAAGCCTTTGACCATCAGTTATTAAGCCAGCATATAAAATTACTGCAAAATAACCAATCTGTTGAAATTCCCGTTTATAGTTACACCGAACATACCCGTACCGATGAAGTGATTAACTTATCTCCTAAAAAAATTATTATCATTGAAGGTATTTTATTACTAACAGATTCAACATTACGCAACCAAATTGATGCTAGTATTTTTATCGATACACCATTAGATATTTGTTTAATGCGCCGTTTAACACGCGACATTATGGAGCGTGGAAGAACATTAGATTCAGTGATGTCACAATACAAAAAAACAGTAAGACCGATGTTTTTACAATTTATTGAACCATCAAAGCAACACGCCGATATCATTATTCCACGTGGTGGAAAAAATCGTATCGCAACGGATATATTAAAAACACGTATCAAATACTTATTGAATAAATAAGTTCATTTCCGCACTCAATAACCATTAAAAAACGCTTCTATTTTGAGGCGTTTTTTATTTTTAGTCACACACCATAAAGGCGTAAAATTCCATAGGGATAATACAGTTTGCAAGGTATAATATGCCCTATTTTTTTATTCAACAATTGCATGAGAGCGTCTATGTTCAGTTATTTTATCCCCACCGCGAAAGGGCTTGCGCCTTTATTAGAAGTAGAACTTAAAGAACTTGGTATTGAAAATACTAAGCAAATTGCTGGTGGTGTTAGCTTTGACGGTTCATTAGAGCAAGGTTACCAAGTGTGTTTATGGTCTCGTTTTGCATCTCGTGTTTTACTTAAATTAAGTGAATTCAAAGTGATCGACCCAATGGATTTATACCTTGGGTGTAGCAACATTCCTTGGGAATCACATTTTGATGTAGATAAAACATTCTCAATTGATTTCTCTGGTAGTAATGACGAAATTCGTAATACACAGTTTGGCGCATTAAAAATTAAAGATGCGATTGTGGATCGTTTTCGTAAAAAATTCGATGAACGTCCTAATGTTGAAAAACGCGATGCCGATATTCGTTTCAATGGTCGTTTATACAAAGATAAAGCCTCTATCTATATTGACCTTTCTGGCTCTCCATTGCATCTGCGTGGTTACCGTACTATCGCTGGTGAAGCTCCATTACGTGAAACCTTGGCGGCGGGTATTGTTAAACGCAGTGGCTGGGAAGGCGAAGCGTTATTAGATCCAATGTGTGGTTCAGGTACGCTTATTATTGAAGCTGCAATGATGTCGTTGAATATTGCGCCGGGTTCTTTACGTGAAACATTTGGTTTTGAGCATTGGAAAAAACACGATGCTGAAACGTGGAAAACATTAAAAACGACGGCTCAGGTTTATGCTAAACGTGCTGTTAAAGATTGCACTACACGTTTTTATGCCTCTGATTTAAGTAAAGATATGATTAGCATCGCACGCCAAAATGCACAACGTGCTGGGGTTGCAGAGTTAATTGAATTCAGCGTTCAAGATGCTAAAAAAGTATTACCACCGGAAGAGTTAAGCACCGGATTAGTCATTTCAAATCCACCATACGGTGAACGTTTAGGCGGGTTTAGTGACACCATTAGTTTGTATACAGAGTTAGGTCATCATTTTAAAGAAGCTTTTGCTGGTTGGAATCTGAGCATGTTTGCAATGGATACTGAACTACTGAGCTGTTTAGGAATGCGCGCAGCAAGAAGCTATAAGTTCTTTAATGGACCGATTGAATGTGTGCTTAAAAATTACCGAATCTCTCCTAAACGTGTTGTTGAAGGCGCGGCTATTGTTGAAGAAGCGGCTAAACCAGTTAAACAACCTAAACAAGGGAAGCAAGCAAAAGCTGCTGAAGTTGTTTATAAAGAATCAACGGATGATAATCCTTGGGGAACGATCACACCAACTCAAGAATTCCCGATGGCTGAAGAATCTGAATCTGAAATTGTATTTAAAGCAGTTAAGCAAATTAAGCCTGCTATCTATGCGGAAGACTTTGCTAACCGTTTATTAAAAAATATGAAACGTTTAGACAAATGGGCTAAACGCGAAGATATTCAATGTTACCGTTTATACGACGCAGATTTACCTGAATATAACGTAGCAATTGACCGTTATAACGAATATTTAATTATTCAAGAATACCGCGCTCCTAAAGAAATTGATGCACAGAAAGTACGTCGTCGTTTCTTAGATATCGTTTCAACTACGCGTTATTTATTAGATTTAACCGATGACCAATTAATCATAAAAGTGCGTGAGCGTCAAAAAGGACGCCAACAATATGAAAAACTAGATAGTAAAAAACAACGTTTAGTGGTGCAAGAAGGGCCTGCAAAACTGATTGTAAATTTACAAGATTATTTAGATACTGGTCTGTTTTTGGATCACCGTCCAACACGTTTACGTATTGGTAATATGGCCAAGGGCAAAGACTTCTTAAATCTATTTTGTTACACCGCAACCGCTTCTGTTCATGCTGCATTAGGTGGCGCTAAATCAACAACCAGTGTTGATATGTCTAACACTTACCTAAATTGGGGCCAAGAGAATTTTACTGAAAATGGCATTCAAGGTAAGCATGAATTTATTCAACAGGATTGTATTAAATGGTTACAACATGCACATGAAATGTATGACCTTATTTTTATTGATCCACCTACCTTCTCAAACTCTAAACGTATGAATGATGTGTTTGATGTTCAAGATGACCATGTTGCGTTATTAACCTCAGCGAGTGAGCGTGTTAATCCAAACGGGGAGATTATTTTCTCGAATAACAAACGCGGGTTTAAACTTGACCTTGAAGCGATCAAAGCACTTGGTTTTTATGTTAAAGATATTAGTAAAGCATCCATCCCTGAAGATTTTAAAGGTAATGATAAAATCCATCAGTGTTGGTTACTGACTAAGCATAGTTAACAAATTAT
>NZ_JALAAB010000028.1:0-29818 GCF_037546705.1 Vibrio sp. 2-Bac 85 | reverse complement strand
AATATGATCTGTGTTGGTTATAAAGTGGCATTATCGTGGCTTAGTAATATTGACCACAAATTTATAGGTCACTAAGTCGCTTGGGGGCGTTTGCGACTTAGCTTCCTAGCTCGGTTTGGGGGCGAAAGCGACTTAACATTTTTATAGGATATTATCCGAATTAAATATTTCTATTAGTCTTTTTCTGAATCCACCAAAAGCTTCTAAATGGTCATAAGTAACAAATGATTGTTGGTTCAAGTGCGTTTTAATCTTTTTAGATAAAGGTAAATTTTCAATATCGTTATCTATTTTTACTGGTTGATCATTGGCTAAATTCGCATTCGTCTTATTATTTTTTCCGATTGAACCATAGTCCATTTTTATTGCATTACTTCGCATTAATACACTCATATCTGGTAACTCTTGATCTATTCTGTTGGCAAAAATGCTTAACTTTTCTTCTGCCAACGTAAATAGCCAAGCTTCTTGATTCGTTGCTTGGCTTATTCTTAAAATACGCCCTAATACCTGCCTAAAATAAAGTTCTGTTTTAACTCGACTTAAATGACAGCAAACTTGTAATCTAGGAATATCTGTTCCCTCAGATACCATTCCTACACTGACAATCCATCGTGTGTTACTAAAACGAAAGTGGTTTATTTTTTCTGAAGCTTGAGCATCTTTGTAGGTAACAATGGTTGCTGATTGATGAAAATTTTGGGTGAGTGTTGTTAATATTTGTTCCGCGTGTTCAACAGATGCTGCAACAATTAACCCTGCAGCGTCAGAATTTAAGAGCCTAACCTCTGCCAACTTTTTAACGCCTTGAGCAATAATATAATCAATTATTACATCATGCCTGATTAGCTCTTGATATGAAATTGAAGGATTTTTTAGCAACTGCTTTAACGAGTTGTAAGTCTTAGTTCCTTTGTTTTTATGAGTTACTGAGATTGCTTCATTATCAATGAGTACAATCTTTGGATTTCTGCAGACACCATCAATTACAGCCTGTTGAAGAGAATAAGTGTAATTACATTGAATCTTATTATCAGGATCACTATATGTGGCTAATGCAATAGGAAGTAAATCTGATCGCCACGGCGTACCTGTTAACGCTAAAGTAAATGAAGCTTGATCTTGGATATTTTTTGCGATGTCTTGTCCCCAAACGTTGGCTTCTTCTACTGTAGAGCCAGCACAATGATGAATTTCATCAAACACCACAAGCACTCTGTTATTTCTGAGAAGCTTCCAATAATCATCATTAAAAAAACGCATGTTTTGATAAGTATAAGAGCAACCTACTGAGCCAATTACCCCATCAAAATTACAATTTAACCGTTTAGAAAAAGATCGTTTAATACCATTAGAAACTTCAGTTGAAGGCGAGAAACATATGACAAAATCAATTTGATCTGTTTCCAACATGTATACCGCTATTTCAGCGGCTAAAACTGTTTTTCCAGCTCCTGGTGTTGCTAAGCATAAAAAGTGTTTATTGTTGTTTATGTAATGCTTTTTAGCTACTTCGAGACACTCTTGTTGCCAAGTTCTTAACATGATTGATGCTCTGTTACCGTGTAACCAAGTAAGTTTTGCAGGGCATGGACTTTGCCTAATAATTTGATCGATTTATCTTTAGCTTCTGATTGATGTTGTTGTAGCTTATTTTGAAGCTCCGGGAAACGGACTGATAGGCGTTTATATTCCTTAGCCTCTTCTAGTGTTGTATTTAAATCAATTTCATAAGCTAAGAGTTCTTTTTTCAGTTCGGATTCGTAACTAGCTGATTTAGTTTTACTTATAGGCTCTTTTTTTTGTATCACCTTTTCCACTTTAGAGCCTCGTATAATTGGAACAATAGTTGATGCTAATAGCTTATCTGTCTTTGAATATATTACTTTCTTAGATCCACCATCAAATCTATCCGTTCGCTTAAGCAGACCCTTTTCAATATTTCGAGTTAATTGGCGATAAATAAATTTTCTAGTTTCAATTTCATCAGTAAATTCAGCATGTTCAAGCAATAAAGCATCTTTAGCTTCTGATACAGTGAAGTTATTCATCTGTTTGTTTACTAAAAGAGAATGCAAAAATACATTCATATTTACTTTATTCTTCATTGCCATACCTCAAAAACAACCATAAACTTAGGATTCCTAAGTATACATGTTGATATAAAAACTAGACAATCATTTTTATGTGAGAGTTATTGAGATGAAATACCAGTGCAGGTTAAATCCTTTTTTACAGAGCGTCTTAAAGAGGCTCGAAATAAAATGAAAATAAGTCAGAAAGATCTAGGTATTAAGATTGGAATAGATCCAAGTTCCGCAAGTGGCCGCATGAATCACTATGAGACCGGTCGGCATATGCCTGATATAGAAACCTTAAAAAAGATGGCGAAAGAGTTAAACGTACCAGTTAACTACTTTTTTTGTGAATCAGAAGAAAGTGCGACTTTGGCACGTTTGATCGATAAGCTTGATGATGAAGCAAAGCAAAAGCTTATTAAATTATTGGAAAATAATGAATAAAGTCGAGGAAGTTAAAGCTCTACACGGTATACCAATATAATTCAATTACCGAGTATTTTCAGTGTGAACTTATTTTTAAAATAAATTGTAAAACTTATATAACGCAAACCCCGTTACGCCCATTTTATGCTATACAAGCATAGTAGACTATCTCACTTATCTACCTTAAGAAATAAGCTCATTATCCCCGGCTAACAAGCCTAGTATGTCAGAGACAGTTTATTTGTTATTCTTAGCACCACAGATACTCAGCTAATAATAGAGTGTCCAAATCATCAGAACAACAAATAGGTGACGTTATGCTAGCAATCTCAAATTCCGTAACTATTGCAGATTGGGAAATAGAACTGAATGCAATTAGATCAGCAGGTAATGGGGGCCAAAATGTCAATAAAGTGGCAACAGCTATTCACCTTCGTTTTGATATCAAGCGGTCATCTTTACCCGCCTTCTACAAAGGAAAGCTACTTAAACTTTCTGATAGCCGAATCAACTCAGAAGGTATAATCATCATCAAGTCACAGCAATTCAGAACTCAGTTACAAAACAAAGAAGCGGCTTTGGAACGCTTGAAGGAACTAATTCTATCTGCGATAGTTGTACGGAAAGCTCGAAGAGCAACGAAACCAACTAAAGGCTCTCAACGTCGCCGAGTAGATACCAAAACTAAACGAGGTGCCTCAAAAGTATTGAGGAAAAAAGTAAATTTCTAATAAGATGAAGAGGACTTTATCAATATAAGTAAATTTAGACGAATAGTACCTTCGCCTCTCAAAAATGAGATAAGCCCCATATTGATAAAAAGTAGCTTGTTATATTCTTTCCATTCCACACTACACACTCGAATATTTATGCGTTTTTTTGACATATTTATGCAACAACTCTAAACCGTTAATTTAAGTAATAAGTTATTTTCTATTATAGAGAGATAAAAATTTAACTCTAAATTAGTTCGATAAAAAATATAATAAAAAATCTGCAGTCGCGCATATGATAAATAGATTTACAATACTTTTTTATTGACAAGTTTTAGGGGATTTTGAAGGTATCTGGGAAATTGCGCTTTTAATATAATAACGCCATCTTCCGTGACTCTATGATCAGATAACGCTAATAGGCGCTGTTTATAAAAATCAGGCAGAGTAGAACTTTTAATATCAAAACGTAAATGTATGGCAGAGTTAACTTTATTTACATTTTGCCCACCAGCGCCCTGTGCTCGAATCGCGGTTAATTGCAATTGCCAGTCGGCAATTTCTACACCTGCAGATATTTGTAATGGCATTAAACATCACCTCCTTTAAGCGGGTCTAAGTAATGTTTCTGATATACCTCAGCAGGCATACTTGCGATTTGAAAGTCGATCATTTTATTAAACGAATCCAATAAAGGAATGAATTTAGTATGATCATTTTCTAATGCGGATAATAAAGCATAACCAGCTTCCACCGTCGATAAACCATCTTCTCGGGGGGATTTTCTAATACGATAATTACTTTTATCTGTGACATCCATCATCACTTTCGGTAATGCTTGTAAAAAAGGATTATTCATTAATAACTTATAAGCCTTTTTCCAACTTCCATCGAGTAATATAAATTGCGTATTAGCATCTATTTTTTGCTTTTCCTGTAAGGTTGATACTGTATTAGCCTGCTCATCGGGAAACACTAAGAACGTATTCTCAAGATCAAAATCAGTCGCTTCAAAGGTATCTGCCGTAGTTATTTTTACTCGTGACAAAGATAACGCTAAAATTCGTGCCGTGCCGATCGCTTTATGTTGTTCACTTGGGTCTTGCAAAACATGTAAAAAGTGTTGATTATCAAGCGCACAAATTGAGGCACAAATACATGCAGGCAATGCTTTATTACATTGGCTGCAAACCGCTCTTTTACTCATTATTTGTTTCAACTTTTTTAAGGTTCATTTTTAAGGTTAATTAATGCGCTCAATATGGATTAACAACGCTATTATTTTGACACTCTGTTTATTGGTGTTTCTTTTTCAAGCAGATAGCCATCAATGGTTAGCATATTATCACAGCGATATTGAAAAGGGCCAATGGTGGCGTTTACTGACGGCACATATTTGCCACACTAACGGTTACCATTTAATACTTAATGGCATAGGCTTAGCTGTGGTTAGTGCTTTATTTTTGGATACTTTTAAAACTATTTCTTTAATTTTTTCAGCATGCTTCAGCGCGATTTTTATTAGTATTTGTTTATTATTATTAGAACCGGACTTGCAATGGTATGTAGGTTTATCAGGGGTATTACATGCACTATTTGCAATCGGGGTTTGCGATGAATTAAAAAAAGGAGATAGATGGGGAATAGTTTTAGGGTTGGGTTTTATCACTAAAATTGCATTTGAACAGTTTAATGGCCCTTCACTTATGACTGAATCATTAATTGCCGCCACAGTATTTATTAATGCTCACTTATATGGTGCGATTGCAGGTGTTGTATATTTTTTAATGATTCCACTCTGGCAAAAAATGCTTGTTACGGCAAAACGTGCGATAAAAAATAGTGTTAAAAATAACGAATGATAGGCTATAAATAACAAGAAAATAAAAGCGATATGCGATGTGTCTGTATACGAAAACCTTCACTTAGCAGAATGACATTATTATTACCTATGTTAATTATCGCTTCTATTTTTAGATCAAGTTAAACAAACTGAGTTGTTGCAGTTGTACGTATGTTTTTTGAGAGATCTCTAACATACTATATTGTTCTTGATATTCACTGATCGCAGCCGCCATATCTAAGTCTTCTAAACTGGATAACGTAGTCTGAGCGGTTAAATTAAAGTCCAATGTTGATTCACGTTGATTATCAATGGTTCTTAATCGTGCACCCACTGAACTTTGTGTACTCATAACGTTATCCATTGCACCATCAATTTGTAGCAATGAATTACTAAATGCACTATTACGTGCAGCCGTAGCTGTTTTATCGGTACCGGGAATGCGCAAAGCATCAATAGAACTCTGTAGCGTTGCAAAAATATCTTTTTCTTCACTTTGACGTAAGGTAAAAGAATCCCCATCAACTACATCTCCTTTAAGCTCAGTTTTAATGCCGTTGAATGTAATCGCTTTACCGTCTTCATAGGGTGTTGGTTCTACAAACTTGGTTAGCGCGTAACTATCACTATCATCAGGAAGACCATTAACTTCAAATTTGATACCGTCTATTTCAAAGGATTGCGCTTCGCTATATTCATTGACATTATTTGCATTATAAGGTGATGCGGATGACACCCCATTAATTGAAATAAAAAACTTTTTAGGTTCAGCTGAACTTTCTACAAATTTAATATCAAAAGAGGTTGTTGAGTTGGCGGCAACACTATTAATTTTAATCGTAGCACTGCCCGTGACTACACTTTTTTCTAATCCATAAACAGAATATTCTTGACCATCGGTACCATCAGTAATTGCAATTGTATAATCTTGATCTAGGTAATCACGCGCAGCGTTTGTATCAGCAACACTACCTTGACTAATCTCTGCACCACCTTGGTTTTCCGAACCAACCTCTGAAACAAAAGTACCATTACCTTCAGCTATATTCATAAAAACGTTAGCGCCGGAATCATTACCTTGAATCGACACTCCAGAGCCTATTCTATAGTCTCGTTCACCACTGTCTCCATGATATATAACTTGGCCAAACTCATTCTTTTGAAAAGGTTGTGTGTCCACTTCAAAGCCTGCGAAGATATATTGGCTGTTACCATCTTTGGTATTAGCAACCCCCATCAACTCATCACGTAAATTTTCAAGTTCGACAGCAATAGCTTCTCGATTTGATTCATTCATGGTGCCGTTACTACCGCTCACCATCAATTCGCGCGCTCGTTGTAAAATATTAGTACTCTGCGTAAGTGCAGTATCAATTAATTCGTTAGCGGACTCGGCCATTTTCCCATTTTCAATGAATTGTTCGCCCACTGAGATATCTTGCTTTAAGCGCTGTATGGTGGCAATAGCAACAGGATCATCACTAGCATGAATCACCCGCTTTTGGCTCGCCATATGCAAGTTTTGGTCACTTAACTCAGACTGTTGTGACATTAATGAACTAGTATTACGCATAAAAAGCATTTGAGATGAAATTCGCATACGGCCTCTCTGATTTCTTTTTGAGCTTGACGCTCACCTATTTAATTAAAATGCAAAAATCACGCCAGTATGGTTATAAAACAGCTAAAAAAGGTAAAGAGGGTAATTTTAGAAGTATACGAAGGATTAAAAAGGATCACTGTATAAATAACAGATACAGCTACTTTGGAAAAAGTTAAAAATAAATCTGTCTTTTAAAGTACGGCCTTGAATAGATTGTTTTAGCATTATCACCCAGATGTAAAAACAGCATTTGGATGATAACGAGATATTATCGAGCCGCCTGTAAAATAGTGTCAAATAATTCACTAGCAATGGTAATAACACGTGCAGCTGCACTGTAGTGTTGTTGATACATTAGTAGGTTTGCTGCTTCTTCATCCATATTCACTCCACTCACCGATTGAATACGTTCAAAAGATTGATTTTTTAATATTGCTGAAGATTGCATCGCTACATCTGCGTTTGCTGTTTTAGCGCCTATCTCGGAAATCATTTCACTATAAACATCTTGAAAGGTCGACTTACCGTCATTCATTATTTTAGTATTTTGCAGATCAGACATCGCTAAAATATTTCGATTATCACCTGCACCTGTTTCATTATAATTTAATGTGATCTCATCACCGGCAACGGGTATACCTTTTTCCATTTCTACCTTAACGCCACCAAATTCAAGTGTAGCTTTGCCAGTTAAAGGGTCAATTATAGCGGTTAACTCTGGTGTGTTAATTTGATTGTCATTTTTATCAAAAATATTATAAAAAACTTCGCTGGTAGTTGTATTCGTTGATATTTTAATTGTTATTGGACTATCTTCATCTATATAGTCAGGGTCATTTTTATCATTAATTTCACTTACATGAAATATTGCAGTGCCTGTATTAGTATCGCTAACTAACGCTTTAATTTCTGCCTCTGCAACGGCTACTTTTGTAGGGTCTGTCTCATCTAAACTAGCTTGCTGAGCCCCTAAACGTGTTGGACGTAAGGTGAATTCTTTACCGACCTGTAATGGATCTGAAGTTGAAATTGAATCGATTCCAATACTAATGCCTGCTCCAGGAATCTCAATACGCTTATCATTTGTCAAGTCAGCGATGGAAACAGTTTGAGTTTCGCCGGTGGTATTGTTGGTAACAGAAAATGTAAGATCTATACCAGGATCATTAGGAATTACTTTTAATGAGAATTCATCGGCAGATAACTCGCTTAAATCATCAATACGCACACTTAATGTGGCTTCACCTTTACCATCAGCATGACTTAATACACGGCTTTTCATGGCCTGATCACTATTAATATCATTAAATAATGCCGCACCAATCTCGCCGTCTAAGGTTTGACCTTGTTGTTGCTGCTCATTGATAGCGTGGGTTAAACCGATTACATTCTGGCCTAACTGATTAAATGCACGCTCTATTTCATTTTCACGAGTTTCAAACAACGCACTGACTTTCCCCCCAAACTTACTACCATCAACCGGCGATGTTTTACCATTATTACTTAATGCTAGTTCTTTTCGAGCGGGATCTGGGTCTCCGTTAATCGCAACAATAGATTGAGATTGAACACCCATCACTAAACCTTGGCCGCTGCCGATATAAATATTCACCATATTATTATCCGCTTCAAGCACGGAGACATTAACGTATTCACTTAAGGCGGTAATGGCCTGATCACGTCTATCTAATAAATCATTAGCATCACCACTACTGTCCGAACTAGACACAGCAAGTATACGGCTATTTAATGTTGCAATATTGTCAGCGAGTTCAGTGATCGCCGCGGCAGAATTCTCAATATCATAATTAACACCACTGTATTGCGTTTCTAATTGTTGATACAGCGTATTGTATTGATTGATCATATTCGATGCGTCTTCAAGGAATACAGCACGCGTTTCTATTGTATTCGGATGATCTGCAACATCGCCTAGTGAAGAAAATAAACTAAGAACGGACTTAGCAACAGAGGTGCTTTCATTCGAGAGTAATTTATCTAATTGGCTCGCTTGCGTGTAACTCACTTCGTTATAAGCGTGATCCGAGGTATTAATAATGTTTTCTTTAAATGCAAATTGATCATAGGCACGGTCAATTCCGTTGATAATAGAGCCATTACCAATAAAATTGGCCCCTAATTTTTGTGCCTGTGCACTGGTAATGTCAACAGTTTGACGAGAGTAGCCTTCCGTACTCACATTACTAATATTGTGACTGGTAGTTGCTAGACTTGCCTGTGAAGAGTAGATCCCCGACAGTCCAATTTGGAATAAATCAGCCATTGTTATTATCTCCCGCAACAACCGATTGGAAGTTATCGCTGTTCATAATCGCTTTAATTTTATCTGCATATTGTGGATCGGTTGCATAACCCGCTTGTTGTAACTCTTCAATATAACGATCTGCGTTCTCACCTTGCTGTAAAGCTTGCTCGTAGCGTTTATTGTTACTAATAAAATTCGTATAATCTTTAAAACTTTCATGTAGATTTTCGTAAACTCGAAAATTAGAACGACGCTGTACACCAACACCATCTTCAACCTCTAAACTGCTTTTATTAACGCTTTCACCCTGCCAACTATTGTGAGATTTAATGTTAAACAGATTGAAACTACTTTGCTGGTTGGCAGTTTGCAGCACTTTTTTACCCCAGCCTGTTTCCAATGCAGATTGAGCGACTAAAACCTCAGGTGAAATACCTAAAGACTTAGCTGCTTTTTGTGCATAGGGTAACAATGTGGCAATAAAGGACGATGGCGAACTAAAGTCAATTTTCTGTGCGCTAGCATTTGTATTAACATCATCGGCACTCTCCGCTTTCTGTTGCAATGCACTATCATTGATTTTTGTTTGTAATGACGCTTGTAATTGATCTGGCTTTTTAAAGTCAGTAACGCTTTCTTTTGTTGTTAAACTCATCATTTCAGGCTCTTGCTCAGGCATCATTAGTTGATCCTGTGGCACTGACTGTGGGCGTACCATAGATGTTGGGTCTAACTGCCTAACTAATGCATCAGCGAGTCCTAGCGAACCGTGACGACTGATATCAACGGCTAACTGCTTATCTTGCATATCCGTATAAAATTTTGTTTGTTGGTTATTAAAGGGACTTTCAGTTTCAAAGGCAGCGTTGGCTTCTCGCATTGATTTAATTAACATCGATGCAAACATAGACTCAAACTGATTCGCGACTTCACGGATCGTTTCTTTGTCATTGGTCTTGGTTTTTTGACGCAACTGCTCTAATCCTTGTAGATCAAAGTAATTACTTGCCTGTGTTACCGTTTGATTGCTCATTAACAGCCCCTATTTATACCGTTAAACTAATAAAGCAAAATAGGTGCCAACAGTTCCAATTAGAACTATAACTACCTTTTTTCTGATTAATAATAAAAAGGAGGTTAGTTTTCTCAGCAAAGTAGCGCCGCATCACGTAGAATGCCTGCGATTTTTACCCTACCCACAAGGAATAGTTATGCTTAACCCTGTTTTACTGGCGGTATGTATCATGCTTATTTTATCCATGATGCGCATTAATGTTGTTATTGCACTGACACTCAGTGCTCTAATTGGAGGTTTAACGGCTGGTTTATCTCTGCCTGATACCATCTCTGCATTTGAAAGTGGCCTAGGTGGCGGTGCAACTATTGCATTGAGCTATGCTATGTTAGGTGCCTTTGCCGTTGCGATTTCTAAATCAGGTATTACTGATTTATTATCACAAGCGATTATTAAACGCTTAAACGGAGAGCAGACACAACAAGTGTCTACAACCATCAAATACACTGTATTTACCGTTATCCTATTGATGACTATCGCATCACAAAATGTGATCCCTGTGCATATCGCATTTATCCCTATCTTAATACCGCCGTTACTGGGTGTGCTTAATAAATTACGAGTGGACAGACGTTTAGCAGCTTGTATTCTAACCTTTGGTTTAGTGACTCCTTACATGGTGTTACCCATCGGTTTTGGTGGTATTTTCTTAAATAACATTCTTTTAAAAAACTTACATGACAATGGCTTAGAGGTCACAGCAGCACAGGTACCGACAGCGATGCTTTTACCTGCTATGGGCATGATTGTGGGTTTATTAACAGCTGTTTTTATTAGTTACCGTAAACCGCGTATATACCAAGAAAAAGTAGCTAATTCAAAAGCTGCAGAATTCAAGGCACTAGATAAACGCCATATTATTGTTGCTTTAGTAGCAATTATTGCAACCTTAACTGTACAACTATTAACGGGGTCAATGATTGTTGGTTCGCTAGCGGGATTCAGTGTATTCACCGTGGGTGGCGTCATTGCTTGGAAAGAGACCCATGATGTATTCACTAAAGGTGTACACATGATGGCAATGATTGGTTTTATCATGATTGCCGCTGCAGGTTTTGCCGCAGTAATGAAAGCAACTGGCAGTGTGGAAACATTAGTAGAAGCATTATCTTCAGGTATTGGTGAGAACAAATCCTTAGCTGCAATATTAATGCTAGTGATTGGATTATTAGTCACCATGGGTATAGGCTCTTCGTTTTCAACTATTCCTATTATTGCCACTATTTATGTCCCACTAGCGATAGCATTTGGCTTCTCTCCAATGGCCATTATTGCATTGGTAGGAACAGCGGCTGCATTGGGTGACGCCGGTTCACCAGCATCTGACTCAACATTAGGACCAACGTCCGGCCTTAATGCTGATGGTGAACATGATCATATTCGTGACACTGTTATTCCAACTTTTCTACATTACAATCTACCGTTAATCGCCTTTGGTTGGATAGCGGCAATGACCTTGTAATAAGCATAGAGAAAAATAGTTTAAGAGCGACTTGCTGATATTGATCACGCGATAGCCCTTAACGTAAAAAGGGAAAACCATTGGTTTTCCCTTTTTTGTATCCGCATACTTTTTTGTACACGTGTAAATGAATCCATTACCGATAAAGATTAAATAATAACTAGCTCACCTTGTAACGCACCCGCTTGTTTTAATGCTTCTAGTATCGCCATTAAATCACCAGGCGCAAGCCCTACTTCATTCACTGCACGCACTAAATCATTTAGACTAATTCCAGTATCAAATCGAAACATACGGCTATCTTCCTGAGTAACATTAACAATACTATTTTCAACTACTTCAGTATCACCACCAGCAAATGGGTTAGGTTGCACGACTTCTTTATTTTCACTAATCGTGACACTAATACCGCCATGAGTAATAGCCGTTGGTAATAATCGAACATCTTGGCCTACCACTATTGTACCAGTACGCGAGTTAACAATGATTTTTGCCCCTGAGCGGGCAGGACTAAATTCTAAATTTTCTAGTGTTGATAAATAAGAAACACGTTGTGAGATATTACGCGGCGCTAACACCTGAACTGACGTTGCATCTAATAAACTGGCGGTATTAGGACCCACTAAGTTATTAATCGTATCTGCCATCAATTTTGCCGTAGTAAAATCAGAGTCATGCAGGTTAAAAGTAATAGTATCGCCCTGTCCAAAAGGAGAAATAACTTCTCGCTCAACAATGGCACCATTTGCAATACGACCAACGGTAGGTGTATTGATCACCACTTTCGAACCGTCAGCACCTTCAGCGCCAAGCCCTCCAACAACAAGACTCCCCTGTGCTAGCGCATAAACCTTACCATCAACCCCTTTCAAAAAGGTCTGTAACAACTCCCCCCCACGTAAACTTTTTGCTTCACCAATTGCTGACACAGTGATGTCAATTTTCTGACCTCGTTTAGCAAAGGCTTTTAATTCCGCAGTGATCGCCACTGGCGCAACATTTTTAATCTTTAAAGTTTGACCTTGTGGAATATTGATCCCAAAATTTCTTAACATGGTGGCGAAGGCTTGCTCAGTAAATTTACTACTTTTTTCCCCGGTGCCCGGTAAACCGACTACCAAACCATATCCAACTAATTGGTTGCTTCGAACCCCTTGCACACTGGCAATATCTTTGATTCTCGCTGCATCCGCTGTATTAACCAACAGCGATAGGGTTAAACCTAAGCATGCTGAAAAAAAACAGTTCGCTGTTCCTTTTGATGAAAATAGCATATGACTCTCCTTACCTTATCGCTTATGTAAATAATATCGCTGATGCAAATAAATGACTTTTAGAACGGCCAATAAGGGCCATTAAAGAATGCAGTTAACCAACCTTGGCTTTGTGTATTAGCAAAGGTGCCGGTGCCGCCATACTGAATGCGAGCATTGGCAACATGAGTTGATGAAACCGAGTTATCAGAACTAACATCTTCGGAGCGAATGACGCCACGTATGCGCACAAACTCTTCACCATTATTTAACATCAACCATTTTTCACCGCGAATTTCTAAATTACCATTACTTAAAACGCGTGTTACGTTAACTGTGATACTGCCTTTTAAACTATTGCTTTGGTCTGCATCGGCATCTCCGGCAAAACCACTGTTTTGAGAAATACCCCCTCCCAAGCCAAAACCAGGTACAAGTGAGCCACTAGGTAACGTAATATCGTCGACACTCATTTTATACGAGTTACTTTTATCCAAACTGGTGCCAGCTTGTTTAGTGGCCTTGGTTGATTCTTCTAGATTCACGGTGATAATGTCGCCAACGCGATGCGCTTTAATATCTGAATAAAGGTTATTAGCATAACTCTCTTGAAATAAAGACCCTGTAGTGACCACATTTAAGTCTGCTTCAAGTGGCTCTACCGGTGCATATTCAGGGTCATTCTTCACTTCTTGATTGGGTAGTGAAGTACAACCTACAACGCTAAATATTGCACATAAAATTATAATATTTCTCATATTAACCACCTATTTATAACTGTTGGCTAACGTAAGAGAGCATTTCATCAACCGCTGAAATTACTTTTGAGTTCATTTCGTATACACGCTGACTCTCGATCAAGTTAACCAGTTCTTCTGTTACGTTAACATTAGACGTTTCCAACATTCCCTGACGAATAAAACCTAATCCGTCACCACCAGGTACGCCTTCAATAGGTGCTCCAGAAGCCCCTGTTTCTGCGTATAAATTTTGCCCTAAAGGCTCTAAACCAGATGAGTTAATAAAATCATTCACATTTAATTGCCCAACCACTTGGTTTTCGGCTTGACCGGCAATACTCACTGATACTTCACCTTCAGCACCAATACTAATCGTTTGCGCATTTTCAGGAATTTGAATTTGTGGTAATAATGGATAACCAGAACCTGGCGTTACCATGACCCCTTCTTCATTAAGCATGAATTGACCGTTACGCGTATACGATGAACTTCCATCTGGCATTTCTATTTCAAAAAAACCACGACCATCAATCATCACATCTAAGGAGTTATTAGTGGTTAACGCATTACCCTGTGTAAAGTTCTTTTGTACCGCGACAACCTTTGCACCAGAACCAAGCATTAATCCCGAAGGCAGCTTAGTATTTTGTGTTTCATTAGCACCCGGTTGGTTAACCGTTTGATATAACAGATCTTCAAAAATAGCACGACTCTTTTTAAAACCAACGGTACTTGCATTGGCTAAGTTATTTGAAATAGTCGCGACGTTAGTTTGCTGTGCATCTAACCCTGTTTTACTGATCCATAAAGCGGAATGCATAACCTTTCTCCTTAAAATTCTTTAATAATGCGTAGACTAATGACTTAAGACATTCGAAGTAGAGATTCAGAACTTTTATCTATCTCTTCGGCTTTTTTCATCATCTTAATTTGCATTTCAAAACTACGTTGTAAGTTAATTAAACTGGTTAACTCACTACTTAAATTAACGTTTGATGACTCTAGAGCACCGTTAGCGACAACCACATCATTTGAAACTTGTAACGGTTGACCATCAATACGGCGGAATAAACCATCTGAACCACGCATTAAATCTTTGATATCTGGATTAACTAATTTTAATTTAGCGATATCTTCCATTCCATCGGCAGGTGCACCTTCAGGGCGAACCTCAATCATGCCGTCTTTACGAATATTGAATTTTTCAATGGGCATCGGGATATAAATATTATTACCGGTTTCATCCATTACTTCTTGGCCATTGGCGTCAATTAAAAAGCCTTCTGCAGTGATATTAAAATCACCACTACGTGTTAACCCTTCGTCACCCGCTTCGGATTTAACAACAAACCACCCCTCACCTTCTACGGCAACATCTAACTCTCGTCCGGTATCATGAACAATGCCGCTGTCAAAATTTTGTCCTGGTGATTCAGTAAGCGCAAAGACTCGTGTTGGTAAGCCTTGCCCGTGAACTTGCATACTACGAGCTTGCTCAAAACTGGCCTTAAACCCTGTTTTACTGGCATTTGCTAAGTTATTACTGTGAATAGCTAACGCATTCATGGTCTCTTTAGCGCCTGACATTGAAACATAAAGAAAATTATCCATTTTGACTTCCTTAACTATTAACCGCTTAATTCATAACAATGGCAATTGCCGCATTATTTATTGTGTTTTTTCTTGATACATTCATAAATGCAATCGTTATGCCAACAAAATAAAAATGAGGAAGCTGAGCAGCAAATATAGATAAAGTTAGGGGTGGAGAAGGTTCAGTTTTTAGTTGTTTATATTTAGAACTTAAAATATGGGAGTGTAGAGACACATGTAGTTTAGGAGGCTAAGAGGTTAAAAGGTTAAAAAACTAAAAGTTTGAAGCATTTAAAGAATGTAAGCGTTGACTTTTTATACAATAAAAACGCACCGAGAAAGGTGCGTTTTAGGAATCATTAACTAATTTATAAAATTAACGAATTTGTAAAATAGTTTGTTGTAATTCGTTACTGATCTCTAATGAACGAGAGTTAGCTTGGAAGTTACGTTGCGCAGAAATTAAGTCCACCAGCTCAGTTGTTAAATCAACATTAGATTGCTCTAGGGCAGCAGAGTTAATGAGACCAAATGAACCTTCGCCACCTTCCCCTGCAATAGGATCACCAGAACTTTGCGAAGCACTCCAGCTTGAACCAGTTTGTGCTAAACCCTGTTCATTACGAAAACGCACCATAGCAACACGCGCAATAGGATCAGAGGTACCGTTACTGTAAGAGGCTTTAATTAATCCATCATTACCAATTTCAACGCCAGTCAAACGACCGACAGTTAAACCATCTTGTTCTAATGAAGTCACCCCAAATGATGAAGCATATTGTGTAGGGTCATCAAAAGAAAGTACAATATTTTGCTCTCCATCTGTTCCTTGTTTCAACAACCCAGCCCCATTTTGTCCAAGTTCTTCAAATTCAAGTACTTCAGGGCTACTAGTTAAATACTTACCAGAAGAGTCAAAACTAAGAACGATGCCATGTTGAGCGGTAACAGAACCATCATCGTTTGTAAAAGAATATTCTGTACTTTTCGTTAATGAGCTATATGTGGGATTATTATCTGCATCTAGTACTGGATTACCATCTGTATCAACAATCTGTTTGGTATCAAATTTACCATCTCCAATCACCTCACCATCCGCATTAGTAGCACCTGCAGTATCATATTTATAGCCAATAGTGTCAGACGCATTTTTAGGGTCGATTGGAACGCCATCAATCGTCATATAAGCTAACCATTGGCTCTTGCCATCTGCAGAAGCATTTTCTGGTTTAACATAATAAGTATTCATCGTACGCGCTTCACCCAATGAATCATAAATAGTCACAGAAGTAGCGTTATTATAGGTACTAGGGTCTTTAGGATTAAACTTAGAAGGATCTAGAGCTTCATCACCAGCAGGTAAATTTAAACTTATTTTTACACTAGAAGTGGCTTCAGGGGAGCCTGCTGTTTCTGGCAATTGAATCGGTCCTGTTGTACTTAAACTAACTGATGAAGAAGTCCCATCATCATTAACAGGAAAAGCTTGTAAGTAATTGCCGCTGTTATCAACAATATAATTTTCATCATTTAATTTAAAAGTACCGGCACGCGTATAACTTAAATCTTTATCGTCAATACCACTGGCCGTGGCAAAGAACCCACTACCTGTAATAGCTAGATCCAACGGATTATCAGTAAATTTTAAACTTCCTTGGTGAAATTGCTGTGCAACGGCAGCAACGGAAGTACCGTCACCCACTTTGGTCGCACTGTTAGAAAATAGAGAGTTTGCGTAAACGCTATCGAACTCGGCGCGAGACTCTTTAAAACCAACGGTATTTACATTTGCAATATTATTTGACGTTGTGTCTAAATCAGTCTGAGCTGCCGCAATTCCGCTTAATGCTACATTAAATGACATAGTGACTTCCTCTTAGTTATATGTTTTCTGCAACTTCAATTGCATCTTTAAGTTCAATTCCGCCTAAACCTTTTAGATTTAAGTAGACGCTAGCAGTCCCACCACCTAAGCTCACACTTTCTACATGCGCATAGGAAGCCGTTGTTAATGCTTCACCTTGACCATTCACCATACCATTGGCAGCAAATGTATAGGTTCCAGCCGGTGCAGGATTTCCCTGTGAATCTAAACCATCCCAGTCAAAACGTTGATTACCCGCCCCAACATCACCTAAGGTCAAGGTACGAATAATATTGCCGGTTTTATCGGTAATGGATACCGAGGCATTATAAGCACCGGTTGTTGTTGTTAATGAGCCTGAAGCAGTACCACCTTCAGTTAAATAAGCTTGGTCGCTTGGTATTAATACTTTTTTACCCACTAATGATGAAGCTTCTAATGCTTGGCTAGAGTTTAATACTTCTTTAATGCCTGCAAATTCACTGCCCATAGTGGCAATCCCCTCGGCGGTCGTAAACGAAGCCATTTGCGCAATCATTTCTGAGTTATCAACGGGAGAAAAAGGGTCTTGAAAAGCGAGCTGTTGTGATAATAGAGAGAAGAAATCTTCTTGACTCAATTGCTGCTCTGCATCGATCTCAGAGTTTGCATTAACCTGTTCTTCGGATAAAGGCGTTGTAAAATTAAACGATGATGAAGTGATAGTAGTCATCTAGATATCCTTACGCTTTGCCTAATTGCAATGTGCGATTCAACATTTGTTTTGCCGCTTCTGCAATTTGCACATTAGTTTGGTATGAACGAGAAGCACTGATCATATTAGCCATCTCTTCCATCACATTGACATTGGAGTGATAAATAAAACCATTTTCATCGGCTTTAGGGTGATTAGGTGCATATTCTTGATTTAATTCAGCAGTACTTTCAACAATGCCCTGTACTTTGACACCAACACTACTGTCTAAGCCACCCATTGCTCTATTTAACTCAGCAGCAAATACAGGGTGTCTCGCTTTATAGGTTTCGTCGATATTACTGCTAACACTGTTTGCATTCGCCAAGTTACTGGCGGTTGTATTTAAGCGAACAGATTGTGCACTCATGCCAGTTCCGGCTACATCTAATACTTTTAATAAACTCATAGTAGTTCCCCTGACACGCTATTATTGGCCTTTGATCGCTGTGCGAAGCCCTGATATTTTGCTATTTAAGAAATCTAAACTGGCTTGGTATTCCAAGCTGTTTTTCATAAACAAATTACGTTCAACTTCTAAATCTACTGTATTACCATCACCGGTATCTGGCTGATTTGTATTACGGAATAACAGACCATTTTGAGCCATTGAAGTTGAGAAGCCTAAATTATGAGCGCTATCGGTACGGTTAAGTGAAACACCTGCACCGGACTTTGCCGCATTGAGTGCGTCTTTAAAGTTAATATCTTTTGCTTTGTAATTAGGTGTATCAGCATTTGAGATATTAGAAGCTAAAATTTCAGTACGACGTGATCGAATGCCTAACGTGTGCTGATGCATGCCTAATGCTTTTTCAAAGTTAATCGCCATAATTTTCTCCTTTGTTATTACAAATGCAAAGCATGTGCCAAAAAGAAATATCAAAGATAATTAATTAATAAAAAATTAGAGTTGTGAGTATTTAATAGTAAATAACAGGGAGTTTGTGTGGGTGAATCGATATTGAAGAAGATATAAAGGCTAGATAAGCCCATATATTGATGGTTAACAGAATGAATAATACAGTTAAGCTAATCGACTTAACGTTTTTATGGCAAAGAGGCAAAAACTGCCCCTCTACCAAAAAAGTGGCAAACAAAGACTTACTTGCTTTTTAGTTTATAAATAATACCAGGATTGCAACGTACCATTTCAAACCGGTCAGTTAATCCATTTAATGATTCAGAAGCCCCGAGAATAAGGTATCCACCAGGATTTAAAGCAGATGCAAACTGATTCAATATTTTTGATTTCACGTCGTTCGCAAAATAGATAAGTACGTTACGGCAAAAAATAATATCAAACTTACCTAGCGAGCCGTAGCTATCCAATAAATTTAAGCTTTTAAAGGAAGTCAAAGTTTTGACCTCAGGTTTAATTTGCATTTTATTTCCGTCACTGCCTGCAGGCACAAAAAATTGACGTTTACGAGTATCAGACAAACCTCGAGATAGCGCTAAATTATCATATTCTGCAGCTTTACATTGTGCCAACATCGAATCAGAAATATCAGTGCCAATTATTTGCACACTTAAATTACTAATAGGTTTACTCTTTTTATACTCTAAAGCCGTCATTGCAATAGAGTAAGCTTCTTGACCAGATGAGCTAGCCGATGACCAGATTTTTATATTCTTTTTCGTTTCAAGAAACTCAGGAAATAATTTACTGGTTAATAACTCAAAAGGGTATCTATCTCGAAACCATAGAGTTTCATTGGTCGTCATCGCATCAATAACCATAGTGCGTAATTGACGATTTCGAATGCCCATTGCTTGCTCTATCAGTTCAGTTAAGCTTTCCAGTTTAAACTCTGTCACTAATGGCAACAAACGACTTTTAACAAGGTATTGCTTGTTATCGCCCAACACAATGCCACATTGCACTTCTAAAAAACCAGCAAACTGCTTATAGGTGCTATCAGAAATAGTTCTCACTAATTATTACTCGCTTTTAATTGTTGTATAGAGGACATGGCAACTTAATTTTTTAACCATTAAGGCATATATAAAAAATAATAGCTGACAAAATAATTATCAGCTATTGTAAATTAAACTGTTTTCGATGATTTTCGTTCAAAGGGTGTTATTTAATGCCTAAGTTAATGACTTTCTGCACAGCCGACGCTAACTCATCAGGATTAAATTTGGCAATAAAATCATCAGCTCCCACTTTCTCAACCATCGCTTGATTAAAAACACCACTCAAAGAAGTATGCAATATAATATGTAAGTCTTTCAAATCAGGGTGGGACTTTACTTCAGCAGTTAAGGTATATCCATCCATTTCTGGCATTTCTACATCTGAAATCATCAATGCATATTTTTCAATAACGGGTTGCGTCTTAGCCACTTCTTTTAAGAAATTCAGTGCTTCTTTACCATCCTTAACAAGGTCACATTCAATACCAAGCGCTGAAAGAGCACGTTGAATTTGTTTACGTGCAACTGACGAGTCATCTGCAACTAAAATACGTTTGTTCTTCATCTCTTCCATTGGTAACTGGGCGATCACTTCAGCCGTAACTTCGGTATCGACTGGCGCAATTTCATCTAGAATTTTTTCAACATCTAAAATTTCGACAAGAGAGCCATCAATTTCAGTAACTGCGGTTAAGTAATTGTAACGACCAACACCATTTGGCGGTGGTAGAATGTTTTCCCAGTTAATATTAATAATACGTTCAACCGATCCCACTAAAAAGCCTTGAATGGAGCGGTTATATTCTGTAATGATAATAAATCTATCCTGAATATCTTGTATTGCACGTCCACCCGTTGCAAGGTTCATATCAATAATAGAAATCGTCTGCCCTCGCACATGGGCGACACCACGAACAGCGGGATGAAGTTTAGGTAAAGCGGTAAGTGGTGGACATTGTAAGACTTCTCTTACTTTGAATACGTTAATACCATAACGTTGAATGCCACCTAACTTAAAAAGCAGTAACTCAAGTCTATTTTGACCTACCAACTGAGTACGTTGGTTAACCGAGTCTAAAACACCTGCCATATTCTGTTCCTTTTTGTTATGGTTGCTGGCTATGATTATTTTTTATAAAAATACTATAATCTTTAATAATGCATCAGCAATATAAAATTCACTTACACGAGGTGAGCAAATTGATTCGATTTATTTTAATTGTCCTAAGTCTAGGCACTTCTTACAGTTTTGCAGACTCTAACTACTCAAAAGAGATAGAAAAATTTGCAGAGGCTCTAGTTTTTGATAAATATCAACAAACTTTTGAACTAACGGGCGAAAAAAAACTTTATATCAAAGCTATCGAATTATCATCTCGACAAACTTTTGCCATTTGTACCGAGCCATTACAGGGACATATTGTAGGCGATAAAATCAAAAGTAAAACCGCCGTCAAGGTATCTTGCCTAGGAGAAAGTAAGTGGGACACTTATATTCGCGTCAAAGTACAAACTTTAATTCCATTAATTGTCACTCGACACTCTTTAAATAAGGGAGAAATGTTGAATGATGACAATATTAAACGTATTTATAAAGCCCAATCTCAAGTGCGAGGCAGTACGTTCAGCAGTACAGAATCGCTAACAGGTGTTCGCTTAAAAAGAAACGTATCATCAAAGAAAAGTATTCGCCACAAAGATATTTGCTATGTTTGTGAAAATGATAAAGTGACAATTACCGCAAACCAAAATGGCTTAGTAATAAAAGCCTCGGGTATTGCGTTAACTGATGGTAATATAGGCAGTACTGTGAGAGTGAAAAATGCGCGTACACAACGTGTCGTTGTAGGTACTGTTTATGCACTCAAAGAAGTACATGTAACTTTTTAAAAAAGTCATCATTTTAGCTAAAGTTATCCATATTTCTGCCGATACCTTAACTATGTAGACTAATTGGAATACGATTATGAGTATAAACATCAACCGTCAAACGCCTCAGAGCAAGCTTTCTGTTGAGCAACATAAAACTCAAAAACAAAGTGAGACAAACGCCGCGGATAACAAAACGGCTGCTAGCTCAAGTAAAGACTCTGTACAATTGACTTCACAGGCATTGAATTTAAATAAAATGCAAACATCGAGTGAGTCCCAGGTAAATATGAAACGCGTAGAAACATTGAAAGCGGCGATATTAAACGGTGACTATAAAATTAATACTGAGCAGTTAGCTGAAAAGCTAGGTAAATTTGAAGCTGATTTTAGCAAAGCATTTTCAAGCTAATACATTACACTTAAAAGAATAAAAAATGCTAACAAAACAACTATCAGAGCTATCAGAAACAATTCAAGCATTACATGATCTGCTTGATGAAGAGAAAAACTGTTTAAAAGAAAAGTCATTTGATGGGCTTAACACTTTGTTGTTTAACAAACAGAAGCTATTACAAAATATTAATAGTTATAACAAGTTGATCAGCACATCAGAAAATTTAGCTCTTATACAGCAAGATCCTGAACTTGTGACACTACAAGGTGAGATTCAAACTAATCTGCAGCTTTGCCAAAAAAATAATGCGATTAACGGTCGATTAATAGAATTAAGCATGAAGAGCAACAAGCACTTAATGCAAATACTGACACAAGCCAAAGGTAAAAACAGTGTTACCTACGATCAAAAAGGGTTACTCAGCGGCGGAAGTTTATTAGGTAAAAATATCGAAGCGTAATAAACGCTCTAACTCTACCTTAGCGCTCTAATAGCATTCCAAAGCCCCCTTCAATTACCCCCAACGTTGTTCTTAACTCTCTGTTATAAACATCGCTTGGTTACGCGTGCGAATTAAAAGTTAGTTAGCAACACGCACGTAAATAATAAAGTGAAGTTTTTATTACACTCTCTAAGTTTAATTAACGACCCTAATGTTGATTAATGATTCTAAGATTGATTATCAACGCCCCTTATCAACTTCAATCAAGAAAATTCGACTAGACTTAACTATCTAGACTTAATTAGAAAGTTAACATAAAGCGAACTGCCATCTATCAACATATGCCGCTATAGCTTCCCTAATACACCATTAAAGCTAATAATAAACTTGGCTTTGCACTTTTATCACCGCCTCACTGTCAGCAAATTCAGCATCTTTTAAGAATGGAAGAGTTTTCATATTGAGCCCTAACTCAGTAATGTACAAATCATCTTCATGGTAGGTACGAAGTACTTTAGCTCCCCTCACCAAGCCTTTCACTTTACCTTTTATGCCGTTACTTTGTAGCTGATATTCCTTAACACTATTTTCAGACGTTAACATAACACCGTAAACTTGCTCTGCTAATTCTTTATAAGCCTCCAACTTAGAAGCTTTAATAGCATTAAGCATTTTAATGTCATCGGTAGCGCCCTTTTGAGCATCCATTGTTGCGTACCCAACTGCTACAAACTCATATTCTTCCACAGTTTCTTTAGGTACATTATGCAAGCTACAAGCAGATAAAAATAACACACTAACTACTACAGGTAATGCTGCTATAAAATGACCATATTGATTCAATCTGAGCATTATAAATTCCTCTTTTATTAATAAGCAAAGGCAGTCGTTCCTTTCCTTATACCGGTTTATTGTCGATGATTATAAACACAAGCAATAAACGTACCTTTATATTAAAAATAGAATTTTAGATTTAAATATAAAGGTAGGAAGTATAAAAAATAAGGGAAATATTACAGTGAATATCAACCTCCAACTCGACTATCGATATTTAGCGAGAAAAAAGCAGACCGAAGTCTGCTTGTAACAATAAATTATCTAACATGGTGAAGAGATACTTTTTACTCAACTAAGCGGACTAATGCATTACTTTCATTACGTTGGCTGTTACGAGAAATGAATTGCTTAGGACGATAATCATATCGACCACCTACAAATATATTATGTGGAATGAAAGCACTACTTGTGGATTCAACAACGCTACTTGCAGCATTAACTATACGTACATTAACAATTACACCTTCTTCATTACGAGACATAGTCCCCGTTAATATACGAGTCACGTCAACATTGTTATTGAGTTTTTTCCAGTCCCTAGAAATAGCAAACTCTCCATTTTCAGTCACTTGTATATTACCAGTTAATTTAAAATCTATAACACGTAACTTTCTAATATGTAGCTCATGAATGAATTGCTCAGAAATAGTTTGCCCTAACCAACTTGTATTTTGATGATTGTTTAAATCAACTAATGAAGTTAATGCGATAGCAGAGTTTTGAAATTGATATTCATAATTAAAAAGTAATTGATCTGCCATTTTACTGACAACTTCAGATAATATAAGTGATTTTTTACCGTTGAACGTATATAAATGGCCATAACCATTAGAATCTGTTTGTACGTCAGCTTGGTCACTGCCTTCACTATCAGGTTTATTATTACTAAATGAATGAGCCACATAATAATATAGGTAGTCATCACTAGCATGTCGCTCATGTTGTAACTGCTCCAATCGAGCCTGCTCTTTTATTTCAACCTCTTCCGGTGAAGGGGTTGATGAAGAGGAGCAACCCTGCAAAAGAAGAATCAATGTGGATATAATAAATAGCGTTTTCATGGAAACCTGCCTCGATAATAAATTTTTATACTAAAAAGGTTATCGGTCGGAACTAAAAAAACTTTAATACAAATTTATTGTGCTATTAAAAAGCATATCCAAATAAAGTTGGTTTATATTTTGCTTACTAATAATCAATAGCCATAAATTAAAGATACTTGACCGTTTTGTAAGTTCGAGATCTCAATAAGTATGGCAACTCTTTTAATGATTCCATTCAGCAGGTGAGCATGTCATGAGACAAATTGTATTTTTTTTATTGCTAATATCATCTTTTAATATCTCTGCACAATGGTTTCAAGCAACAGCTAATAGCGCCATTATAAATAATGATATTGAACAAGCACGTGAACAGGCGATTAAAAAAGCAGTGAAAGACGCTCTTTTATTCTCGGGTGGTGCGATTTCAAGCCTACAGCAAGTCAATCAAGGTGTTTTAGTTGAAAATAAGTTAATGCTTAACTCGGGCGGTGAAATTAAAGGCTTAAATATTATTGAAGAAACTGAAAAAAATCAGTTATTAACGGTAACGATCAAAGTCAATATCGTAGCGAAGGAACAGCAATGTATTGGTAGTCAATTTCCAAAATCCATGGTAGTCAGTCGCTTTGCCATGAACGTCCCGCAGCAAACAGTTGATGGTCAAATTTATGACTTACATAAAAAAGTAAGTGAAACTTTTTTCAATCAGTTATCACTTAGCCCTAATTTGTTCAACATTCGTCGATACATAGACACCCCATTAAAATTAGGCGAAAAATATAATAATAGAAACCTAACGGACACGCTAAAAAGTATTTCAGCTCAAATGGATAGTCAATTTGTAATATTTGGTGAAATTAATGACTTATCAGTTAAATTTGAAAGTAAAAATTCACTATTATATTGGGTAAGTGATCCAGAACGACATTTTTATATGACGGTATATCTCTATGATGCCTTTCAAGGAAAACTGTTATTCAGTAAACAATACCGACAAAAAACGACATGGCAGTATGGTAAAGAAGAATATGCCGATTTAAATAGTAAACAATTTTGGGGTTACCAATACGGACAGGCTATATTAAGCAGCTTAGCCGAAGCGAATACAGACATATCTCAACACATACAGTGCGTAGTACCCAAGGCTCGAGTTGTTGCAGTCACTAGTGACAGTGTACAAATAAACTTGGGAATGAAAAATGGGTTACAGCCCGGCACTATTATTGAACTTGCTTACTCAAGTAACTTTAAAGATCAATTTGGTATAGAAAGACAATCGGCAACTGCATCAACCCAAGCAATGAAGGTGGTTGAAGCATATGCTGATAGTGCTGTACTAGTCACGTTTGATGACTATCCCTTAAGTAATATTCAAATCAATGACATTGCTACTATTAAACCAATACAATAATTATGTATAATAATTAAATATTAATCTCTCTATAGCTCAACAGGATAGAGCACCCGCCTCCTAAGCGGATGATCGGGGTTCGAGTCCCTGTGGAGAGACCATTACAATTCGACAGACTCATTTAACACAACAGCATCACGTACTTATTTTACAGTATCACTTTAGGACCGTTACTCTCCCCCTAACCAGTACATTCATTAAAATACCACTGCAACCTAAAAAATAAATTACATTATAAAACAGTATTTTATAACAAATAAAACAGTAACTTAGCTTTAACAAATTAACTATTATGCTTTTTTGTTAGCTTGAATATTTATACTATAATAAATGCGTGATTAATTAAAATGCAGAGGGAATATGGATTCAGAGAGACAACGTAGTTTATTAACCCATCAAAAAAACATACTATCCAAGATTGCGCTAGGTGAATCTCTCAATGAAATTTTTGATGATATTTGCTTGGCTATTGAAGAAATTATTGATGATAAGGCTGCTAAATGCTCTATTTTGTCACTCGATGGAAAGCAACTTTTTCATTGTGCAGCCCCAAGTATTGATCCTGAATACTCAGCCATAATCAATGGGGTACATATTGGTGAAGCGGTGGGTTCATGCGGAACTGCCGCACATAGAAATTCACGTGTTATTGTAGAAAATATTGAAACATCACCTTTATGGCAAAACTTCAAAGAAGTTGCACTTAAGTTTAATCTTAAATCCTGTTGGTCTACTCCTATTACTTCCTCGCAATCAGAGGTGCTAGGATCATTTGCAATTTATCATGACCATCCTAAAACACCTTCTAAAAAAGACTTAGAACTCATTGATTATTTTGTTAACTTTTCAAGTATTGCACTGGAAAAATTACAACATCTAAATAAAGTAGAAAACTTAATTAACGATCTTGAAATAAGCAACAAAAAACTTAATGCATTTACCAAGGTGATGCCCGACCCTGCTCTTATGCTAAGTGAAGAAGGCGTCTACCTTGATGTTTATGGTTCATCAGAAGATTTATTAGCTTACTCTTCAAAGCAATTAATTAATAAGAATGTAAATGATATTTTACCTAAAAAATATGCTAGCGCTATCATGGAAACCCTCAAAAAAACATTAGTGAGTAATGAGGTCCAAGTATTTGAATATGAACTTGAAGTACAAAAAGGGTTGGTTATTTTTGAAGGGCGAACAACACCTATTATTTATGAGCAACCAGGCGAGGAGCCTAAAAAACATATACTTTGGGTATCAAGGGACATTACCCTGCGTAAAAAAGCCGAAAAAGAAATAGAGAAGTTAGCCTACTATGATCCACTCACCAATTTACCCAACAGACGATTATTAACAGAGCGTCTAACTCGTTGTGTAGAAAGAATAAAACGGTCTCAGAAAACTGGGGCCTTACTATTTTTAGATATTGATAATTTTAAAAGAATTAACGACTCATTAGGGCATAGTGCAGGTGATGAACTATTAATAGAAATGACAAAAAGGCTAAGCTCCGTAGTGCGGGCATCCGATACTTTAGCAAGAATAGGCGGAGATGAATTTGTTATATTGCTAGAATATATTGGAGAAAACAATGAACATGCGACCAATGAAGCTGCGGTAGTTGCACAAAAACTACAGCGCGTTTTTTATGAAAAATTTCAAATAGGCGCACTAGCTTTTCAGGTAAGTGGAAGCATTGGAATATGCTTAATAGAAAACATAAATTCAAGCGTAGAAAATATTTTAAAATTTGCAGATACAGCCATGTATCGCGCTAAAGTAAAAGGTGGCAATGGTTATAGTTTCTATGACTCACGCTTGCAAACTTTACTTGAAAAGCAAACAGAGCTAGAGACCGATATAATAAGGGCGATTGATAGCAATGATTTCTGTGCTTACTTTCAACCCCAAGTAGATGTCAAAGGTAAAATTACAGGTTGTGAAGCATTGATACGTTGGAATCACCCTATAAAAGGACTTATTGCACCTAACGACTTCATTCCTATTGCAGAACAATTTGGTCTAATTCAAAAGTTACAAAATATAGTTTTACAGGATATTTGTCGTTTAATGAACCAGTTAACTCACCTCGATATTATCGATAGTGAATTTAACCTTTCTATTAATATAAGCCAAAATCAATTTAATTCATCTACATTAAAAACTGAATTACTTAACATTATCAATAATTTTAAAGTTACACCTTCTAGAATAAAATTAGAAATTACAGAATCAATGCTTGCTCATGATCCTCTTCATACCTTACAACAAATGGAAGAGCTAAAAGCACTAGGATTTTCTTTTTCTATAGATGACTTTGGTACAGGATATTCTTGCCTGTCACATTTACATGCTTATCCTGTTAAAGAATTGAAAGTAGATAAAAGTTTTATTGATAACATTTTAAATAATACTTCAGGCTTAAGTATTGTTGAAACTATTATCAACCTAGCAAAAAACTTAGATATAACAGTAGTGGCAGAGGGTGTGGAAACTCAGCAGCAATTTGACATATTAAAAGAGATGGAAATTGATGCAATACAGGGCTACCTCATTGCAAAACCAATGCCTTTTAAGCAATATTTAGAATGGCAAAAACAATACCTCATTCAAAGCAGTGCAACTCACAAGTAGAGCATTAGTACTAAAGCCCTAAGCGAAAAATCCCTGCTGATGGGATTGTTCTGGATATAATGTAAGCTAGTCGATGGGTGAGCACTGCTCAATGTAGAGCATAAGTCGATAGCATTAAAAAAGCCCTACCCGAACCAGTTGAGCTATTTTAAATTAGGTGCTTGGCGTGGGTGGACATTGCTCATGACCCATCGCTGTCGCGATATCACCAGGGCACGCAGAGCTTATACCATTCCGCATAATTAGTTGGTCAGACTCATCCAATCTCTTGTACACATTTTTATGACTCTTTGACTATCACTAACAAAGTCATTCCACGCATCACAAACAGCATCTACAATTGATTCATAGCCATTAAAACAACGATTAGCTAAATGATGCTGACGCAACCAACTCCATACTTGTTCTATTGGGTTTAATTCTGGTGAGTATGGAGGAAGCTTAATAATGCTCACGTTATTAATGTTGATAGCAAGATCTTCTGTATGCCAACCTGCCCCATCCATAATAATAACTGCATGTCGATCTTCGGCGGTATTCATCGATATTTGTTTAAGGTGAGCATGCATAATATCTTTATTCACATAAGGCATTACCATCGCTTGTGATTGCCCATTGGTAACACACACAGAGCCAAATAAATAAGCATATTCAAACTGTTGCTGTTTCACGGCTAATGGCCTGCTACCTGTTTTAGCCCATAACTTTGTTGTGGTATTTTGTTGTCCAAAACGAGCTTCATCTTGTATCCAGATATCGACTTTATCTAATGAGATATGACCAGGGATCTTAAGGATCGTTTTTATTTGGAATTTTTTTAAAATCTTCTTGAACTTCAAGGGACTGTTTTGGATGTCTAGAACGAGAGGTTATCCATGAAAATCCCAAGCGGTGAAGTAATTTGTAGACACTTGAAAGATGATATTCATGACCAAAATTCTCAGCAATAAACAACTGGATATCAGTTCCGACCAATCGACCACCCTTATCATTTTTTGTATGTTCATTAATATATTCAATTAGTTGAAGTGATTGTACTTCAGATAATCGAAAGGGACGACCGGTTGTCTTTTTATCAACTAATCCAGCCAATCCATTTTGATGATATTGAGATATCCATTTATTAACACTAGTACGACTCACTTTAAGAAACTTAGCGATATCGGTACGAGAGCTGCCTTCTTGAAAGTGTGCTAATGCAGAATAACGTAGTCTCATACGAACACTTTTATGTGTTTTAGCCAATTCTGAAAAGTCATGTTTTTTCATAGGTCACCAAAAGAATATAATCAGTTAATAATAATGAATACATTAGATCATATAATTAGGCGGAATGGTATTAGCCCGCTCATAAAACGATGCGGTTGCATCATTCGCCCCTATCTATCGCACTGAAGGACAGCGACTGCGTGGCGCTTTATTTATCCCCTGCTCAAGCTGGACATCACCACCAAAATCCCTAAACGAAAAAATCCCTGCTGACGTCAGTCAACAGGGATTGTTCTGAATATGATGCAAGCTTGTCGATGGGTGAGCATGGCTCAATGTAGATCATAAATCGATAGCATTAAAATAGGCGATGGGTGGACATTGTTCGTGGCCCTTGCCTGTCGGCAAAT
>NZ_JALAAB010000027.1:0-31058 GCF_037546705.1 Vibrio sp. 2-Bac 85 | reverse complement strand
AACAAATTATAAGTAATAGACAATTAAAAATGAGTTTACCTGTTTTATATCATACCGATGGTTGCCATCTTTGTGAGCAAGCAATGGCATTGTTAGTACAATGCCAAGTTGACTATGTGTTAGTCGATATCATTAGCGAGCAACACTTGGTAGATTCATTTGGTATTCGTATTCCAGTATTAGAAAATGCAAAAGGCCAACATCTTGATTGGCCTTTTACGTTATCTCAAATCGAACAATTCTTATCACCTAATAAAGAGTGAATAACCGTGGCATTATTAACATTACATAACGCAGAACTGGCTTTTGGCGGTGGTGCATTATTAAATAAATCAAATTTAGTTATTGAACCAAACGAGCGAGTTTGTTTAGTAGGAAGAAACGGTGCGGGTAAATCGACACTGTTAAAAGTCCTTGATGGTCGTATTCAATTAGACGATGGTTCGTTATTAATAAATAACGATGTGAAAATCGCACGTCTTGAGCAAGATCCACCAACGGCAAGCACCATGAGTGCCTATGACTTTGTTGCATCAGGCATGGAAAATGCGGGTGTGGTGTTGAGTCAATACCATGAACAATTGCATATCATTGCTGAAGATTGCAGTGAAAAAGCGATGAATAAATTACAACGCTTACAGGAACAAATTGACCAACTTAATGCGTGGCAATTAGATTCGAAAATCAACCAAATCTTAGACCGTTTGGCCATTGATCCTGAAATTACATTGGATCAATTATCCGGTGGTTGGTTACGTAAAGTCGCACTGGCTAAAGCGTTAGTGAATGACCCTGATTTATTATTATTGGATGAACCGACTAACCATTTAGATGTTGGGACTATTGAATGGCTTGAGCAATTTTTAATGTCATTCCAAGGCTCTATTGTTTTTATCAGTCATGACCGTGAATTTATTCGTCGTTTAGCAACCCGTATTGTTGATATTGACCGTGGTAAGTTAAGCTCATGGCCTGGTGGTTATGAAGATTACTTAATTGCTAAAGAAGAAGCATTACGTGTTGAAGATGAACAAAATGCAGAATTTGACCGTAAATTAGCCATTGAAGAAACCTGGATCCGTCAAGGTATTAAAGCGCGTCGAACTCGTAATGAAGGGCGTGTACGTGCTTTAAAATCTTTACGACAAGAGCGTTCAGAGCGAACGAATGTACAAGGCAAAGCCAAAATTATTGTCGATGAAGCCGCACGTTCAGGTAAAATTATCTTTGAAACTGAAGGCTTAACTTACAGTTACGATGATTTACGTATTGTGCGTGACTTTTCAACCACGATCATGCGTGGTGATAAAATTGCATTAGTGGGCCGAAATGGCTGTGGTAAAAGTACACTACTTAAATTATTACTGGGTAATATTGAACCTGATCAAGGTACGGTAAAATGTGGTACTAAGTTAGAAGTAGCTTATTTTGACCAATACCGCGATGCATTAGATCCTGAAAAAACCGTGGTTGATAACCTAGCAGAAGGTAAACAAGAAGTAGAAATCAATGGTAATAAACGCCATGTTTTAGGTTACCTACAAGACTTCTTGTTCCACCCAGATCGCGCGCGTACGCCAGTTAAAGCATTATCAGGTGGAGAGAAAAACCGTCTTTTATTAGCCAAAATATTCTTAAAACCAAGTAATTTCTTGATCTTAGATGAACCGACCAATGATCTTGATGTCGAAACGCTGGAGTTATTAGAAGAGTTATTAGCAAATTACCAAGGCACCTTATTATTAGTGAGCCATGACCGTAGTTTTGTTGATAACACAGTAACACACACTTGGTTCTTTGATGGCAATGGTAATATTCAACAATTTGTTGGTGGTTACAGTGATGCTGTGCGTCATAAAGCGCAAAGTGAAGCGTCGGTGGCTAACGATAAAGGCATTAACGTTAAAGACAATAGCTTTAAAGACAATAACGTTAAAGAAAAAAAATCAACACAGGCTGTTGAAAAAACGGTGTCTAAAGCGCCTGCTAAAAAGAAAAAATTGTCATATAAAATTCAACTTGAATTAGACGGTTTACCAGCTTTACTAGAACAATTAGAAGAGCAAGTAGGCACATTACAAGAAACCATTAATACGCCTGAGTTTTTTACTAAAGATAAAAAAGAAGCCGACCAATTCTTAGCGCTATTGGCTGAAACGGAAGAGAAGCTAGACACCGCTTTTGCACGTTGGGAAGAATTGGACGAGTTACAAAACGGAGAGTAATGTTTACATGAAATACACAAAAAGTATCTCAATTATCGCCCTGTTATCTGCAAGCAGTGCCTGGGCCGCGACGACAACACCTTATTATAGTGTTGAAATATTATCTGTTGATACAGACGGCAGTATTATAGGCCCATTCCCGTCAGCTATTACTGAAGAAGGCAGTTTATTTGCAGCTTACGCTTTCAAAGCGCAACTAGATCAAGATATCGACTTAGGATTGCCTTTTACCTTTAATCAAACCTGTTTTTATGATGATGATATTTGTGATTTTGCATTTGAAGGTAGTGAAAGTAGTGCAGATTTAAGTTTTGAAAATGGTTATCAAGCTTGGCGTAATGCAATGTTTGATATTGATGCTGGTAATGCTGATCCAAGTAGTTATTTCTTTGGTGCAACCAGTAATATTAATATCGAAGGTTTTGGCAGCGATACCGATGTTAAAGTGACAGATGTTGTTGACTCTAGTTTTTTAAGCAGCAGTTTTGCTGTTGGTTACGGGTCTGCGCCTTACACTGATGGCAAACGTGACTTTGTTCGTCGTGGTTTTATCACTGACGCGAGTACCAGCGCTGCATCGGTTTCATTAATGCCTGATACCTTTGATGATGATCAAGGTGGCTTCACTAGTGCTTATAAAATGCGTGATGTGACTTATGGCACGGCCCCTAAGCAAATCACTAAAACGCTAATTATAGGTAGCAGCAGTAAGTCTTTATCTGGCGGTGATGATGATACTGATAATTTTGACCTTTGTTATAGCAGCGGTGATATCGATGAGGTTGATACTCTCAATGACCTTGTTTATTGCCCTGGTTTTGATACACAAGCTTGGGCTTGGGAATACACTGGGACTGAAACTGAAATAACAGGTTTTGCTCTGGCAACAAAATGGTTAGATAGTGATTCAACATACGAAGACAGTGATGTTACTTACAGTGCAGCGGCGTTAGACATTAACAGTGCGGGTATTGCCGTCGGTGTTTCATCATTTGAACACTCTGATAGCGATGTAGGTGCGCGTCAACGTGCGATAATCATGACTCCTAGTGACGACGGTGTTTATGGGGAACCAACAGTAATCACTTCAGCAACAGATGAAAGTTATGATGGTAGTGGTGATTATGACGAAGATGATACTTACTATAACTCATGGGCTCAAACGATTACCGACGATAATATCGTGATGGGTAATCGACAATACTCATCATCTAAAAATGTAAATAAACCTATAGAAATGTTTATTTATGATATCGACAATAAAAGTATTGACGAGCCATTGGAAAATAAAAAAGTATTATCAACTAAACAACGTTTAGCTGGCGACAGTGCTTCTAAAGTCGGAGCGAATAGCCGAGGTTATGATATGAATAACAAGGGTCTGATTGTCGGTAAAGCCGATGCCTATGACCAAACGGCTCCTGTTTCAGGTGGTAATTCTCGTACACAAAGTGCATTTTTATATGATAAAACCAGCGGTGATAGTTGGTTCTTAGAAGATTTGCTGTGCAGCGCGGATGCTGATGGTGTGGTTACACATCCGTTAATTCGTTTACAAAGTGCAACGGCGATTAATGATAACGGCGTGATTTTGGCTCAAGGTTATATATACGACAGTAATAACGACTATACCAATAAAACTAATGCATCACAGATAATGGTGAAATTAACACCTGACTTAACTTCAGAGCCTGATAACAGCCCGAACTGTTGGAAATCTGAAGCATTAGTTAATAGTGATACTCCTTACAAACGCAGCGGTGGTGCAAGTTTTTGGTTATGGATATTTGCTTTACCGTTAATATTAATACGCAGACTTAGCGTTAATAAAAAATAATTTAAGATAGTTAACGTTATGATTTAAAGGGCTTATTACTTAAATGTAATAAGCCTTTTTTGTTTCTACCCATAAAACAATGAATAAAAAATGAATAAAATAATTCACTTGTAATCAAAGTGTCACATTAAAGCTGCATATTAAGCAACATCGCTACGAAGCGTAATGAATATTTTGTTAAATAATTAATGAAATACAAATCATAAAAATTAACTTAGTAGAAAATGGAGTTTTGAATGAAACTTAAAATGTTAGCAGCAGCGGTTACTTTAGGTACTGCGTCATTAATTTCAACGCCTGTTCTTGCAGCAGATCATGTTTTGCCAACTTACACTAAAGTAAGCGGTATTTCTGGTAACCTTTCATCTGTTGGTTCTGACACATTAGCAAACATGATGACATTTTGGGCTGAAGAATTTAAACGCCAATACCCAAATATTAACATTCAAATTCAAGCTGCAGGCTCTTCAACAGCGCCGCCATCTCTTACAGAAGGTACTTCTCAGTTCGGTCCAATGAGCCGTAAAATGAAGTCTAAAGAAATAGAAGCATTCGAGAAGCGTTACGGTTACAAACCAACTCAAGTTCGTGTTGCAATTGATGCACTGGCAGTATTTGTTAATAAAGATAACCCAATTAAAGGTTTGTCAATCAAACAGGTTGATGCGATTTTCTCCTCTACACAAAAATGTGGTAATGACAAAAATGCTACTCGCTGGGCTGATGTTGGCCTAGAAGGTAGTTGGTCTGGTAAAGATATTCAATTATTTGGACGTAATTCGGTATCTGGTACTTACGGTTACTTTAAGTCAAAAGCATTATGTAAAGGTGACTTTAAAAACTCTGTTAATGAGCAGCCTGGTTCAGCATCCGTTGTTCAATCTGTCGCTTCTTCTTTAAACTCTATCGGTTACTCTGGTATTGGTTATAAAGTAGCAGGTGTTAAAGCAGTAGCTTTATCTAAGAAAGGCGGCCCATTTGTTGAAGCAAGCATGGAAAATGCAATCAGTGGTAAATACCCACTCTCTCGTTTCCTATACGTATATGTTAACAAGCACCCAAACAAACCACTTTCACCGCTACAAGCTGAGTTCATTAAGCTAATGTTATCTGAGCAGGGCCAAGGCATAGTGAAAAAAGATGGTTATATTCCACTGCCTGTTGCAGTAGTAGAAAAAGAGCTAGCTAAACTAGGGCTTTAATTCCTCAGTAGAGTTCCTAGTAAAGAAAGTAATAAAAAAACAGCGCTTTTTAGCGCTGTTTTTGTTTCTGCTGTAAAAGCGTTATTCAGGCGATACAACCATTAACATTGAAGACGCAAAAATCAATAAGCTGTAGGGGGTAAACGGATGCTAGGAATATGATCTTGAGTCGCTCATCATAGAGGTGTCTCAAAATTTTTTAAAGCATCGCGCTCATGCTCATCAATAATCTTCTTATGAGTAAGGCAAAACAAGCTCTTAAGATAATGTTAATAACAGGTATTATCAAACTAGCTCGATTAAAGGCAAGCGATCCATATTGATTAAAATTATGCACGCAACTACCTCCATTTCTATCAACTAGCTCCATTTCTATCAACTACCTCCATTTCTATTAAGAAACACAGCTCCACGAGAACGCTAAAACATTTCCCTTTAATTTAATAAAGATAACAATGAATAATATTTAAAGAATTTCATAATTTCAGTACTTATTTTAAAAATAATAACTCAGTTTAACTTCTATTTTTTTATGAATTATTGAGAAATACAAGATGAAAGAGTAAGATCCAATTTTATCGTTAGCGCCTATAAGTGAGCACACCTTGTTTTCTGCATTAAAAAAATCTATTTTGAGCAAACCGACACTTTTTGATATTCAAGCAAATGTATTAGCAGGGTTAGCCGTAGGCGTTATTGCCTTGCCTCTCTCTATGGCATTAGCTATTGCCAGTGGTGTCCCCCCCCAACATGGATTGTATACCGCTATTATTTCCGGTCTTTTTATTGCTGTTTGTGGCGGCTCAAAAGTAAATATATCAGGACCTACAGCAGCCTTTGTGGTTGTCTTGTTACCAATTGTTCATCAATTTGGAATCGGGGGATTGTTGATCAGTGGGTTTATGGCGGGTATCTTTTTAATTTTGATGGGGGTAGGTAAGCTTGGAAAGCTTATTGAGATTGTTCCTTACCCAGTCATTATTGGATTTACAGCAGGTATTGGTGTTGTTATAGGCACATTACAAATAAAAGATTTTTTAGGGCTGAGCATTGCTACATTTGAAGGTGATTATCTTGAAAAACTCTCTTTAATTATCCATTCATTACCAACGATCAATTTTCAAGAATTTTTCATTGGTGGGCTTACCATTGTCATTTTATTATTGTGGCCACGAGTGCACTCAAAAGTGCCAGGGCATCTGATTGCACTGCTTGTTGGTTCTATTACTGCTTGGGGGCTTCAATATTTTTATGCGGACTTTTCCGTTGCTACTATTGGCAGTCGATTTCACTATGATATAAACGGCATAACCGGTGATGGTATCCCTGCTATTTTACCTGCTTTTGAATGGCCATGGAATTTACCAAATGCAGATGGTCAGCCAATTGGCATCAGCTTTGATCTTATCAAAATGCTATTACCGTCCGCGATCACTATTGCGATTTTAGGCTCGCTTGAGTCTTTGTTATGTGCAGTAGTCGCTGACGGAATGTCTGGCAAGAAACATAACCCCAATGATGAACTTATCGGCCAAGGTATTGGTAATATGATTGCGCCATTGTTTGGTGGTATTCCAGCAACTGCTGCGATAGCTCGCACGGCGGCAAATATCAAAGCAGGCGGTACGATCCCTCTTGCTGCTGTAGTGCATGGTTTATTTATTCTAGGCTCAATACTCGCGTTGACACCTTTGTTAGCTTATATCCCCATGGCATCGATGGCGGCATTATTATTAGTGGTTGCATGGAATATGAGTGAAGCTAAACATTTTATCCGTACGGTTAAAGTTGCACCTAAAGACGATGTTATTGTACTTATTTTATGTTTTGTTCTGACGGTACTTTTTGATATGACTATTGCAGTGGCCGTTGGAATTGGTTTAGCTGCTATGTTGTTTATTCGCCGAAGTATTACTCTAACAGATACCTCGCGAGTCGAAAAAAATCATGAAGTTTATGATGATCTCTCTGACAGCATTGTTATCTATGATATTAACGGTTCATTATTTTTTGGGTCAGCGCAAAAAGCATTGCAAAGTATTTCAATTGTTACACCAAATCTTCGTGTCATCATACTCGATATGTCCGAAGTCACTATGCTGGATATGAGTGCGATTATTGCTATTGAATCGATTAAAGAAAGTCTTGATAAACAGCAGATAGGCTTAGTGATTAATAATCTGCAGCCGCGTATGGTGTTGAAATTACGACGTGCTGGTATTCGCTTTAAACCACGTAAATTACAATTCTCTCGAACACTTAAAGATGGGATTGCAATTGCACGTAATATGCATTGATACAAGTAATAACCGATTTAAATCTTATGACAAGTAAATGCTGCCTATCGGCTGAGCCTTTGTATTTATACCCATGCCACCTCAAGACGCCTTGTCAGGTGAAACCTCGGATACCAGAGCAAGGCGCAACATGAGGTAATGGTTATTCCCTTTTTGATTGTTGCACGCAGGGCTGATTTTCGAGGTTGCGCCCCGTAGGGCAAGGCAACTTGCACCAATCTGCGTTGTTATAAAATCTCTATGTAGAATAACTATACTTCAATTTTATGCCTAGCATCTCGGTACAATTTGCCTTGCTGACTTTGCATCTTGAGGTCGCATGGGTATATATCCCGAAATCAAGGTATGTTGTTCGGCTTGATAGGGTGGCATGGGTATAATAGATGCAGCAATGAAAAGTGTTCTTAATATGAAACGGATGTGCGACTAAAAGTGCTATTTTGAAGTCCATTTTTATACATGCTTGATTATTTCTTCAATAAAATCTAAAGCTGTCTGACTGCGATATTTAGGGGACTTTGACCAAACACCAAGGTGATAGTGCCAAATCGGTTCTTTAATGCGTACTTCTGTAATATCAGACTGGTTATATTGATTAAGTTGACGGTTGGAAATACACATTAATGCATCGCTGTGTTTAACCATGGTTAAGGCCATTTGTAGAAAATCAGTTTGTAAAATGAAGTTAACAGGTCTTATTCGCTCTAGGTCTAACTGCTGATTAAGATGATCCAACATTACTTTAGAATTTTGAAAAGCTACCCAAGGGTATTGAGTTAACATTTCGAGGTCGCATATTTGGCCTTGTGCTAGGGGATGATTCTTATTCGCCATAATACACATGCGGCTTTTCATCATAGGCGTGAAGCTGAGTTCATTATTTTTAACCAAAGATGCGCCATCTTCGCCACCAAAAGCTAACTCAATTTCATCATTAAGTAGGGCAGGAATAAGCTGATAAATAGTATTAGACTGCACTTCTATTCTTACATGTGGATATTTTAAGTAAAAGTTGGGTAAAAAATTACAAATAGGGCCTTCCCAAGCACTTCCTGCACCAATTTTTAAGATTGTTTTTTGATGATCTAACGCTTTGATTTCTTGTGTTATGGCGACTAATTCATTTTCTATTCGCTGCACGCGATCAAGTAATATTCTACCAGCAGGAGTCAATGTTACACCTCGAGCTTTACGTTCAAATAATGAGGTTTGGTAACGAGTTTCTAATAGCTTAATACTTTTGCTGATAGCAGGTTGGCTAACCCCTAGCTCAATACTTGCTTGAGAAATAGAGGCCTGTAGAGCCGCTTCTTTAAAATGTAATAAGAGTTTTTCCATATTCATTCCTGTAAACGCCTGAATTATAACAAGGCTAACTTCTATTATTCCTAGACTTGCATCATAGGAGCAAAATAATTGTTCTAAACAGCAGTTCTAAATAAAGTTCAAAAAGTATTAAAAAATATTGTATAACGTAGAGATGCATGAAAGTAAGTGTACTGGCTCGCTTATGGGCTTGAACCCATAGTAATAGTACATATCCATTAGATACTTCACCTTTGTGTGCAGTGGTACAGTGCCTAGGAACAGTTCACACCATGAGTTGTGGTTATGTACATCTTGAATGAAGAAGGGTATTAATGAGATTGATTCCATTAGCTCAGTGGAAGTATGCCTTTTAAAACAAAAAAGGCCACATTACAAAAAGTAATGTGGCCACCCTTAACTCAGGGTTAAACTTGTTTTATTAATTCCTCTTTAGGGCCACTTTCAAAAATACTATTGGCTTTATTATCACAATATCTTTTAATAACAGCATTAATCGCCCAAGTACTGAATAGAGAAGCGAATAAAATAATCATTAAATTACCAGGGATCTCCTCAATAGGCGCGACAACGCCGATTGGAGAAGCGACGGCATAAGTTGCGACCATTAATACTGTCGTAGCCACTGATGCTAGACGAAGATGTTTCCAGTTTTGAATATTAACAGGAGCTTCTTGAACTCTTCTTTTAACAATTTCAGCTGGGTGCAAATAAGTAATAACAGCGGTAACCAGTAAACCACAACCAAAGTAGATGGCTGTTTTATGCAAGAAATGTAAATCCCAGCCTGTATAACCAAAGCGGAAGAATAAATACAGTGCCATGTAAGTCAACATACCGGCAATAGTCGCCGTTGAACTGGCGCGTTTAGATACCATACCAACCAAAATCATTAACAACATAGGAATAGTAAATAATGCATTGAACTCTTGCATGAACATATATAAACCCTGCGGTGCAAATTTTATAAATGGTGCACATATGGCTGCGAATAAAGCCAAGCCTGCACCAAACCATTTACCGGCAGTAATACATTTTGCCGGATCCATTTTTCCTTTATGGTATGGCTTATAAATATTAACCGCAAAGATAGTAGAGCAAGAGTTAATGGTTGAATTGAAAGTTGAAATAATTGCACCAAAAAGAACGGCACCAAAAAAACCAACCACGGCTTCAGGTAACAGGCGATTAATTAATAGCGGGTAGGCTTCATCTGGGCGAATATTTTCAGAGCCATAAAGGTGGTAAGCTGCAATACCAGGTACAATTAAAATGAATATACTAATAATCTTAATAATGCCGGCTATTAATACCCCTTTTTGCCCTTCAGCTAAGCTTTTAGCACCAAGTGCTCGTTGAATGATAACTTGATTTGTACAAGCAAAATAAATGTTCATCAATAACATACCAGTGAAAATAGCCCCAAAAGGCACATTCACCTTAGGAGAGCTAACGGCATTAAGCATTTGTGGTTCTTTAGTGACAAGTTCAACTAATCCATCACCTGCGTCACCAGCGCCTAACGCTCGCAATGCTAATATCAATACTAAAATGCTACCAATAAAAAAGCCAATACCGTTGACCGTATCCGAAACAACAACTGCTTTTAAGCCGCCAAAAATAGCATAAAACCCACCGATAATAGTAATAAAAATAATAGAGATGATCAGTGCACTTGAATCTGAAATACCGAATAGAGAGGAAACATCAAAAATCTTACTAAGGCCTAATGCACCAGCATAAACCACCGAAGGTAATGCCACTGCTGCCATATTAACCAAAATACACCAAGCAATCACATTACGTGCTGTAGGCCCAAATCGGTCTTCTATATAGTCGGGAATAGTGGTGATCCCTTTGCGAATGAACATAGGCAAAAACACACAAGCCATTAATACAAAAGCAATGGCAGATGTCACCGCCCAACCCATGTTAGATAAACCAACACTAAAGCCTTGGCCATTAAGACCAATTAATTGCTCCGCCGACCAGTTGGTTAGCAAAATAGAAAAACCAATTGAAATACCAGTCAGGCTTCGTCCACCGAGAAAATACCCATCACTGGATTTTAAATCTTCTTTTTTTGTCGCTATATACGAAATAATGGCGACGAGTGCTGTAAAACCAATAAAACTTAATAGAGTCCATGTATTCATTTTCATGCTTCCTTTTTATTTCTGATAAGCGATAGCGGGGCCATATTCGGCCATACCAACCATGATATAAGGGTTTATATTCTGATCGCCTACGCTAGCGGCAAATTGCCAGAGTTGTTGATGCAGATCTTTTTTGATCTGATCAAGTTTTGGATCGTTGATACGGTTACACAATTCATTAGGGTCATTGTTGAGGTCATACAATTCATCGGTGTCTAATGGGTTATGTACAAGTTTCCAATGGAGGTTAAAAACACTGCGTTGAGTGCAGTAAAGCTCATTACCGTTAGTTTGAGTAAATAAGAACTCTCGATACTGAGCCTGCTCATTTTCTTTAAACAGTGACGCTAAACTATTACCAACAACGGGATGTTTGAATTGCGTGCCTGCGACCTCTAAAAAGGTAGGGGCAAAGTCTGTTAATGAAACAAGTTGCTCGCAGACTCGGCCTGGATTTTCGATGCCATTTTTCCAATAAGCAACGGCGGGTATGTGGTATGCACCTTTAAATGCCGGTAGGCCTTTGCACCAAAGTCCATGCTCCCCATTGTAATCCCCGTGATCGCTAGTGGCTAAGATCAAGGTATTATCGAAGTCAGGATGTTGTTTTAACTCCGTGAGTACCAGTCCCAATAGATAATCTTCATAGGTGCAAAATGCCATGTAATGACGAATTGCATCTTTCTTTTCAAGGACACTAAGTTGATCAAAAAGACATCTTACTTTGCGATTGTAAAAGGGTTTATCAAGCATAAAATCATCATGAATTTCACTTAATTTGACCTCATAATCGGCATACATATCCAAAAATGCTTGTGGTACAAAGTAAGGGTCATGTGGGCCTAAAGTGCCTATGTACATTGACCAAGGTTTTTCTGTATTTGATTCGCGAATTTGTTTGAGTTTTTCTATTGCAGAATCAACTATTCCTCGGTCATTAAACGGGTTTTCATCAATGCCATAATGTATGTATTCTGGGTAACCAGGACGTTTAATTTCACCTTCTTTACGAATTGATGCTGGTTCATTAGCAATCGCTTTGTACATATCCCAACCTGGAGACATTGCATCATTAGTAACGTCATTCTTTTGCTCTTTATTGCAAGTGACTAATAATTCTTCATAGCCGTAATCTTCAGGGCCTGTATCAAAACAGACATGCCACTTACCAGCAAAATATAGTGAGTAATCTTGATCTTTGAGATAATCACTGAATAACTCACTACCTGCATTTAAACCACGAGAAAGTGCATTCTGCACACAAACATTATTCCAAACTCCATGTTGAGTGGGGTATAAGCCTGTAAAAAAAGATGCACGAGAAGGGCAACAATGTGGAGATGGACAATAGGTATTGTTAAAGTGAATACCACCTGCCATTAATTCACGAGTATTAGGCATGAAAATATCTTGATTATTTAACGTATCACCACGCTGCTGATCAGTCATGAAAATAAGTATATTAGGTTTTTTTAACATCTAAAGTTCCCCTTGTAGAGAGGGCAGTATGGTGAGTTTTTTCAATAAAATGTTGATGAATATCTCACTAATTTGTATCTTTATTTTGGATATTAATAACCATGAAACGGCTTAAACTAGCCATAACCTAAAACACGTTTAGAGATAAAAATAAGTAATGGCAGTAATGATAGAAGCATCTTTATTGTTGTTATAAATAGCTCTAACGTCTGGATTAAGCTGTTAGATTTTCATTTAAATGCCTCAAATTGGTTTATTTCATGGCTTGTTGAATTTGTATTTAGAATGGTAACGGACATGAAATCCGATGTTAGAAAAGTTCTTTGTGGAATAGCAGTCATATTGGCTATTGAGTTGACCGAACATTAGTGGTCAACTAATTGCAACACCCGGTAAAAAATTGATAAATAACCATATTTATGGGGGAAGTCGATACCTATTTAAAGCAGTCGCTTATGACCTACTTATTGTTTTAGTCTTTTCATTAATAAAGATAGGGGGGAATTGGCATTAAGCTGCTCATTTTTTTCATGTTCAAGGGTAATGATTAAAGAAGTGTTTGTAACCTTCATATAAATAGCTAGGGTTATTGTCTGACTCATTCAACAGTTCATTCGACGTAATTTACCTAGATAAGATACGATTCAGATATACGATTATAACTAGACATAATGATTGATAATGCGAATACAAGCGCACTAAAGATGATAGCAAAACAGATCATTTTTTTAACTATTACTGAGCCGTAAGAAGTGAGTACTGTACTTCTTTCATCGAACAGGTTCCGTTTGTAGGCATAGATGCAAACACCAATATTACAGAGCAATAAAATAATACTACCTGCGACTAAAATCAGGTCATTTTTAATGAACCCTAACCTTAGAAATAACATCGAGACACCGACGATTAAAAATAACGTTCGATACCATGATAATGAGGTTCTTTCAGGTTGTAATCCTGGGTCGTCATGACGTCTTGATATACGGCTAAATGGCATTGCTGATCATCAATATTATGGCGCAAGCAATAAGAGTCATGAAGATACTCACTAAGCGCAAAATTTTAGTATATGGCAGGTCTGTATTCTGACGCATTGCTTTTTCATTTGCGACCCAACGTAAATAAGCATAAAGCGCTATCAGGGCGGCAAATAAACACAGCGCTAAAGAAAGCATTTCTCTGATTGCTGGAGAGGCTAAATTAGGGGCTAACTGATCTAAGCCAATGGCTGCGGCTAAAAAAGCCAGTGAGGTTCTGATCCACGCCAAAAAAGTACGTTCGTTGGCTAAAGAGAACCGGTAGTCAGGTGCGTTGCCTTGCTTGATCCATTTCATAAAATTACTCGAGTAATAATAAACACATTATTAAAATATATTTTATATGCCCAAGCTTTATTTGGAAGTCACTTAGGCATAAATTAAATAGTCGTTTAGAACTTTTGTTTTTTATCTTCCACTTTGACACCTTGTGTGGGCATGCCAGTATCGTAATCTCGCACTACTTTAGAAAAACCATCGCGTGGTTTGGGTCTAAAAGCCCCCATCCAATTTGCCTCAATACCTTTTCTCCAAGGTCTAACTGCCCATTGATAGCTTCTGAAAGGGTCTCGAATAGTATCCATATAGGCTAATAAAGTATCATGTATTTGGTCACGAATCACTTCATGTTTTGGCGATGTAATAAGATTATTTAACTCATCTGGATCGTTTTTTCTATCGTATAGTTCATCGCTTGTGAGTAAGTTAAGCACCAATTTATAATCGTTATTAACCCAACAACGCACAGGAATAAAACCACCAAAACTATCGTGTTCAATTTCATAACGATTAAACTCTACCATCACACCGCGTGTGATATCGAGTTGATCATTAATCGATAATAAGTTTTCACCAGGTAAGATTTCAGGTGGAGTGATGCCTGCTAGCATCATTAGCGTTGGCAAAATATCGATGTGACTGACGGGCGTATTAATGACTTTTTCACTCGCATCAAGTGCTCTATCAGAAGAGGGCGGACGAATAATTAAAGGGATGTTAGTGATGTCGTCATACATAGCAGCACCTTTACTTACTAACTTATGTGCTCCCATCATTTCTCCGTGATCAGAGGTATAGACAATCCATGTGTTGTCTAGCTCAGATTGATCAAGATGTTTAATAACTCGCCCAATTTCATCATCAACATAGTCATTGCAAGCAAAATAAAGTGGATGACGATATTGCCCATCTTCCCCTACGGGTGAAGGCATCGCATCACTCCACAGCTTATGATGTATAGGTTTTTTTTCTAAGGTATCAAAGGCTTTTTTACCTAAGTCATAGGCAAAGTCTTCATATTTATCGACATACTCTGGTGGGCAAGTGAAAGGGTGGTGTGGTTCATCGTATGACAGTACCATCAAAAAGGGTTGGTCTTTTTCCTGTTCACGACGATTAATATAATCAACAGCACGATTGCTTATACGGTTCGCCCAAGTAAATTCAGCGGTGATATTATTAGCCCTTAATTCCGCTGCGGAATTAAGACCATTGCGCCACAGATCTATTTCTTTATCACTTAATTCAGCCAAGTAATTAGCACCTTCATACCAAAACTCTTCATCCCATTCTGGCGGGCAAACACCCGTTCCAAAGTAATCGTGGCCATCTAAATGCCATTTGCCGATATAACAGGTTTTATAATTTGCATGTTTAAAATGATGGCCCATGTTTCTAATATTTAACCCCGGTGCAAGATTATTTGTCCAAGGGCCGGATTGATTTGAATATATACCAGTAAATAATCCGCCTCGAGCAGGCGTACAAACCGGTGAGCACGTATAAGCTGAGTTAAACTGAATACCTTCACTTGCAAGCTGGTCTATATTATTTGTATTCAGCGCTTTACCACTGTAACAACCGACCATGTTAGTGGCTTGTGTATCAGTCATGATTAAAATTATATTTGGTTTTTTCATGGGAAATCCTACTTCTATATTAAAAAAAGGGAGCCTGATAATATGGCCCCCTTTATTGTTCTATCTATGATGCTGCATTGATGCTTTTAGTCTTAATGGGATCCGCTGTGGATTTATTGGCTAATACTTTTTTGATGTTGTTATAAACAAAATAGAGCAGCAACATACTACCTGAAATAGTGAGGGCTACTTTCAACCATGAACCTGTTTCAGAAGTTAAACCTAGTGGAGAGAAAACCGTGTAAAGTGTAATGAAAGCAAAAATCAATATCCAACTAGCAAGTTTTGCATGCTTCCATTCATTCACTTCAACTTCATTGGTTGCAACCTGAATATAAGGTTTATCCATTGGTTTCCAGTAACGGATCGCAGTCATAACCGCTAACATTAATACTAAGTTCATGCCTACTAAATTTAACCAGTGAACTTGGAATAAACCAAAGTCACCATTAAGGATAAATTTACTGACAAAGAAGAAGACCATACCAGTTACCAAACCTACATAACCGGCAAGAGCAGGTGCTCTTTTAGAAATGACTCCCATTAATAATACGGCAAAGATAGGCACATTGATGACCGCCATAATGGTTCGCATTAGAGTATATAAACTTTCCGCTGTAGAGATAAATGGCGCAATACCAATACAAATGACAATCGTTGCAATACCGAATAATTTACCGATACGTACCGTTTCAATTTCTGTTGCGGCTGGTTTAATAAGTTGTTTGTAAATATCAAGGCTGATCAGGGTGGATAAACTATTAACGCCACTATTAAATGAGCTTAATACTGCACCAAATAAAACCGCGCCAAAGAATCCAGTTAACCAAGTAGGTAATACTGCTCTTACTAATACCGGGTAAGACATATCAGAGTTAACGACCATTCCACCGACTTCTTTCATTGGAATGGAGATCATACCGCGTTGATACATATGCCAAGCAATGATGCCCGGTAATACCAACATGACAACACCTAGTATTTTTAAAGCTGCCGCAGCGAGTACACCTTTCTGACCTTCAGCTAATGTTTTTGCTGCTAGCGCACGTTGTACGATAGCTTGGTTTGTACACCAATAAAAAAGGTTAATGATGAGCACACCTGAAATAAGTCCGTGCCATGGAATGTTTGCATCTTCGGTTAAACCTAAAGCCTGCATACGCTCTGGCGCTTCTACTAGTAAGATATTAAAACCATTTGAAAAGTCACCTGAACCTAATTGATACAAAGCAATAATAGGCACGAATAAAGCAGCAATTAATAATCCGATGCCATTGATGGTGTCGGAAATTGCCACAGCTTTTAACCCACCAAATACCGCATAAATACCACCTACAACACCAATCGCGATTACCATCACCCAGGTTGTTGCGTAATCAGAGATACCTAATACACCACTAATATCAAATAATTTACCTAAGGTGATAGCACCTGCGTATAAAACAAAAGGTAAAAATCCAATCACGATCGCATAGATAAAAATGGCAGATGCAACGGTACGCATTTTCTTTCCATAACGGATCTCAAGAAATTGCGGGATCGTAGAAATGCCTGATTTTAAAAAGCGTGGTAAAAAGATAAACGCCAACACAATTAAGGTCAGTGCTGAGGTGGCTTCCCAGGCCATTACATTCGCGCCATTACGAAATGCATTAGCGTTAAGGCCTGCTAATTGTTCTGCAGAGATATTGGTTAAAAATAGTGACCCTGCAATCACATACCAAGGTAGGCTCCTTCCCGCGAGAAAATAACCTTTCAAGCTGGATAAGTTTTCACCTTTTGTTTTGTAATAGGAGACGATCGCAACCAACCCCGTAAAAAATATAAACGATAAAATAGTTAGCATAATAATTCTCCATAATTTGGCGCTACTGCGGGCTGAAATTCGTCATGTAAAATAAAATATACGATTTGCATAGTTTGCTCCTTAGCTCACATTAATAACTTGTTTTGTTATCACATTTTTTATTCTGTCTTTAAGATAACGGCTATATTCCACAGGTATTACAAATTAATGAATGGATTAAATAATAAGGTGCATGTAAAAAACGAACTTATTCACGATACGCCGATTATTATTGGTGATAATGTGACATCGAGTGGTATTTCGCTACTGGCATTATGGAATACCTATGCGGATAAGGGGTACATGGTGCGTTGGCCTGAAGATAAAAGGTTGCCTTTGATTGCAAGTTCAACCATTGCCGTATTTACTAAACAAGGCTATGGCGAGCTTGAACTGCATAACGGCGAAATATTAGAACTTAAAGGTGCATCTATTGTTTTTTTAGACCCAATGACCATTAAGCATTATTTTTGCAAAGGATTGATATGGGATCTTTTTTGGATAGAGTTCATTCCAAATGGTGTGATGGAGATCTCCTATGGAGAAATTATTCAACTCGACACATTGAAAAAATTAGAAAATGAATTTAATCAAATAAGCGTTAATTTAGTGAGTAAACGGCAAAAGTTGAAAGAGCTAGCCGTTGCTTCCTTAACTAAAATTATATATGAATGGTTATGTTTAATTGAAACTAAGCCAATTGAAGATCATCAATTTTTATTAGTCCAAAAAGCGATTTCCCATATTCATTTAAAAATCGCAGACCATTGGACAGTCAAAGAAATGGCCGAATTTTCAGGGTGTAGTGAACAGCATTTACGACGCTTATTCCTAAAATTTACCAAGCAATCACCAAAAGAATATTTTTTAAATACTAAGTTAGAAACCGCTTTTTTCTTAATGGACAAGAAAAACTATAACGTTAATCAGGTTTCTATTGAGCTTAACTTTTATGATCAATTTCACTTTAGTAAAAGCTTCAAGAAAAAATTTGGTATATCGCCTTCAGAAGTCATACAGGGAAGTGAAAGGTTGCGGGTTAATAGAACGGACTATCTACCCATCAATAACAATTAGTTGTGCCGGTTTAGTTATACCGATAATGCTTCTGAACAAGATAAACCTGAACAAGATAAAAAATGACGGCATTCAATATTAATTTTAAAATGTTGTCATTTAATCACTGTAGTTAGATTATCTAATCGATAGGATTAGTGGACACTAAATCCTACTTGATTTCGGCCATTATTTTTTGCCAAATACAAGCCTAAATCGGCCATTTTAACCCAAGCCTTGAAGTCTTCAATACTATCCGTTATTTGTGCAATACCTAAACTCACGGTGACTTTGACTTCTTTTCCATCACATTCAAAGCGCAGTGCTTCAATAGCGGTTCGTATGCGTTCAGCGACAACTTTTGCACCCGCTAGGTCAGTATCAACCAATAAAAGTGAAAACTCTTCACCGCCGACACGACCCGCAATATCTGGCTCTCGTTGATTTTGACGTAGGGTTTCTGCGACGCCTTTGATTACTTGATCACCAAAAGGGTGCCCGTAGGTATCATTAACCTTTTTAAAATGATCGATATCTAAGGTCACCATGGATGTTTTATGGTGTGCACGCTGATGGCGTTTAAACTCAACTTGGCTTCTCTCTTGCCAATAACTTTGATTAAGCAGTTGTGTTAATCCATCGGTATGGCTTAAATGTTCAAGCTTGTAGTTTGCTTCTTGTAGGGCTTGTCGGTTTAATGCTACGTCGGTTACATCGTAAATAATCATGCATATTTGTGTAACTGTACCTACTATGTCGGTTAAGGGTAAAAAGGTCACATTTTGATACATAAATTCAGCATTACTGGTGATCGGTCGGTAACTTTTGAATTTAAATAAATAAGGACGTTGTTCCCAGGTAGTAAACGCTTTATTTTTTAATAAACAAACGCTGTTCACTTTTTGTTGTAACCAGTCTTCAGGAATACTGGTAAACACATCGGTGATTTTTTTATCAACCATGTGTGCAGTTAATAAACCAGAATGGTTTTCCATGAAACCATTCCATACTTTGACATTGAAGTCTTTGTCGATGATCACCAGCCCTACATCTATGTTATGCACCATATCAATAAGCCAATGGATATCTTTTAATTCTATATTTGTACTCATTGGTCTAAGAGGTATCCTATTTTATGTTGAATGACTTTAATCGACTCTTCAGTAAATAAAAGTAGAAGGTCACATTTGATGTCGTGATCTTGAATACTGTAGCTGACCTCGATAGTTAATGTTTTTTGCCAATCCTTTTGGCGGCTTTTAATCAAATCTTCGACTTTTCCATGTTGCCCTAATACGCTAGGTTGACCTTGACTAAAGTGAATATCTAACTGCTCAGCTAAGCCATTCAAAAATGCACCGACCAGAATATTAGAAATATCGTTCATTACTTCCAATTCTAAATGATCACTGATCATATTTTCATATTTGAGCAGTTTCGTCATATCATCAAAATTTGAATCATGGAAAATAACAATCGCTTCACCGCTGATACCAGAGCTAATAAATCCCTGTGTTACTGCTGACACCGTATTATCTTTTGCAATATTAGTGAGCGCCATGTGCAATTCGCTACTTTCAAAGGTGTTTACATTGGGAATAGGTAATAAGATAAAAACATCTAATAGTCGGCCTAACAAGTCACCGGCTCGGCCCATTGCAATATTAGAGACTTCTTGTAATACATCTCGAATACTGACTTTTTCTAGGCTTTCAGGGCTTGTAAGTGAATGATGACTACCAGGTTTATAAATGCCATATTGTTCCAGAATGGTCATTAACTTAGCATTGTTGATAGGTTTTTCTATGAAATCAATCGCGCCCAACTCTTTTACTCGGCGATGTGCTTCTGGCTGAATATCGCCGGAGATAACAATCACTATCGCGGGTAGATCATCGCGCTGAATCTCTTCTAATACTTGGTAACCATCCATGATCGGCATATTCAAATCGAGAAAGACAATATCTCCCTTTTTTTGACGAATAGTTTCTAGGCCAATTTTACCGTTCTCAGCAAAATTGACAGTAATATCCCAATCTTTGGGTAATGAACGAGCAATTTGTTTCCTGGCTAATGCAGAATCATCACAGATTAAAATGGGTAAGGGCATATTATTCCTATTATATGTCTTTGGTACAAGGCTAGCGAAGTGCCAAGCAAATGTGACTAAGCTAAAAACGCCTACAATTATTCTTACTGCAACAAGGGTAGGCTAATAATGACAAAATAGAACTGATCTTAAATGCTTTTTTTAAATTTATTGCGAGTTAGATTAAAACATCACTTGGATTCAGATCATAAGTGCATAACTTGAATTGGTAGAAAATACGGTCAGCTGAATATATGCTTATCGCTTTTTCTCCGGCAAGAGATGCAACAATGAAAACATATAAACAACTGACCTACGAACAACGATGCCAGATTTATGCGCTAAAGAAAATAGGCATGAGTCAAAATAAAATAGCTAAACAACTGAATGTGAATCAATCAACGCTTAGTCGGGAGCTTTCTCGCAATACAGGTAAGCGAGGTTATCGAATTAACCAGGCCCAACAAGCTGCAGTTAAACGCCGTAATGAAGCCCGTAAAGCAATAAAAATGACATCTACTCTGATTGCATTAATAAATGTAAAACTAGGTGAAAAATGGAGTCCTGACCAAATCTCAGGATGGCTTAAGAAAGAGCATGGTACCAGTATTAGCGATGAAACTATTTACCAACATATTTGGTCCGATAAGCGGAGTGGTGGTCAATTATTCCAATATCTGCGTCGAAAAGGCAAGGCTTACCAAGCGCGCAATAAAGATAAACAAGCTGGTCGAGGTTTTATCAAGAACCGCGTCAGTATTGATGAGCGACCTAATATCGTTGATACACGTAGCCGAGTTGGTGATTGGGAAATAGATTTAGTCATTGGTAAAGGGCACAGCGGCGCATTAGTGACTATTGTTGAGCGTAAAACGCGTTTTACAGTATCGACACGTATTGATGATAAGTCAGCAAAGACTGTCACTGCGGCAACACTTGCATTATTAAAACCATTTAAAAATGCAGTATTAACCATCACCGCTGATAACGGTAAAGAGTTCGCTTATCACGAAGAGTTAACCAAAAAATTAAAGTGTGCAGTCTATTTTGCAGACCCATACTGTTCATGGCAACGCGGTTTGAATGAAAATACAAATGGTTTGTTAAGACAATATTGGCCCAAATCTACCGACTTTAAAAAAGTATCGAATTCATTAGTAAAAGAGGTAATATTGAAACTCAATGACAGACCAAGAAAGAAATTAGACTACAATACGCCAGCCAAATTAATGGCTGAACATATGGTAGCTATAGCTGCTTAGTCGTTATGCACTTCAGAGTTGAATCCGCCTCATTAATTTACGTGAAGATAGGTATCGATATAGTTATTAATAGGGCTAATTTACTGGATGTAGTGATTTATTTTAATCAATCAATGGGTGCACTGTTAAACGCCTACTTAGATTGCTAATTCAATCTGTTGAGCTTGTTGTAAGGCGAGTAGCATTTCATTCGGCTGACGGAGCGCACGCACTGATTGTAAAAAAGGATCCGCTTGTGGATGCTGTAACTTCATAAACATCAACCACTGTTTAATACGGCTTGGCATGAATTTTTCTTTATCTTCAATTTCGCGTAGCCATTGAAAATATTGCTCCATTACCTGTAGATTTTGTAACCAAGAATAGGGGGCTTCAGTACCTTTTAATGCGTTCGCAAGATTTGGGACTGCCAGAGAGCCACGGCCAATCATTAAATGGTCGCAACCACTGATTTCAATACAACGCTGAGCATCCTCAAAACTAAAGATATCGCCATTGGCCACCACTGGAATATCGATTGATTGTTTAATTTTTTTTATCCAATGCCAATGTGCAGGTGGTTTATAACCTTCCTCTTTGGTACGGGCATGAACCGCTAATTCGCTGGCTCCTGCTTCTGCAATCGCTTGCGCATTTTCAATCGCCAAGCTTTTATCCGCATAACCTAAACGAATTTTAGCACTAACAATATGTTCACTAGGTACCGCATCACGCACTGCTTTAACGATTTGATGTAACGCTTCAGGGTCTTTTAATAACACTGCACCACCGCGACTTTTATTAACTGTTTTTGCCGGACAACCAAAGTTTAAATCAATTCCCTCTGAGCCTAACTTAATCGCTCGAAAAGCATTTTCAGCTAAACATGCAGGGTCTTGTCCAAGCAATTGTACGCGCACAGGTGTACCAGATTCGGTACGACTCGCATTGTGTAATTCAGGGCATAAACGATAAAATACACGAGAGGGTAAGGGTAGTTCGACAACACGTACAAACTCAGTCACGCAACGGTCAATACCTCCAATCTGGGTTAAAAATTGGCGCATGTGAAAGTCCATCACACCTTCCATTGGGGCAAGCGTTATATGCATTATTTATCTCAGTTTATTAGGGAGGCAGGATTATACCCGCTCTGTTTATTTAAGCAAAAGCAATTAACGACGAAGGTATGAAGGGTGAAGAGGGTTAGGGTAAAAAGCGTTATAAAGAATGTTCATGTTTTAAAGTCAAAATCTAAAAGCAATGAACCACGAAGGCACGAAGGGTGAAGAAGGTTAGGTCAAAATCATTATGTAAAAGCATTTGAAACTTATATTTATTCACTTGGGTTTGCTTAGCTTTTCTTCGTGCTTTCTGTGAAGCGCAGCGGCTTCGTGGTTGCTTTGTTTTTTAAGATTACAAACAAAAAGCAATGAACCACGAAGGCACGAAGGGTGAAGAAGTTTAGGTCAAAATCATTATGTAAAAGCATTTGAAACTTATATTTATTCACTTGGTTATTGTTTTACTTTTATTATTTAGCTTTTTCTTCGTGCTCTCTGTGCAGCGCAGCGGCTTGGTGGTTGCTTTATGTTTTTAAGATCAAAATATAAAAGCAATTAACCACGAAGGCACGAAGGGTGAAGAAGGTTAGGTCAAAACCGTTATAAATGATGTTCATGTTTTAAAGTGAAAATCAAAAAGCAATTAACGATGAAGGCTCGAAGGGTGGAGAAGGTTAGGTCAAAATCATTATGTAAAAGCATTTGAAGTTTATATTTATTCACTTGCTTCTTTTTTATGATTTAGCTTTTCTTCGTGCTCTCTGTGTAGCGCAGCGGCTTCGTGGTTACTTTATGTTTTTAAGATAAAAAGCGAAAAGTTATTAACCACGAAGGCACGAAGGGTGAAGAAGGTTAGGTCAAAATCATTATTAAAAAACATTTTGACTTATATTTATTCACTTGGTTTTTGTTTTACTTTTATTATTTAGCTTTTCTTCGTGCTCTCTGTGAAGCGCAGTGGCTTCGTGGTGGCTTTATGTTTTTAAAACTAACAGCAATGAACCATGAGGAAGATCGGGTTAAAGCTGTTATAAATAATCCCCATATTTCACGCTTTCTTCTATGTTCACAGTATGGTTCGGTGGTTAGATATTTAAATTCCCCGCATTACTTTTGCATTCAATTCATATTACCAAGCCAATCAGATTATTTTTCAGGCGATAAATGGAAATAGTTACGCACTTTTGACCAACACAACTTGCACAACCGCAAGCAACTATTTACCCTTATGGCATTAGATAATGACAGGACATAAAAGATGAGCACGGAATCACTAGCACTAATCAAAAACAGTATCAAAAGCATCGACGATTATCCGTTGCCAGGTATTACTTTCAGAGACATTACCAGCTTGATTGAAAATGGTGCTGCTTTTGCTGCTACGATTGAATTATTCAAAGTACGTTACAATCACCAAAAAATCGACAAAATAGTTGGAACGGAAGCGCGTGGCTTTATTTTTGGTGCGCCATTAGCCGCAGCTTTAGGGGCAGGGTTTGTACCGGTTCGTAAACCTAACAAGCTACCTCGTGAAACTATCGAAGAACACTATGAGTTAGAATATGGTAACGATACTTTGCAGATTCATAAAGATGCTATTAAAGAAGGCGAAAAAGTATTATTGATAGATGATCTATTAGCCACTGGCGGAACTGCTGAAGCATCGGTTAAATTAATTCAACGTTTAGGTGGTGAAGTGATTGAAGCTGCTTTTGTTATTTCCTTACCAGATTTACATGGCGAAGATAAATTATCTGCAATGTCGATTCCTGTTTTCTCTTTGATTGAATACGCGGGTGAATAATTAGTGAGCTATCAAGTTTTAGCACGAAAGTGGCGACCACAGACTTTTAAAGAAGTTATTGGCCAACCCCATGTATTAACCGCATTGGAAAATGGGTTAGTACAAGATCGCGTCCACCATGCCTATTTATTCAGTGGCACGCGTGGTGTTGGTAAAACAACTATCGCTCGTATTTTAGCAAAAAGCTTAAACTGTGAAGTAGGGGTTACTGCAACTCCCTGTGGAAAGTGTGCGAATTGCCAAGCGATTGATCAAGGGCGATTTGTTGATTTATTAGAAATCGATGCTGCTTCTCGTACTAAAGTGGATGATACCCGTGAATTATTAGATAACGTGCAATATAAACCGGCGCAAGGGCGTTATAAGGTTTATTTAATCGATGAAGTGCACATGTTATCTAAGCACAGTTTTAATGCATTATTAAAGACCTTAGAAGAGCCGCCTGAGTATGTGAAATTTTTACTCGCAACGACGGATCCGCAAAAATTACCGATCACGGTATTATCACGATGCCTACAGTTTCATTTAAAAGCGATTTTACCTGAGCAGATAGAACATCAATTAGCCGAAATATTAAAGCATGAAAAAGCAACCTTTGAGCAAGCCGCATTAGGTGTTATTGCAAAAGCTGCTGATGGCAGTATGCGTGATGCATTGAGTTTAACGGATCAAGCTTTGGCATTTGGTGCCGGACATATTGAATATGCCGCCGTACTTAAAATGTTAGGTACGATAGACCAATCTCATTTACATTATTTACTGCATTTCATTGCTTCGGGTAATAGCCAAAAAGTATTTGAAAAAATTCAAGAGTTTGTACATTTAGGGGCTGATTTCTCTGCCTTACATCAAGAGTTGGCGAGTTTGTGCCATCAAATTGCATTAATTCAATTACAGCTTAATGCTAATGTCAGCAAAAAAAGTGCAGTACAACTGCTAGCTGAACGTTTAACCCCTGAAGAAGTACAACTTTTCTATCAAATCGCAGTGCAAGGTTTTAAAGATTATGCCTATGCGCCAAATGGAAAAATCGCATTAGAGATGACCGTGATGCGTTTGTTGGCGTTTAAACCCGCCAATTATGTTGATATTGATGAATCAATGTTAGAACAGGTAAATCAAAATCAGCCTGAATTACCTGCTGCCTCAAATACAAATACAAATACAATAGCAAGCGTAAAAGCTGAACCAGAACAGCATTTATCGTCTCAGCCAGCAACTACAATGGTTGCCGCAGCTATTGTTGAAACTGCGCAAGAGCCAACAGTCGCTCCTACTTCAGAGCCTAGCCCTGTTGAACTTAATATTAGTGATCCTCAAATCGGTAAATCTAGTACTGTTGAAATTAATAATAATGAACCTAATGTTGCCGACAACAGCAAAACTACAGTTACGCCAGTGCAAGAAACACCTGTTCAAGCAATACCAGCTCAGGCTACTTCTGCAGTAAGCTCAGAAATCGTTACTGAACATTCTGCTGAGCAACCTATAGAACAAGCTTCGCCTGCAGAATATCAACAATACTCGAATGCAGCCGCTGAGCAGTACCATGCAAACCCTGAACAACCTCAGCAAGCACCAAATTATCAGCCTATAACAGAAGACAATAACCCTGATAATAATGCAGTGCAACATGCAGCGGCACCAGTTACTTCGACAGTGGCTGACACAAGTCAATCACGCAATATGTTACGTAGTCATCGTTTGAAAAGAGAGGCATTAAAAAAGACTGAAGCGGCAACTGAACAACAGTCATCGAACATTCATGTTCGGTCTGTCGCACCAGTAACACCAACTGTCCCTCAACAAAGTGTAGATGTGCCGAAAGCTAGAGTGCCTGACAGTGCTGCGAAAATAGAAGCAGCAGCGAAATCACAGCCACAAGCCAAAGTGAGTAATGAGCAAGAATTACCACCGCTGAGTAGTTATCAAGAACAACCTCCGCAAGGTGATTATAACGAATATGATGCTGGTGGTTATTTTGACCAACAAACACCGAATATGCCTGAAGAGTATGCACCACAAAGCAATTATTCAGGTAACCCTGCATCAGCAGAAAATCATACTGCTCATGCTGTAGAAGTTCAGAATATAGCACCTCCTGTGAATGCTAATTCTTCACAACCTGTTCAGACTAACCTTGCTCAACCTAAGCCTGTCAAGCAAACACCTATTAAACCAGAGCAGCCTCAGCAGAGCGTGCCTCAAGTCATTACCAATAATGATATTTCAGCACTCAATACGGGACAGAATAATGCCACCGATGTTGAACTGATTGGTAATAATAACTTACAAACACTTGAGATTGATATCGCGAATTATGTCGAAGACAAGATGACCGATGAATGGTTCTTAGCGATAAAAGCAATGCAGTTGGTAGGGTTTGAAAAGCTATTAGCTAAGAGTACGGTGATGCAAAAAAACGAACAACATATTCAGCTATCATTGCATGAATCACAGCAGCACTTACTAAATAACCAAAGTTTATGTGAAGATTTAAAAGCAAAACTGCGTAATTATTACGGCCAACAATTTAGTATTACCATTGAAGCAGGCAATGTAGCGGGCAGCAATACACCGATGGAATTAGAGCAAATCGTATATCAGCAATATTTAGATAATGCCAAACTATCGATTAAAAATGATCCAATTGTACAAACCTTTGTGCGAGATTATGCCGCAAAGGTCTATGAAAATAGTGTAGTGCCGTTATAATCGGGACACATTAACCTTAACTTATAAAAGAGAGAAATTATGTTTAGTAAAGGCGGAATGGGCGACTTAATGAAAAAAGCCCAAGAAATGCAAGAAAATATGAAAAAAGCACAAGCTGAAATTGCCAATACTGAAGTTGTTGGTGAGTCAGGTGCTGGCTTAGTAAAAATTACATTATTAGGTAACCATAATGTACGTAAGGTTGAGATCGACCCAAGCTTACTAGAAGACGATAAAGATATGCTTGAAGATTTAGTTGCAGCAGCAATGAACGATGCCGTACGTCGTGTTGAAGAAGTGAACAAAAGTAAAATGAGTGGTTTAACAGGTGGTATGGATTTACCGCCAGGCTTTAAAATGCCTTTCTAGGCTAGATTAAAACCAATAATTTGGCTCTCATTCCCTTACTGTGAATATCGAGAGCCATTTATAGCATTCACTCCTCACTACCACTTTAAAGTTTAAACCCTTTATTATCAATCACCTAGTAATATTCATTTCCCTCACTCTAAAATAGCTAACCTTTTATTATCACTTTACATACAATTAGATATTGCTACCTGATATCGCCACAATAAATCCATTACCCACTGTGGACGAACAATCTCAGCGTAAAGTTTTCCCAAGCTAAACTGGCATTTTAGTAATCGCAAACAGGACGTTTGCGATAATGTCAGAATGGCCATGGACGGCCATCCTGACATGGTGCGTTTAAAATGTCGGTTTCGATTGGATCTGAAAACGATCCGGTGTCAGTTTCTTTGCCGCCTTTCTTTTCTGATAAAAGAAAGGCGTGTCGCCGACAGGGCGAAACCACTGCTATTCAATACCAAGTAGCTACGTCGAGCGCAGACGAGCCACAAAACTTAAATCAAACTCAAGCTAAATACCAATAGCCACGCCGAGCGCAGACGAGTTAAATTTCCATAATAAACTCAAAGCAAAAAAACAATACCGATACAATTTACTTGTAGAAGCCTATCAATTAATGGAGCCATTTCAATTTACAAATTAGGCCGAGCATCGTGGCTACAACATCGCCACCGTTGAGTTTTCTCAAGTCATCTATTGCTTTTAGTAAAGCCAAACAGGACGTTTGGCTTAAGCTCATTCAGCACATGGATGTGCTGTATGAGCTGGTGCGTTAAAAAAGGAATTGATTACTTGGATCAGAAAACGATCCGGTGTCAGTTTCTTTGCCGCCTTTCTTTTCTGATAAAAGAAAGACGTGTCGCCGACAGGGCGAAACCACTGTTAATAAATATCAAGCAGCCAGCCGAGCGCAGACGAGCTACAAAACCTAAATCAAACTCAAGCTAAATATCAATAGCCACGCCGAGCGCAGACGAGTTAAATTTCCATAATAAACCCAAAGAAAAAAACAATACCGATACAATTTACTTGTAGAAGCCTATCAGTTAATGGAGCCATTTCAATTTACAAATTAGGCCGAGCATCGTGGCTACAACATCGCCACCGTTGAGTTTTCCCAAGTCATCTATTGCTTTTAGCAAAGCCAAACAGGACGTTTGGCTTAAGCTCATTCAGCACACGGATGTGCTGTATGAGCTGGTGCGTTAAAAAAGGAATTGATTACTTGGATCAGAAAATGATCCGGTGTCAGTTTCTTTGCCGCCTTTCTTTTCTGATAAAAGAAAGACGTGTCGCCGACAGGGCGAAACCAGAGCTAATAATGATAAAACTGATCCCACGAGCGCAGACGAGCCAAAAAACCAAAGCAAATAACGATGAAACAGCCGCGTCGAGCGAACCCGCGCCTAAGTTTAAATAAACCTTAAATCGCTACTTAGAAAAAACCACCGTTTTACTACCATTCAAGAAAATACGATGCTCAATATGCCAACGTACCGCGCGTGACAAAGTTAAACACTCGATATCGCGGCCTTTGGCGGCCAAATCTTGTGGGTAATAACTATGGTCAACGGTTTCTACACATTGACTAATAATCGGGCCTTCATCAAGGTCATCACTGACGTAATGGGCGGTTGCTCCCACCAACTTAATACCACGGTCATAGGCTTGGTAATAAGGCTTTGCGCCTTTAAATCCGGGTAATAATGAATGATGAATATTAATCGCTTTGCCGGACAGTTTTTTAGACATTTCGCTGGAAAGCACCTGCATATAACGGGCTAATACCACTAAATCAGCGTCACTATCTTCAATGATTTTAAGTACCTTTGCTTCTTGTTGTGGTTTTGTCTCTTTAGAGATCGGTAAGTGGTAATAAGGAATACCATGCCATTTAGCTAGTTCTTCTAAGTCAGGATGGTTTGATATAATCGCCGGAATTTCAATATTAAGGTCACCAGTACGGTAACGATATAAAAGGTCATTTAAACAGTGGTCATGCTTAGAAACCATGATCACTACCTTTGATTTATAAGGTCTAGAAGCTAATTGCCATTGCATATCAAATTCATTGGCTCGTTGTTGAAACTGCTCACAAAAGTCTTCGCGGTCAAACACTTTATCTGTCTCTGCTCTAAACTCTACGCGTATAAAAAAGCGATTTTCAGTTGTATCAACAAATGAATGAATCTCATTAATATAAAAACCTTGTTTAAATAAAAAGCGAGTAACCACATCAACAGTGCCTGGTTTGCTAATGCAGTCTGCAGTGATGATGTGAGTTTGTGGTATTGATTTGATATCAGACATTGTTGATCCTTGATTAAAATATAAAACGCCACCTAGCCTGATTAAACCAGCTACGCTTCTGTTCGTTTCTCGGGTAGGCGCTGCTTAAAAACGGAGTTAACATTCTGTTAAATAAAGTAATATTTAAATAATTAAGGTGTTAAATAAAGTACAGTTTAAAAGAGAGCATTGATTACTGAATGTTGCTGCTAGTTTGTTGAATTAATAGCTAAATATTAACAAAACGTTAACCTATACAACTCATTGCAACTTGTCGTGAATGAATAATAAAATCTGTGCGCTAGTCTTCTAAAAGTGTGTCAGTAATATGATCAGTAAGCGCTTTTTGAAGAAGAAATTTAATCAACGTGCGATCTATAGTTAGCGTATTTTAAAATTGTTCAGATAGGTTTATAGTGGCTTGGTAACTTTTAATCGATGTTGGGAGTAAAGCAAATGAAACATATAGTTATCTGTTTAATATGCTTGTTCAGTAGCATGCTAAATGCGGCAATCAATGAAATCAATATCATTCCCAATGCAACAACTTCAATTAGCAAAACGATTAATCTAGCCGAACCTTTTAAAGATCGTATTACCATTCCTCTAGAAATGCAGGATCAAATTTCTAACGCGAACCTAATTCTTGTAGCCAATAAAAACGATAAAATAAGAGCGAGTTTACAGCTCGAAACAAGCATGTCGATTCAAGATGAAGGCCCACATTTAGACTTATTGGATTGGAAGCATTGCACTAGCGATTGGCTAACGCTCGACAATTCCGCTACACACCAATTTAAATTGCCTGACTTTGAGAACATCCCGTTAGATTGCTTTCCTGAAGTGACCCTTACTGAAATTAAGCAAGCTGTTTTACAACACGATGGACAGGAGTGGATGCCACTATTTGATAGAGATTCATTTAATAAAGAGATGAATCTCTTAATCGGAATCAGTGCCGCTAGGATTAAAATAGAACAAATGATTGAAGGTAAATGGGTGGTGGTGACAATAGTAAACCTTAACATTCCCATTGGATGTTAGGCATATTTGTGAATATGAACACCTATTTACTTTATTCGATATTAAATAACTTTATTCGAT
>NZ_JALAAB010000026.1:0-34384 GCF_037546705.1 Vibrio sp. 2-Bac 85 | reverse complement strand
ACGGCGAACACAACGGGAAATGCAATGGTAATAAGGCGTATCGGCAAGCGATACTTGGGATTGTCGAGATTGCGTCATAACAAACTACCTCCGAGCATGTAAAACTACATGATTAAAAAATAGATTGATAATGACTATTAGTCAAAGTTTATGGCTGTCCACTAGTTTCCTACAAATTTATACTCACGTATTACAAGCTGGTGCAAATTGTGTAAGAAGCCCGCTATCCGATTTAATGATTGTTCAAAAATAAGACAAGCTTAGTTGTTATGCACTTCAATGTTGAATCCGCCGAATATTCTTTAAGGGTTTTCGTACTTAAGTAGTAAGAAACCTAATAATTTATTAAGCCGTTTTGTACCGTTTTCCAAGTTTTAACATTAATCTGAACAACCTAGTACGGAACGATTAATGATAACTTTGTGGCTAATTGCTTAGCCACAATATAACTACATCATTACAACTACATCAGTATAACTACACCAGCACAGCTATAACTCCAACTACGCCAAGCTCTAATTTTTCTGTTTTATCTTACAGTTTTTATTTATCGTAGAGCTCCTGTGGTTATAAGCCAGATGTCATATGTAAACTGTAAAATAAACCGCGGCCAACCAACTCTGATGCTAATACCAGAACCAATGCAACGGATAAAGTGATAGAGCTTACAGAAGATTTATTGACAAGAGGGACAATCCAAAACAATAAACCAAGCATTAACAACGCCACTTGTATCAATAGGTAAGAACTAAGTCCATCAACCAGTTCAGATGCTTTAACAACTGAGGACTGTATATCACCAATTAGGTTCGCTTTGCCGATGGTTGCTAACAAACTAAGCGCGATAGCGACAATCGCTAATATAGCAATGTTGCGATCTATGCTGAAGCGACTGTCTTTCGCTGAAACAAACACAAACTGAGAAAGCAGTAACCCTGCGACAACTATAGTCATGACAAAACTGATAGGTGTATAAATGTTAAACCAAGTGGGTACCGTATCAATCATGTAAACCTTGACCATGGAATACATAAAGATAGCGCCTAACACCATCGCAACCACCATCAACGCTTTTTGCAGGTTGGCACCACCCTTTTTAAGTACAGATAATAACCATTGCAAACCTCCGACAGCAAAGAATGCCGCACCAAAAAACACTTCGTTAGATAGCCATGCTGTGCCAAGTTGATTGAATGCGTTGAACGCACGCAGAGGTGAACCTAAGTGGGTAGTAGAAAATATAAAACCAATACCCATAATTGCCCAAAGAACAAACATGGGTACTTTATAACTGTTTATCTTCTCTACCGAATGTCCCATTGCTAATGCTCGGCTACTGACTAGTAAATATCCCCCTACTGCGGTTTGTGCTAACACAGTAAAGAAGATCAAAGACCACTCATGAAAAATCATCTTATACCTCCTTTGGATTTGCTAAGAAACCAGTGGTATCACCCGTTGGTTTTGCATTTTTATTCAGCTTAATAACAATGTTTGGCAGTGTTAGGCTGGATGATGGCAGTGGTGCCACGTCAGCATTGGTACCGTATTTTTCTCGCAAAATATGGATTTCACCAAACTCTAACGCACGCAGTGGACAAGACTCGACACACATAGGTTGTTTTCCTTCGGCAACACGTTCATAGCAGCCATCACATTTGGTCATATGACCGGCCTCTTTGTTGAACTGAGGTGCACCGTAAGGACACGCATTACTGCAATGCTGACAACCAATACAAACATCTTCGTCAACCACCACAAAACCATCTTCATCGCGTTTATGCATCGCACCGGACGGGCATACTTTGACACATGCAGGATCTGAACAGTGGTTACATGCAATTGAAAGATAATAAGAGAACACATCTTTCTGTAGCCAGGTATCACCATTTTGGACAAAACTTCCACCTTCATACTCGTACACGCGTCGGTAGTTTTGTTTAATGCCTAAGTCTCGATAATCTTTACAAGCAAGTTGGCAAGTTTTACAACCTGTGCATTTACTTGAATCAATATAAAATCCGTATTGTTTCATTTAAACCTACCTTACGCTTTTTGTACTGCTTTGATTTGAACAAGGTTCGAGTGCTGAGGGTTACCCTTAGCAAGCGGGCTTGGGCGTTGAGTTGTCAACACGTTAATCGAACCGGCATGGTCAACTTTTTGGCCGTCGGGTGCATACCAAGCCCCCTCACCTAGTGCGACTACTCGAGGTAAAATACGAGGCGTTACCTTAGCTGCAATACGCACTTCACCGCGGTCGTTATAGATACTCACCATATCACCGTGTTCAATACCACGTTCTTTAGCGTCAATAGGATTGATCCATACTTCTTGACGAGCAGCGGCTTTAAGCTCAGCTACGTTTCCGTAGGTTGAATGACAACGTGCTTTAAAGTGGAAGCCGGTTAACTGCAATGGATACTTCGAGGTCAATGGATCTTTATGTCCCTCAAAGGAGTCAACATAAATAGGCAAAGGATGAATCACTTCATCTTCTTTAAGCTTCCAAGTTTTGGCAATTTCAGCTAATTGTTCAGAGTAAATCTCAATTTTACCACTTTGTGTATTTAATGGGTTTGCATCCGGGTCTTTGCGGAACGCTTCATAGGCGATGTAATGATGATCGTATTTACGTTTGTAGATGCCAATCTCTTTCATCTTTTCAAAGGTTGGCAGTGATGGATCTTGCTTACGTGTTTCAGCATACAAATGCTCTATCCATTGCTCTTGAGTACGTCCTTCCGTAAACGCTTGTTCTACGCCCATGCGTTTTGCAAGTTGAGAACACATCTCATAAATACTCTTCGCTTCAAATTGAGGCTCAATCGCTTTTTGTGCATAGATAAAATAAGGCATGTTGGCGGCTTTACCATCCATACACCAGTCGTCTTGCTCTGAAGTGGTTAAGTCAGGAAGAATGATGTCAGCGTACTTAGCCGACGAGGTCATATGATTGTCGATAACCACAATCATTTCACAGGCCTTGTCATCTTGTAAGATCTCACGAGTTCGATTGATATCAGAATGTTGGTTGATCAAACAGTTACCTGCATAATTCCAGATCATTTTAATTGGATTTTGTAGGCGCTCGGCCCCGCGCACACCATCGGTTTTATCTGTCATTTCGTGATGACGGTGAATCGCATCGGTCCATAAGAACATTGAAATCGAAGTCTGGATCGGATTGTCTACTTGTGGAAAGCGAACGAACGGAATATTGATATCACTTTCACGAGCACCAGTTGAACCACCAGAAACGCCCACGGACCCCGTCAGCATCGACAGCATTGCAATAGCGCGGCAAGCTAACTCTCCATTTGCAGAGCGTTGTAATCCCCAGCCTTGGTGAATTGCACATGGTCTATTAGTGCCCATTTCACGGCCAAGTTTTATAATCGTATCAACTGGAATACCAGTGATTTTAGATGCCCAGTTAGGTGTTTTTTCAATACCATCGTCACCTAGACCTAAAATATATGATTTGTAATCAGCATTTTTAGGCGCTGAAGCCGGCAAGGTTTTCTGATCATAGCCAACACAATATTTATCTAGAAAGGCTTGGTCGACTAAGTCTTCTGTGATCATCACGTGGGCAAGGCCCGCTACTAACGCGGCATCGGTAGAAGGACGGATTGGGATCCACTGATCTTCACGACCACCAGCAGTATCAGTGTATCGAGGGTCGATAATGATAGTTTTAGCATTAGAACGATTTTTACTTACAATATAGTGATGAATCAGACCACCACCCGACATGCGAGTTTCGGCCGGATTATTGCCAAATTGAATATTAAGCTTAGTATTTTCAAGATCCGAGAAAGAGTTGTTATATGCCCAACCACCATAGGTGTAGTTCAAGCCTGCTGAGATTTGTGCAGTAGAGTAATCACCATAATGGTTAAGATAACCACCACATAAATTCATTAAACGTGCAATTAAGGTTGCTTTGGGCGGCCAAGATTTAGTAACCGTACCGCCTAATGTACCCGTACCATAGTTGAGGTATATTGAATCATTTCCATAATCTTTAATCAGGCGTTGCATGGTACCGGCAACTTCATCGTACGCCTCTTCCCATGTAATACGCTTAAACTTACCTTCACCTCGATTGCCAACACGTTTCATTGGGTATTTTAAACGATCAGGATTGTAAACACGGCGACGCATTGAACGACCACGAAGGCATGCGCGAATTTGATGGTCGCCATACTCATCGTTACCGATATTGTCTGTTTCTACGTATTTTATTTCACCATTTTGTACATGCATTCTAAGTGGGCAGCGAGATCCACAGTTCACCGTACAGGCACTCCATACCACTTTTTCGTCAACTTGGTCAGAGACAGCTGCTGCAACAGGATTAGACCTAAAAGGTAGACTTATTCCGCTCGCTAATGCGGCAGTACTAACTACCGCAGAAGAGGCTTTAATAAAGCCCCGCCGAGTAAGATTCAATACACCAGATTCTTCAATTATATTCGTCATAAAGATATGCCTTTTATATTGCTAGTGATAAGAAATATATAATTATCAAAACAAAAAGACACACTTTTAATATGGTTTAATTGATAAAAATCAATAATCCTTCTTAAATAATTATAACCGTCAATAATTGTGTAGTGACTCATAGAAACAAGCAGTTAAGTAAGTAAACTAGCTTAAAATATCAAAAATAAAGGTAATGGGAATGATTGTCGATACGGCCAAATTATTGGGTACATTATTTTATCAACACTGTTCAAAAACAGAGTTAATAACATTAGTTTCAGCTTTAGTTGATGACGAAGTATTAGAAAAGCAAACATTAGAAGCCGCCATTGCAATTGATAAAACACAATTGCACAACGACTTTTCGATACTATTCGAGGGACTTGGTGATATGCCAGTACCACCATGGGGCTCAGTATATTTAGATAAAGAACGGGTGCTATTTGGAGAATCAACGTTAACGTACCGACAATTTTTACAGCTTAATTCAATATCTCTGAATACGGGAGTGCGTGAGCCGGAAGATCAATTTGGTTTAATGTTATTGGCTTTTGCCTATTTGATTGAACAAGATAAGCAGCAAGCTGCAATCGAGTTAATGGAAGTACATTTACTGCCATGGGGGCTAGCATATCTACAACAGTTAAATAAAAAATCACCCAATTTATTCTATAAGCACATGGCAAACGATACGCAAGCTTGGCTTCAACTATTAATCGCAGAAAAAAATATGAATGTTCTCCCTAAAAAAGTACACATTTATGACTGAATCAATCAATAATAACCGTCGAAATTTTCTGTTACGTTTGTATCAACCGATTCAGGCTTGCAATAGTGCGCCAGAGATAACACCGCATAGTCAACCTCGCCCACCTTACGCGGTTAATGAAGTATTGTTTCTTCGCCTTTGTGATAACTGTGGGGAATGCCAAAAAGCATGCCCCAATAGCGTAATAGAAATGAGCGATGGTGTCGCCAAACTCAATCTCGATTACAATGAATGTAGCTTATGCGGTGAATGCCTTAAGGCTTGCCCAACAGGAGCGCTGCATGCATCGATGCCACTCAAGATAAACCTTCATCCTGTTTTTACCAATACCTGTAATAACTATCTGCAAATGGAGTGTCAACACTGCCAAATGGCTTGCCCACAGGCGGCGATCTCAATTGAAGATGGTGAATTACCAGTACTCAACGAAGATTTGTGTAATGGTTGTGGGCAATGTCGTAGCAGTTGTTATATGGGAGCTATCTCAATGCAGTTAAGCTCATAATGAGCCCTGCTCAACGGCAAATCAGCTTGTTCAAACTTCATGGTTCAAACTACCTCATCGAATAACAAATACATCTCAATCCTCATTAGTGGAGATCTAGTTAACACTTTAGCTTGCTTGAAGGTCGTTAAGGGTAGGCACTTAGACTAATTTTGATTACAGTGAAATCATTTAGTTATTTAATTTCAAAGTGTTAGTTAGGTTATTAATTCTTATTTTTATATGTCCCCTTTTTTAGATGACAGTCTGAATGGACCAATTCATATAGAGTTACTTACTATAAAAAAACACTATTTACAGCACAGACTATTGATGAGTTAGGAGATTATTTTATGCAATACCACTTGAATGGTTTTAAGCCTGGCAATTACCAAATTCCAGATTCGATTAGAAAACCAGCCCCTACTCCACCTATTGTCGACCTACCAAAAGAGGTCGATGTATTGATTGTAGGTTGTGGACCTGCAGGCCTAACAATGGCAAGACAGCTATCTGAATTTAATGATATTACAACCTGTATTGCTGATTTAGAAGATGGACCGCTACAGTTTGGACGTGCCGATGGAATATCATGCCGTACTATTGAGATTATGGAAGGCTTTAATAGCAGTGAAATGATTGTTAAAGAAGCATATCGATTAAATCAGAATACATTTTGGGAGCCGGACAGTCAGCACCCAGACAAAATTAAACGCACACATAAAGTAGCCGATGCACGCATTGGTTTGTCTGAATTTGCACATGGCATTGTCAACCAGGCACGTCTGCATGAATTGTTATTAGAGGGCATGAAAAACTCTGTGACTGGTTTAGTTCCTCATTATAGTCGACGACTCATTGAGTTAACGGTTGATCAATACTTAACTCAAGATTTAGATGCACATCCCATTACAGCAAAATTTGAATTAAATGATGGTTCTGACTCTCCAAAAATAGAAATCGTGAAAGCTAAATATATTGTCGGAACCGATGGTGCTCGGAGTTCAGTCCGTCGTGGCCTATCAATTAACTTAAAAGGAGATTCTGCGAATAAAGCTTGGGGGGTGATGGATCTATTATTAGTGACAGACTTTCCTGATATTCGTGTTAAAAGCTTTATTCAATCGAAAGAATTTGGCGCGGTAATGACTATCCCCCGTGAAGGTGGGTATTTAGTCAGGTTTTATATTGAGCTTGGGTTATTAGGTAAAGATCAACGTGCGGCGGATCTCAACCTTAAAGCAGAAGATGTTATTGCTAAAGCACAGCAAATTATGCACCCGTATAAACTCGATGTTAAAGAAGTCGCTTGGTGGTCTATTTATGAAGTGGGCCAACGTATTGCTGAGAAATTTGATGATACTCCACTTGATAACCCTGATGGTCGTATTCCACGCGCATTTGTTGCGGGTGATGCATGTCATACTCACAGCCCTAAAGGCGGTTGGGGATTAAATACGTCTTTACCGGATACCTTTAATCTCGGTTGGAAAGTCGCGTCCGTTTTACAGGGTAAGTGTAAGCCTGAATTATTACAAACCTATGCCATTGAACGTCGTAAAGTGGCGTTGCAGTTGATAGAAGCAGATAGGCAATTATCAAAATTGGTTGCAACACAACCAACGTCGAATAAAAGTGCTCCAGAAGCCAAAACTAATACCGCAGATATTGAAAAATTTATGGCCAGACAAAATGGCTTTGTTTCCGGTACCTCAATTGAATACAACCCTTCGTACATTTGCATGGGAGCAGAAAATCAACAATTAGCAACCGGCTTAAAAATTGGTCAACGTTTTCATTCTGCTGAAGCTATTCGTGTTGCAGATGGTAGAAGAGAACATTTAGGTCATTTAAATAAAGCCGATGGCAGATGGAGAATCTTTATTTTTGGTAATAAACAAAATCCAGGTGACAGCTCCTCTGCGGCGTATCAATTGATAGAATTTTTAGCGACGGCAAACTCATCACCTGTCAAAAGATATACACCAGCGGATGCAGACATTGACTCAATATTAGATGTCTACGCAGTGTTCCAGCAACCAGACTTGTCAATTGAGAATATGCATGACTTCCTATGGCCCGCTAAAGGTATCTATGGGTTAAGAGATTATGAGAAAGTCTTCCATGCAGAGCCAGGTAATGATGTTTTTGAACTACGTGGTATAAACCGTGAGCAAGGTTGTATGGTTGTTGTTCGACCTGATCAACACATTGGCAATATATTAGCGTTAGATGAACATGAGAAACTAGCTGAGTTCTTCGATACGTTTATGATCCCAGCAAATCAATAGATCACTTTTAACTCTCTAATACCATGCTTCTGTGGCACAAGTTGAACAAGGAGGTTCGACTTGTTATCCCGAGCTTGATAAAAGCGCGTTTTTTATAGGTGATCGCGCTACTGGTTGCAATACCTACGTCAGCTCCCACTGCTTCCATTTTTTTACCGCACAAAATACCTTGGCAAACTTGGCGTTCTCTTTCTGAAAGAAACGATAAAGGTCCATCATTACTAATTTGTTTAGTTAAACGAAAATGCTGGCTAATAATGGCAGCCAATAAGTTTGCTTCACTAGGATCATTAAAAAGGCGTTGCTCCATAAAGGATTGACGGCCTTTGCGACGATAAAGGTTAATATAATATTTACCCACTTTATCAGCCGTTAAGATACTCACCTTATCAGCGAGGTCACTTTGTTTAAAAAAATGCTCCTGGTAACTATCTACCATACCAATTTTGAAATCTTGAAAATGCGATATGGTTGTTTCACCAATAGGTAAAGCATTTAATAGCGGGTAATTTGGATCGTAATTGTAAGCGCCTTCAACGTAAGCATTCGATAAATTACGAGCAAGTAAATCGTCGTGAAAATCACGCGAAAGCAAACACTCGATAGTAGAACGCTCTCCCAAGAAAAAGACCGAACATTGGTCCGCACCAAAATAATGTTTAATCATTTCAAAAAACGGTAGATAGAATGCTTCTGTACCCGCGTGTTGAATACAACGCGTTGTATAGTCGAGTAAATTCGTCGTTGATTCACTCATTTGATCACTTTGAATTTTTTCCAAAATATGTACCTTCTATAAAGTTTGCCAATGAAATATTAGGGTTACTCGCACTATATTTAAAAATCGATGCCAAGAGGTTACAAGTAGGTATCGTCAACAGTTGCACTACTACAAACTATTATTTGATGACTACAAATGATTATTTAGCTACTGCAAATGATTGCAAAATAATACGATAAACAATGAGCAGAAAGTGATAGTCATATAGGAATATTAACCATCACTTTTTATATGCTTAGGTGGGTTTTAGTCGTTAAACTTACCGACTAAAATAAATGCGATGATGAAATGAATATCATGTTCAAATGTTTGATTAATCGCTAGTAGCTAATGTTTAACAACTAGCGATTAATTTTTAGCGATTAATTTTTAGCAATTAATATTTAGCGACTAATAGCTAGCTGTAATTTCTTTTCCATCTTCATCACAATATTGACTAGCAAGATTACGCAAAGACGTTGCTAATAAACTTGCATCAACACCCACACCAACAAAACTAGCCCCTATTGCGGCATAGCCTTCAGCCAATGTTTTATCAACGGCTAATACTCCTGCTGCTTTGCCTGCTTTTAAGATTGTTTTAATCCCTTTTTCAACGGCAGCAACAACTTCTGGATGTCCTGGATTACCAACATAACCCATAGAAGCTGATAAATCAGAAGGGCCAATAAACACCCCATGAACGCCCTCGATATTAACGATCTCTTCTAAATTATCGATAGCTTGCTTGGTTTCCGCTTGCACAATAAGACAAATTTCATCATTGGCTTTTTGTAAGTAGCCTTCAATACCATTCCAATGCGCAGCACGTGCCATCGATGTACCCAAACCTCTAATACCTTGTGGTGGATATAAAGAGTCTTTCACTAACTGCTTCGCTTGCTCGGCGGTATTAACCATAGGTATCAATAAAGTCTGTGCACCAATATCAAGTAACTGTTTAATACCTGCAGTTGTGCCTTCCGGTGGCCTTACTATTGCGGGCACGTCGTAGGGTGCAATGGCTTGTAAGTGACTTTGGATACCGCGCAAATCATAGGGTGCATGTTCCGCATCGATTAACAACCAATCAAAACCAGCACCTGCGCCTATTTCAGCACAAATGGTGTCCGGTAATCCCATCCACAACCCAAACTGGGTTTTGTTGGACTTCAATGCTTGTTTAAATTTATTTTTTGGTAATTTCATTAACAGCCCTTCTTAAACAAAATGACAAGAAATAGTGCCTAATGGACCGTAATCAGCATTGACTGTATCACCGGCTTTCACCGCCACTGGCGCAGTAAAAGAGCCTGATAAAATAATCTGCCCTGGTTCAAGTGAAATACCGTGTGGCGCAAAACGTTTAGCCACCCAGCAAATACCATTCGCAGGATGATTAAGTACCGCTGCCGCAAGGCCTGTTTCTTCAACTACGCCATTAATATTTAAGATACCACCACACCAGCGTAAATCCATATCTAATGGCTTAATTGGGCGGCCACCTATAATGATCGCAGCATTACCCGCATTGTCAGCAACAGTATCCATTACTTTTCGAGTGTAACCTGTTTCAGGGTCCTTACGATGAGTTCGAGCATCAATCAATTCTAACGTAGGTACCACATAGTCGGTCGCATTTAATACGTCAAAAATGGTGATGTTTTCACCTTCTAAACGATCTTTTAACACAAAGGCAAGCTCAACTTCGATTCTAGGATCACAGAATTTAGACACATCAATTTGATCACCATCGTTATAAACCATGCTATCAAGTAACACACCAAAATCGGGTTCATTAATGTTTAATGCTTTTTGCATAGCACGTGAAGTGTATCCAATTTTGTAACCGACCACTTTTTGGCCTTGTTCTATTTTTTTATTAACCCAACTTTTTTGAATTGCATAACCATCTTCTAAGGTCATATCAGGGTATTTAATTGATAATGGTTTACCTTGCGTAGTACTCGCTTCTGCTTGTAAATGGTCAATTGCAGCTTGTTCAATGATTTGTTGACTGAGCATAAAAAAACTCTCCCCATTAATTTTTATTATTTCGCAAGATAGTCACGAAGGTTATTTTTATTAAATTTATGTTCCGGTAGCTCAGTAAGCTCAAATGAAATAGCCAGCCCCTGATTATCATAAATACTCGCTAGATGCTCGGTTAACACCGAAAATAAAAGTTTAGCTGAACTTGCTTTCTGCTCTTCGGTTCGCCCTGAACCAATACGAACATTTAGATGAACAAATCCAAAACTTTTGGTGCCATCGGCAATTCTGAATTGTTCGCATTTATGAGCACGGCAGCGGATCCCCGCTAAGGGAAAAATCCCTGTAGAAACAGCTGTTTCAATTAAATCTGAGAATAAGGTATCTACATTCAGTTGCTTATCTTCTAAATTGCCAGAGTGTTCTAATATAAAATGTGGCATCGTAAACCTCTCTTATTCAACTGGGAAAATGGCGTTAATTTGGCCGGTGCCAGAACTACCAAAGTAAGGTGTCACAACTTCGACCTTGCCCTTGTACTGATCCCAACCTAACGCACCCAATAGCATCGCTGTATCATGCATAAAACCTTCCCCATGACACTTAAGTGCATACTCAGGTAACATTTCAGTGAAGGTTGCCCACTCACCTTGCTCCCACATCTCAACAACACGATGATCGATATTTTCTAACAGTGGTGACCATGTTTTGTGTAGATAGTGTTCTGATACGCCATTTTGAGCAAAACGATGCGATAATGAACCTGAAGCAAAAATAGCAACGGTTCCATCATATTCTTCTTCAATGGCTTTTCTTAATGCGGCACCCAGCTTTGCACTATCGTTCAAATCATGAACTTGGCACATTGCAGAAATCGACACGACTTTAAAATGTTTGTCTTCGTTCATATAACGCATGGGTACTAACGTGCCATATTCCATACCTAATGTTGTATCGGAATGTGCTCTTACGGCTACGCCCTCTTTGTTAGCAACATCGGCGATTATGTCGCCTAATTCAACATTGCCATCATAGCTGTAGGGCATATTTTTAATAAAATGTGGCAGCTCATTACTGGTATAAACACCCTCGAACTTTGGCGCGTTATTAATGTGATAACCAGAATTAACCAACCAGTGCGTATCAAATACTACAATCGTATCCACACCTAGTTCTCTGCAACGGCGTGAAATTTCTTTATGCCCGTTGATTGCCGCTTCACGACAACCTTTATGTTCGCCTTCCATCTCTGATAAATACATCGATGGGACGTGTGTTATTTTGGCAGCAAATGCAAGTTTACCCATATTAAATTTCCTTAATATTTAAGATTTAAAGTGCACCTAAAACGGGTACTTTATGTGTGCCATGTGCAATACACACGTTTTTAGTTTCCATATAGAAGTCGAAACTCCAATCACCACCATCGCGACCAATACCCGATGATTTAATGCCACCAAATGGTGAAGGTAAGTTACGATTATTTTCAGAGTTAACCCATAACATACCTGACTCAACTTGTTTTGCCATGCGCATTGCTCGGCCTGTGTTCTCTGTCCAAATATAACCCGATAAACCGTAGTCTGAGTCATTTGCAATATTGATTGCTTGCTCTTCTGTTTCAAAACCAATAGTGGTTAATACTGGACCAAATATCTCTTCACGCGCGACACGCATTGTATTATCGGCATCGGTAAATAAAGTAGGTGAAACATAGTTGCCAGTGCCTAAATCAACACGATGGATGCCACCTACTTTAGTGGTTACGCCGTCTTGTTGTGCAATACTCATATAACGCATCACTTTATCAAAGTGTTCTTTATGTACTAATGGCCCTACTTCCGTATTTGGGTCAAGTGGATGACCGACTTTCAAGTTAGCAACGCGTTTCTCTAGTGCAGAAAGGAATTTTTCTTTAATGCCATTTTGAATTAATAAACGGCTTGAAGAAGTACAACGTTGACCATTAAGGCTATAAATCATGAAGACAACTGCATCTAATGCACGCTCAAAATTAGCATCATCAAATACAATAACAGGATTTTTTCCGCCTAACTCAAAATGCACACGTTTTAAGGTATCAGCACCTTGACGCATAATATGGCGACCAGTTGCAGAATCTCCGACTAAAGCCACTGCTTTTATTGCAGGGTGTTCAGTCATACGTTTACCTACCGTAGTACCTAAGCCATTTACTGTATTCCACACGCCATCGGGGATACCAGCTTCTTTGGCTATTTCAGCCATCAACATAGCACTGAGTGGCGTTTTTTCTGCAGGTTTATGGACGATAGTACAACCAGAAGCCAAGGCCGGTGCTATTTTCCATGTCGCCAACATAAACGGCGTATTCCAAGGTGTAATGATGCCAACAGGACCAATCGGAGTGCGTATAGTGAAGTTGGTATGTTCATCTTGATGAAGCGATAAACCATTTTGTGCTTCAGCCGCTTTATCAGCGAAGAATCTAAAATTAGCCGCGCCACGAATTGCAGCCTGTTTCATAAATCGAATCGGTTGACCACAATCCATTGATTCTACTAAAGCGATTTCATCCGCTCGTTCAACTATTTTATCTGCAAAATGATGTAAAAGTTTTTTACGCTCTGCGCCAGGCATATCACGCCAAGCAGGAAATGCTTTTTTAGCCGCTTCGCAGGCTTTATCCATATCTGCTTCAGTGCCCTCTGAAACTTCACCAATAGACGTATTATCTACCGGAGTGAAATTAGTAAATGTACTCTGATTGCTATAAAACTCACCATCAACAAAATGCCCTAAAGGTACATTTTTAAATCGTGATAAATAGTTTTCAGCTCTACTTAAGTTATTTTCAAATTCAGACATGAGTCACTCCAATTTATAAATTAATTAAAATATGTTCAGATAAAAGTCTTTGTATAAAATATTAGTTAACAGGTTAAGTATATTTATTTTAAAGGTCAACCCTAGTTCTTCTCTTATGAATAAAAACGGGATTTGATACACATAATGAATGAAAAGTACAAAAAACTGCGGGCAATTAGTTAACGTGTTATGCTTTAATTGATTTTTTTAATGAGGGATCCAAAATGAAATTTCTAACATTTGTTCGTGAAGGTAAAGAGTCTTGGGGAGTAATAACTGATCAAGGCGTTATTGATTTAGGTAACTTAGTAGGCGGGAGTTTATTGCAAGTTCTACAAGATGATAAACTTGAAGCAATGAAAAAGCTGGCTAAAGCACTGGATGTTGATTATCAAGCAGAAGAAGTTGAGTTTTTACCACCAATCAGTAATCCTGGAAAAATTGCCTGTGTCGGTGTTAACTACGCAAACCGAAATGCTGAATACAAAGATGGTTCTGATGATCCAGAATATCCAAGTTTATTTTTACGCACGCCTGACTCATTTACTGGCCATGACCACCCCCTTATTAGACCACCTGAATCACACAAGCTCGATTATGAAGGTGAAATAGTGATCATCATTGGTAAAGCAGGTCGTCGTATTTCAGAAGAAGATGCTTACGACCATATTGCCGGTTTAACTATCATGAATGAAGGCACACTTCGTGACTGGGTTCGCCATGCTAAATTTAATGTGACTCAAGGTAAAAACTTTATTCACTCAGGCGCGATTGGCCCATGGATGGTCAGTGCCGATGAATTTACAGCAGAGCAGTTTGAAAACTTGCGCGTCACAACACGAGTTAATGGTGAAGTTAGACAGGATGATACAACTGCGAGTATGATGTTTCCTTTTAAATATATCATTAGCTACTTTTCAAAGTTCTTCCACTTAAAGCCTGGTGACGTTATTGCAACGGGTACACCAAATGGTGCTGGTGCGCGTTTTGAACCGCCTCGTTACCTAGCACCGGGCGACGTGGTTGAAATCGAAGTAGAAGGTATTGGTACCTTAGTTAATGGTGTTAAGGACGAAGATTTATAATTATGACTAAAAGACTCCGTAGTTTCGAACGTTCACTTCCAATGACGCTATTGCAGACAAGAGAAGCAGTGATGAAAAAATTCATTCCATCACTAAAAGAACATGGCTTAACACCACAGCAGTGGCGTGTGATCCGAGCTTTGGAGCATGAAAATGGCCTTGACATAAGCACTATTGCAGAACGTTGTTATTTGCTTATGCCAAGCCTATCAAGAATTATTACGTTTCTAGTAAAAGAAAAGCTGGTTGAACGTCAAGCTTCCGAGCATGACCAACGTAGATCAAAAATATTACTAACTAATTTGGGCCGTGAACTGTTTGCTAAAATCGCACCAAAATCCATTGAACGCTACGTTGCGATTGAAGAAAAATTCGGCGTCAGAAAATTAGAGCTTTTATATGAATTGCTAGATGATTTGATCCAAACTTTAGAAGAGAGTGATTAATGAATAGTTTAATCGATTCAACCTTATTAAAATCGGGTAGTTACCTTAACGGTAAATGGATAACTAAAGCAGAAACACAGGCTGATGTCCTTAACCCTGCAACAGGTGAAGTTATTACTACACTTGCACTGTCCAATGAACAAGATGCAAAAACAGTCATTGATGATGCAAATACTGCATTTCAAACGTGGAAAACAACATCAGTACAAACACGTTTTGAATTATTAAAAAAATGGTTTGACCTGATCATCGCAAATAAACAAGATCTTGCTGCGATCATGACGATGGAGCAAGGTAAAACGCTTGCGGAATCACTTGGTGAAATCGATTATGGTGCTTCTTATGTTGAATGGTTTGCAGAAGAAGCTAAACGTATTTATGGCGATGTGATCAATTTACCAGGCCAAGACAAACAAGCCTTAGTCATTCGTCAACCTGTCGGTGTTGTTGCTGCTATCACTCCGTGGAACTTTCCTAATGCAATGATCACTCGTAAAGCTGCGCCAGCTTTAGCTGCAGGTTGTACGATCATTATTAAACCCGCACTAGAAACTCCTTTATCTGCATTAGCATTAGCTGAATTAGCAGAGCGTGCAGGTATTCCTGCGGGGGTAATCAACGTCATTGTTGGTAAATCACGTGACCTAGGTAAAGTATTAACTGATAGCTCGATTGTTCGTAAGCTTACGTTCACAGGCTCAACACCTGTTGGTAAAGTGCTAATGAAGCAATGTGCAGATACCGTTAAAAGAACTTCAATGGAATTAGGCGGTAATGCACCACTCATTATTTTTGATGATGCCGATATGGATAAAGCGATAGAAGCAACGCTTGCCTCCAAATACAGAAACTCAGGCCAAACCTGCATTTGCGCAAATAGAATATTGGTTCAAGACGGTATTTATGATCTGTTTGTCGCTAAACTTAAAGCAAGAGTTGAACAATTTAAATTAGGTAATGGATTTGATCAAGGCACCACACACGGTCCATTAGTATCAGAAAAAGCAGCTAATGATGTTAATAATTTGGTTCAGCAAGCAATTAAACAAGGTGCAAAAGTAGAAATTGGCGGCAACATATCAGATTTAGGAAGCTGCTTTTTTGAGCCGACTATTTTGACCAATCTTGATGCTAAAATGGAAATTTTTAGAGAAGAGATCTTTGGACCTGTTGCACCGATCTTCAAATTCCATAGTGAGCAAGAGGCTGTTGATTTAGCCAATGATACTGAATTTGGTCTTGCTTCCTATGTCTTTACCGACAACATTAGCCGTGCTTGGCGAATGGCTACCAACATAGAATATGGCATGGTAGGTATCAATGAAGTCGCGATCAGCTCCGCTATGGTTCCTTTTGGTGGCATCAAAGAATCAGGTAATGGCCGAGAAGGCTCTAAATACGGTTTAGATGATTACACAGAAATGAAATACATCTGTTTAGGCGGTCTAGGTAGTTAATAGGTTTTAATAATTTTAAAGCCTTTGTTAACACTAATAAAGAGTAACATTATGATTCATAACGTTACTCTTTCTTATTTATAATCTCACTTTTAGCTTTACTATTCATCGCAATATTATTTGTAACAATATTGTCCATCACAGTACAAACTTTCCCTAAATGTTATCTCCCTTCTATAATTCATCAAAAGTAACCTAGTCATTACAGCTGTTTATTTACTCCCTCAAATCAACCTTATTTTTATTTAAAACAAGTAATTTATTTGTCACTCCTTCTAGCCATAAGAGGTCATTAAGCCATCAATAAGGCGATGACCTGTATAAAGGCCCTTGTATCGTAGTTATAACTCGCCATGAAAATCAGCAAACAAACATGCAAAGACTCTACGTATGAAGCTACAAAGCGGAGGACCATTTGAGATTTAATAGTCAGTATGTAACCACAAAGAACGTGCTTGCCTCAAAGCTTACGCAAAGGTTCATTCATTTAAAATGAAGCATTGCCGGCTATCTTAATGTTCTCTTAAAGCTCTCTTAATGTTCCAAAGGTAAGTAAAAAATATTTGGGTTAGTAATGAGTATGTAAGAGTACGAGTAACACTGAGCTGTTAATATTAGAGGCAGTTGTTGTTAGATCACCCCACAAACTAAAAAGCCCGCCAATAATAAAACCACGTAAAGTGATCGTCTTATTGACAGGCTTTGAATAGAAAAATCATAAACTAAAGTTAGGTTACTCTTTATCTGTTAATGGAATGATTAATAATGGACGTTTAGAATTTAACATCACTTTATTAGCCGTTGAGCCAGTGAAGAATTGCCCCGTAGATGAAGAGGTACGAGTGCCCATAACAATAAGGTCCGCATCCATTTCATTAGCAACATTAACAATGGTCTTCCAGGCGACTCCTTCTTCAATACGGGATTTTATTTTAGTCATTTTTAATACGTCGGATTCTTGCATTTCTGATTTCAAAAAGTCATCTACTCTTTTTTCAAGCTTGTGCTTCAAATTTACCAAACTTTGATTATAGAGTTCATCTAAATCAGCTTCTTCAATGAGGTCATTAATCCTAGATTTAATCGCACTACTTATCGGCTCTATGACGTGTAAGTAAGTAATTTCTGATTGATATCGACCACATAGATTAACCGCAGCTCGTAGTGCAGGGCGAGATCCTTTTTCGATATCAGACGCATATAGTATTTTATTCACTTTTGATAACATAACTTATCCTTTGTTATATGAACGATCACGAATGTGAGGCTTATCTATATAGCCATATCGGTAATGCCATTGCGATCGGTGCTATCAAAGTAACCAATAATAACCTCACAATATCAGCACACCAAAACGGTGTTACCCCTTTGAATATAGTGCTAGCTTTAACATCCTTGAGCACCGCACTTAATACAAATACATTCATCCCCACTGGCGGTGTTATCAAACTAATTTCAGTCACCACCACCACTACTATACCAAACCACACAAGGTCAAACCCTAAGCTTTGAACTAATGGATAAAAAATAGGTACGGTCAATAACATCATAGAAAGGCTCTCAAATACCATTCCTAATACGATATAAATAGCCAGTATGACAAAAATAACTAACATTGGTGATATTTGCAGTTGGCTGACCATATTAAATATGTCGTCGGGCATGCCTGCACGGTTAATAAAGTCTGAATAAATAAGCGCACCAATAAGCACAGCAAACAACATTGCAGAAGTACGCGCAGTATCTGTTAATGTTTCAAATAAACCACTAAGAGAAAGCGAACGTCTACTTATCGCGATTAAAAATGCACCTCCAGCGCCCACACCAGCTGCTTCCGTTGGTGTAAATATACCGAAGTAAATACCTCCCATCACGATACCAAATAGAATCAATACTCCCCAAACCCCTTTTAACGCCGCCTTTTTCTCTTGCCACGACATTTTTTCACCACAAGGGCCTGTTTCAGGATTACGCCAAACAGTCCACTTTACCGCACCCAAATATAAAAGAATGCCCATAAAACCAGGAATGAATCCAGCTGCGAATAGCTCACGAATACTGGTTTCAGTCATGATGCCATATAACACCAATATCACACTCGGTGGTATCAAAATACCTAATGTACCACCTGCTGCAATCGATGCAGTTGCTAGAGAGTCTGCATAGCCATATTTACGCATCTCAGGCATGGCGACTTTCGCCATGGTTGCAGAAGTTGCTAAGCTTGAACCACAAATTGCAGAGAAACCACCACAGGCAACCACCGTAGCCATTGATAAGCCACCTTTTTTATGGCCAAGAAATGAATAAGAAGCGCGATAAAGCTCTTTAGACAAGCCTGATTTAGTCACCAAATTACCCATCAAAATAAACAATGGGATCACCGATAAACTATATTCTTGAGCAGTGTCAGCTACTCGTTTTGCAGCCATTGATAAGCTACTATTCCAATTAAACGTCATCATGTTATCGAAGCTTAAGCCCTGCAGGTAAGCAAACCCTGCAAAGCCTACTATGCCCATCGCGAACGCAATAGGAATACGTACGACAATAATAATCAATAACAGTATCGCAAAACCAATTAATGCAATCGTCATATTAAGCCTCTTTGTTTTTGGTAGATTTTGTTTTCTTTAATAGGTGATAAGTACCGTAACTAATCACTGTCGCAGCAGTTACCCAGCTCATTATTGCGATGTACTGCACCACGTATCCCATTGGAATAGCGAGAAATTCACTGGCCTCTGAGCGCCTAATTGAGCGAGCACCTAGAAAAAATATTTTGGCCGCTAAATAGTATAAAGAGCTTGAAATAACCAATATTGAAAGAACACCCAACACTTTAACAATGGTTCCGCCTAAGAAATTATCCAACATATCAACAACAACATGACCACCACGCCAAGTAATAATTGGCATCTCAGCAAATACTATGATGGCAATACCAATTTCTGTTAACTCACTTGCAGCATCTAAAGAGTTGTTGAATAGATACCGCCCGACCACATCAGTACAAGTAATAAACATCAGTAATAACAATGTAATACCTGCAATAAGCTCTAATGAGAAGGCAACCCATTTAATGGCCATACCTTGTTCTTCATAGTGTGCTGAAATCCAATTATTTAGCGTCATAATTAGTTACCGTAATTTTGTGCAATTTCTTTTAATTCATCCAAAGCTTGTTGACCTTGAACGCCAGTATCTTTAACACTTTCTACCCATTCAGCTTCTAAACCTTCGCTAATTTTTTGAAATTCTTGGCTAAGTTTTCCGCCTTTTTCAGCTTCAACGATATTACCGCCCATTTCTTTAGCGTATTGCTCACCTTTAATATCATCTTCATCGTATAAACGCCCTGCTAATGCAGATAGTTTTTCACCCGACACACTCATTATCGCATCACGATCTTTTTGACTTAAATTAGCTAGAAAATCTTCATTCATAAAAATAGAAAAACTTCCTAAGTACATACCGCCTGGTACTTTTAATACATTCGGTGCAACTTCAGCTAAACGTAACGCTTTTTGCTCGTTAATAGGTAAAAATACACCGTCAATAACGCCCTGTTGTAGCATTTCATACACTTTTGAAGCTGGTGCTGCGATTGGTGTAATACCTAAACGCTCACCTAATTCACTTTGAATACCACCGCCAATACGAATTTTCTTACCTTTTAATTGTGCAAGGCTAGTAATAGGATCGATGGTATGCACATAACCTGGACCGTGAGTAAACATACCAATTAATGTTAAACCTTCGAATTCATGCGCTTTGGCAAAGTACTTTTGTTGTACTCTCCAAAGAGCAACCGAGGCAGCTTCTGCTTTAACACCTAAACCTGGTAATTCAACAGCCTGTGGTAGTTTGAAGCGGCCCGGTACATATCCGTGGTAACTAAAACCTGCTTCAGCTACACCATCTTCAACTAAGTCATAAATACTTTTTGGGTGACCCATTCCGTATTCAACTTTTACAGTAACTCGACCCTCTGTCGCTTCTTCTACCCATTTCCCCCAAGTTGGCCAAAAATCGACATTCATGGTGTGGCTAGGTGGTAACCAAGTTGCTACATGTAAAACTTGAGCTGCACTTGCTGCTTTTGATATTACTAAGCTAAAACATAATGCAATCATAAATTTCAAAAAATTCGTTTTCATCATTATTGCTCTCCTTTGAGGTATTTAATTCGTTTAAAATGGGTTTAAAACAACCCCTTTCATTACTAATATGTCCATGTATATGATTATGTCTTTGCTAATACAGCAACTTACAAGCACTTAAGCGGTAGATTGGATTGTTAAGGATCATTCATTATTCAACCTTTACAAACCCACTTACTTAACGCGTTAACCATTTACTTGAAATCATGTTAAAGGAATTAGCTTCTGATATTAAGCTCTTTTAACGACATATTTATTGTTATGTGACCTCTCCCTCTCTTTCTATAATCGCGTAACACACTATATTTTTTAGGTAAAAATGAATTTAACGTACTTATAAGACACGTGTCTCATTACTTAGTAATAGTTGTTTTATATAAACGAAAAAAACAAAAAGAGTATAAACAGCTGATATTCCGTATAAAAACTTTAAAATTGTAGTTAACACGTTAAGTTACTTGTTTGCGGCTCAGCATATAGTATTTAAATGAATAGCATCTAGTGTTTAAATAACAACCCAAAGTTGAGCTTTCGAAAGTTAAGCATTGAATAAAGTGTCTCATTGAAAAGTGATGAAAAAAGATAGGTTGATCTTAGAAGTATACGGGGCAAATACTGAGGGTGTGTAACGAGTAGTTGTTACAAGTAATTGTTACAACTTGAATTGAATTGAAGTGGTTAATGGGGATAATATTAATAAGTGAAACAAAACTGCCATGGTGACAAAAAGTATGGGCTATCTTATACCCATACTTGCATAATTGACTTAAAACGCTATCGCTTTAAGTCAATAGATAAGCTCAATTAAATGAGATGGTTAGTTTCATTGAGTAACTTAGCATAGGCACCAACGGGAAAGTTATTGAGTTTTTTAAAATCAGTACCATCATAACCTACGATTTTCCCCGTTGTTTTTAAACGTTTAAGATCAATCATAATTACACCAGCTGTCGGTATGATTTTTTCACGCCAAACAAATAAGTATAGCGCTTCATCAATTTTGTAATAATGACAAAGGTCAGTATCTGCCAAGCCCTTTTCAACACCGTTAAGGCATTGCCATGTATAATAATTTTGATTCAAATATACATGCTCATAAGACTCGTGTGGACTATAGGTATATTGTACTCTTTTGCCAATAAGTTGATCGGTAATGTGATGGCCTCTACCTTCAGTGTATGCCGTACCAATGGTAAATTGTACAAAAGCTGAATCAACTGCCGTCAGTAAATCACCATCCAGAACGCTTTGGTATGCTGGGCGCATTGTTTCCTCTTTTGACGGCATTCTATTAATAACAGCAGTACCATTATTTGTGTTTAAATTAATAATTAAGCTAACAGTAGTTGCTTTCTCCTGAGACTTAATAAAATCAATAAAATAAATCCCTTCTCGAATACAGGTAGCAGTGTACGATTCAATGACTTTTTCACCCACACCTTTCCCCTCCAGAATTTCCCAGGTTAAACGGTTTTCACTATGAAAAGTGTGTCGTATCAACCATCCATTTTCCATGAAACAATCTAAAGTTTTACCTTCTAAGTCATTAACATACTCTAAAATATTAGAATCTGGTGCAAAACCTGCGGCCAAATCGCCAACTTGAACCCATTCTGTTTTATTTTCCATAAAATACCCTTTCATTGATGATTCATAGGTCCATGTAGTCATCTATAAATCAATGACAACATGGTGCCGATGCTTTTATTTAGTCAAATTTAATTTATACGTACAAAACCTGTGTTGTTACTTTTTAAGCAACTTCCTCAAGAGGAGATAAATATTGCTTAACAGCCAACATACAACTAGCAACGAGTTCAGCCGCTAATGCTTGAGCCGCTTGCTCTGTTTGGCGAGTCTGAAGCCAGTTTAGATAAGCTATCCCTCTCAGAGCCATAAAAAGTGGCAGTTGTTTAATATCATGTTCAGATAACGATCGAACATTACGATAGCCCCGTATCAGAGCACTTTTAGCCGTATCATAATTTGGATCTGACTGGAAAGAATAAAGTGCGGTTGCTATTTCAAACAGGTGCCACCCCATACCTGCATCATCAAAATCAATTAATTGAATTTTATTACCATCGTATAAAATATTTTCAGGAGAAAAATCAGCATGAATCATACTAAACCGCTGAGGCTCACGACCGAATTCTATCAACGCACGCTTAGCTTTTACAGTTACCTTAGCTAATAGTGATTTTTGTTGTTCTGTTAATGATTCAAGTTTCCAAAAACAGCCCCAGTTAGGTTGTTCTCCTATTAATCCGTTAGTATCCCAAGCTAGGCGTTCAAAATCACTGGGTTGTTGCCATTGGCTTGATTGATTGTGCAACAACCCCGCGGTCTCACCTATTTTTGTAAAAACATCATTAATGTGAGCAAGGTTTTCGCCAAGACCCTCTTCAACACTTCCTAGTTGTTCACCCTCTACCCACTCAAATAAGTCTACTTGTCGTATATCATTAGCAATCTCAACATGAGAAAAAAGCCGTTTATCCAATGTTGGAATAACCTGTGGAACGTTAATTTCCGTTTCTTGAACTGCCGCCATCCAAATTAATTCAGATAACAGTGCTTTATCTGAATGATAATTAGCACGATGAATACGTAATGCATAACGTGTCCGGCATGAGGTTATAATTTCAAAAACTGCATTTTCTCTTTCTTTAATAAGAGATATTTCACTGCCTTCAAGACCCCAATCTGATAAAACTGCTATTGCTGCTTCATAACTATTGCTCACTTTGTCCATAGTCCCACCTTACTAATTTAATTCATTGAATGCTTGATTCAATGCGCTCAGTACTTGATCAGCGTTCTCTTGGTTAAATACAATTGGTGGTCTCATTTTTAATGCGTTTCTAGCAATACCCGTTTTACTTAGTAATATGCCCTGACTTTTCATCGACTCAACAATGGCGTGCGCAGCCTCTGGTGCGGGTTCTTTACTTTCTAAGTCTAATACCAGTTCAACAACTATAAATAAGCCACGCTGCCTAACATCTCCAATGAGCTGATATTTCTCTTTTAATTGCTCTAATCCATCTTTGAGATAAGCACCAATCTTTCTAGCATTTTCGATTAAATTATCTTTTTGAATCACGTCTAATACAGCAAGTGCAGCGGCTGAAGAAACTGGATTTCCCCCAAAGGTATTAAAATATTCTGAACGTGAACGAAACTCATCCATAAGTTTGGTGCTAGTAACAACCCCAGCGACTGGGTGTCCATTTCCCATTGGTTTACCTAAGGTAACGATATCGGGCACGACACCTGTTTGTTGATATCCCCACATACTACCAGTGCGCCCAAAACCCGATTGCACTTCATCAAAAATCACCAAACCACCAGCATCACGAACATGCTGCGCTGCTAATTCTATAAATTTTTCAGGAATAACCGGTATTGCTTCGTTAGCAAGAATCGGACAAATTAACATCGCAGCAAAACCAATTCCTTCTGCGTTGAACTCATCGATTGCTTGCTTAACCTTATCCGCATAGGCACTACCTAAAGCTGTTCCCGTTAAACCATCTAATGGACGATAACTGTCAGGAGTAGGGATAGATTTAACATTACAACCTTTTACTTGCCCTTGATGAAATTGCGTGGCTATTTCATCAACAACAGTGGTGTTACCATGATAAGCATCATCGGTGCATATAATACCCATTTTTCCAGTATGCTCTCGAGCCATTCTGATCGCGATATCATTAGACTCACTGCCGGTACAAGTCATTACTAACATATCTAAGCTTTGATCAAAGGTGGCCAATAAGCGTTCTGAGTATTCAACGATAGTTTCATGCAAATAACGCGTATGCACATTTAACGTTTGTACTTGCTCAGTAATACGTTTAACGACATACGGATTGCAATGCCCTACGGTTGGGACATTGTTATACATATCAAGGTATTTTGTGCCATCAATATCATAAAGCCACACACCTTGCCCTTTAACAATATGGATAGGTTGATCATAAAATAAGGGTGCATATTCACCCATTACCTTATAGCGCCTTGCTAATAGTTTATTAACACTCATCATTTATTCTCACTATTAATAACCATGGATTCACACTCGATGTAATGCATCGTAGCTTGATCTAATACATGCTCAACCTGACCGTTCTTTGTTGGCCCCATCCAACTAGCTGTTGCAATCATTTTTTCAAAATCTAAAACCACATCCGTTAACCAAGGGCCAGAAATATCAAGTCCATTAACTACCGTTGTGGTCGATGCCTCAATCCAACTAATCAAATAAATATTATCAGCAATTTTAACGGCGTTATATTCTTCAGTCTGAGAGTGACCATCAAGCCCGCCTGATATTCCCTTCCACAATATACAGTGGCCTGTTAACCAATGTTGCTCTAGCACATGCCCAGATTTATAATGCAAGCGAACAGCTTTGCCAGTTAAGTCCGAAGTTAAAAGATGGCCCGTGTCACTTAGGTGATGATTTTCTTTCCACGTTTTGTTTGGCTTACTACATTCCATAAAGTGATCCGAAATTTTGCTGGTAAACTTTAAGTACACGGGGTGATTTAGCTTTCAAATTTTTGGTAATTAATGATTTACTTTGAGAGGAGACTTATTTTGTCTGATGCGTTTACCCCAAATACATAAGCAAAAAATATAGTTTTCTGAATGTTGTTTTTTCTGGGATGCACCGCGAACTAAGCCTAAATAGCTTAGTTCGCGTAAATATTTTTTATTTAGCTACTGATAAATAATGCTTAACAAAATACTCAGAAAGTACATGCCATTCAACTTTGGTGCCTTGCGCTACAAACCAAGAATCACCAGGTCCAAAAGTTTCTTCTTCACCCGTGTCTAGATTCTTTAATAGCAACTTTCCTTGCAAAATAGTTGCGTGCTCAGTAAAAGGATATTGCATTGAAAATACGCCTTTTGTACATTTAAAAATACCACAAGCAACAGCGTCTTCAGGGCCGCCATCAACCATTGCAATACTTGCTTGAGGGTCACCTTCGATAATAGTTGAACCAAGGTTTGTTACGCTACCGATTTCCATCATTTCAGGTAATGCTGAGTTAAGTAATATTGCTTTCATTTTTTAATCCTTTGTTTTTAGTTAATTGTTTTGAGTTAATTGTTGTTTAATTTAACGACGCCCATTCCAATAACCTGAAATTTGATGCCACATCTTCCCTCCGGTTAAAAGTGCAGGTGCGATATAATCTTTACCATGTATTGTGACATGTGGGATGCCACTGATCAGGTCATATCTTTCTGTTCTTTCAGTCATTCCCTCTGCTAATACTTTACAAATAATATGGCTAGGTGTTACTCCAAAGCCAGAATATCCTTGTACATAAAAAACATTATCATGATTCTTTAAAGTGCCCATTTGTGGAAAGAGACTTGCACTAACACATAATGGCCCCCCCCATGCATAATCAACTTTGACTTTATCTAAGTATGGAAATATTTTTAACATTTGATCTCGATTCCAAGCTTTAAGATCATTTGGGATGTTCTCTATAGCGCGAGTCGCCGCGCCAAATAACAAACGGTTTTCATTTGTTACTCTGTAGTAATCGATAACAGGTCGAATATCACTGTAAGCTCCCCTAATAGGGCTTATCTGTTCAATAAGTTCATCGGATAAAGGTTCGGTTGCCATTTGAAATGCATGAGTATTGATAGTTTTTTTGTGTAATTCTGGCTCCATACCCTCTAGGAAACCATTACAAGCCCATAATAATTTTTTAGCTTTAACACTACCGGTCGGAGTCCGAACAGTAATGGTATCGCCATATTCAACGGAAATAACCATTGAATTTTCGTAAATTTTTACACCGTAAAGTTCTGTTACGGCTTTGGCTTCGCCCAACAATAAGTTTAAAGAATGGACATGCCCTGCTCCCATATGTTTTAAAGCACAACTATAAGCATCTGAACCTACAACACTTTTCACATCGGATCCGGTTAGCAATTCAATTTCAGTATCAGAAGACACTGATTTGAATTCCTTTTCCCATGCTCTGAGTGTTTTTTCTTGACGAGGATTACTGCCTAAATAAGCGTAACCATGACGAAAGTCTGCCTTGATATCATATTTTTCTGCACGCTCTTTAATAATAGCAGCACCTAAATTACCTATTTTAAATAGCTCTTGAAGACCTTCAGGTCCAACGTGCTTTTTAACGGTATCTAAATCATGGCCAAGACCCGCCATAATTTGCCCACCATTTCGTCCCGTGCCACCATAACCAAGGTAGCGTCCTTCCAAAATAACCGTATTAGTAAAACCTTTTTCAGCCAATTCAAGTGCGGTGTTAACTCCTGTAAACCCACCTCCAATGATGACCACATCAGCTTCAATATCGTCTGTCAGTCTGGGGAAACTTAAGTCATATTTCTTTGTTGCTGAGTAATATGTTTCAGAGTCTAAATGTCTTTTCATCTTCTCTTCCTTAGCGTTTTTTATGACGATATAAAAACATAGCCATCAACAGCTAACAATCAGCCGTAAGGTTGATAAAGCAGTATTCATTCAGAGTAAAATTCAGAACAAAATAACCTAATCCACTGATTAATAACAACTTTAATTTAAAAAGAAAAATATTGATTGTGGCATAACTAAAAACACAAATGCGACATAGGTCAGATTACACCGCTAAAATACGCTTTCTCATCCTTAAGGTTGATTTCAATGAGAGGGATTATCTTTTTTAATAGCTCACCAGTTATGAAAAGGAAATGCCATGAGAAACGATATTAAAGTCATCATTTATGCTTCAGACGCTAGTCAAGGAAGCTGGCGAGCATTTGATGTTGCCATTAATCAAGCAATAAAGAACCAAGCAGAAATTGTTTACGTTCATGCGATTGAAAGTATTAAAACCATCACATCCGAGGCTTCCTATTCATATCTGCCAAAGGGAATAGAAAAAATCCATTCTTCTCAACGAAAGCAAGAAACCGCATCAAAAATAAGAGAAAGGATACAGCGATTTGCACTGGTTAAATTTAGTGACTTAGGCACTCCCCCTAAATTTTCAATTAATATAGAATTTGGTCCTCCGGAAAAAGTCATCATAGACGTAGCAGAGAAAACCAATGCCGGCTTAATTATTATGGGAAACCGTAAATCCAGCCCTTTTTCTAGAATGTTCTTAGGCTCTACAGTCAATAAAGTTCTGCAAACAGCAACAATCCCAGTTTTAATGGTCCCCCTTCCAAATGGATTGGAAGCCCGTAAAAATTTAGCAACACTTTAATCAATAATCATCAAAGGATTTAATATGAAAAAATTAAAAGTTTGTTTAGCAATGTTACTACCTGTCGTATGTTCTGCTGTTCCTGTCATGGCCGCGGAGTATCCTAATAGACCTGTAAAATTTATTGTTCCTTGGCCGCCCGGTGATATCGAAGATATCCTTACGCGTTTAATTGCTGAAGAGATGTCTAGCCAAACAGGTAAACCTGCGACTGTCATTAATAAACCTGGCGGTGGTGGCGTTATTGGAGCGGCTCAGGTCGGTAGAGGTAAAGCTAACGGCCTCACCATAGGGTCTTTTGTAGCAGACATTCTGACGACTCAGATCATATCTGGTAATGCACCTTTTGATCAAAATACCTTTGAGCCTGTCGGTATTTTTTTAGATTATCCTTTTGTAATTGCAGCTAAAAATGACGCACCCTATAACAATATGGCTGAGCTAGCTAAGTATTCTCAGGAAAACAATGTCTCGCTAGCACATTTTGGTTATCAAGCTCTACCAACAGCGATCACATTTAAAGCTGCAGATAAAGTTGGCCTTAAATTCTCTTCAAATGCTCCCTTTGATTCCATTAACTGTAACACCTTAGCAAATGGTGATGCAGACGTTGTTAATACAACCACACAAACTATCCTATCCTGCTTACAATCAGGCGATGTCAAAATTATCGCTTCCATCACTCAAGATCGCATGAGTATTAGCCCTGATGTAGCAACGCTTAATGAGCAAACAGGTGTAAGTCAAACAACCTGGAATGGTCTATTTGTTAAAAAAGGCACACCTGAAAATATCAAACAAAAAATTGCTGATATAGCACAGGCGGCATTAAAGTCACCACAGGTAAAAGATATCAGTGAAAGCACTGGAGCGAATGTTTTTTGGATTGGCGGAAAAGAAGCACAAACTATTATTAACAATGATTTTTTAGGTGCGAAAGAGTTATTGGAATATATGAAGTAATTTAAATATGAGTAGATAAATTATCTACTCATATTTTCACAATAAGGGAGAAAAGAATGGCGATTGAAATCGAGATAGATGAAAAAAATACAAGTGACTCAACGGACAATGAATTACCGATGAACTATTACTTTTATTTATTATCTTTTATTGGCTCCCTCGTGCTGATACTTCTACAACCCTTTGAAGCAGCGGCAGTAACAACTACACATGGCTGGTATTCTCAGCCTTTTGTTGCCCCTTTATTTGGGCTATCTATTATTTCAATTTTTAGTGGTACCTATTTATTAGTCAACACTAAGAAAAATTTTCACTGTTTGAAAAATGTAAACCCCATTGAGTTAAGTTTTAACGCAGTCAGTAAATATAGAACCGCGATTATAATTAGCATGTTTTTTTACTTATTTATCGCAAGTTTGTCAGTGGTCGGTTTTGCTATCTCAAGTTTTGTACTGATCATTTCAATGCTTTGGATTAGTAATCTATTTAATCGCTTTTGGGTGGTTATGTCGCTTATCTCAGTCTCCATCTTGATCGTAATATTTAGAGTCATCGTTAGTGTTTGGTTACCTGATGTTTGGCTGTATAACTTGTTTCCCGATTCTTTATCTGAATTCGCGAATATGTACTTGTAAATAGAGATAAAATTATGGATGTTTTCTTATTAGGCATGCAAGAAATAATAACGATAAACGTTATGCTTGCTATTATTTTTGGGGCAATTTTAGGGGTGTCAATAGGCTCTATTCCTGGTCTTGAACCTGCCGGCGTTATTGCTATTTTATTACCGATGACATTTGCAATGGACCCGTTACCGGGCGTCACGCTATTACTTGGCGTCTATGGTGGCGCATGGTATGGCGGTGCGATCCCAGCCATTTTGATGAATACCCCAGGGACGCCAGTTGCCGTGCTAACCACCTATGACGGTTACCCGATGACCAAAAAAGGGCAGGGTAAAAAAGCACTCTCGATTGCTTATTCTTCGTCTTTTGTAGGCGGTATTATTAGTGTGCTATCACTGATATTTTTAGCACCAATACTATCACAGGTAGCCACATTATTTGGCTCGACAGAATTTGCTATGTTAGCCGCTTTAGGCATGATTTTTGTTGTTATGGCACATTATAAACAAGCATTTTCAGCCGCAATGATGCTTGGGTTAGGTATATTCTTTGGCTCGATTGGCATTGACAGGTCTTATAACACCATGACCTATACATTTGAACAAGAATGGTTATACGGAGGAGTACCTCTGGTCCCAACAGTCATTGGTTTGTTTGCTATGTCACAAGCATTTGTGCTGCTATCTCAAAAAGGCAATGACTCACAAATTACAAAATATGAAGGAGAAGGCAGATTCTCTGGCATGTTAGTGGTATGGAAATATAAGTGGACCGCTTTTCGTTCAGCAGCATTGGGCGTTCTCATGGGGTTATTACCCGGTGTTGGTGAATTTGGCTCTCAATTCTTTTCTTATACCCTTGCACAAAAGTTTTCTAAGACACCAGAGAAATTTGGTAACGGAGCTGAAGAGGGATTAATTGCCTCTGAAACATCAAATAATGCGGTAACGGCATCAGTTATGATCCCCCTACTTGCATTTGGTATCCCTGCTGATGCTTTGATGGCGATGTTACTGTCAGTATTTATGGTTCATAATTATATACCCGGTCCTACCCTATTTGCTGAGCACCCAGAATTTATTTCGGGATTATATATATCGATTTTTTTAATCAATATTGTGGCATTTTTATACCTGACTTTTTCCAGCAAATTAATTGTTAATTTAACAAGAATTAGAGGTCGTTTCATAGGCGCTATTATTTTGATTCTTGGTTTTATCGGTAGTTATAGCCAAAATTATCAATTTTCAGATGCGCTCATTGCATTAGGCTTTGCAATTTTTGGGTACATTTTAAAAAGAGAGCAAATTCCCGCGGTTCCAATCATTCTTGGCTTAGTGCTAGGCCCTGTATTTCTAACTCGAGTGAAGCAAGCACTTGGCGTTTCTAACGGTGATTTCGCCATTTTTGTAGAACGACCAATTAGTTTGACGCTACTGATCATGATCATTGTATCGATCACATTATTTGTAGTGACGTTAGTTAAAGACTCAAAAAAATAAATATTAACTAGGAGAAATAAATGAACAAATTATGGATGACAATAAACGGTGCCAATGCAGAAGGCGATTTATCCCCTATTTCCGTGCTTAACCCTGCAGATGAAACAGTGATATATGAAGCGCCACAAGCATCTATAGAGCAACTTGATTTAGCCGTTGAAGGTGCAGTGAATGCATTTAAAACTTGGAGTGCATTAAGCCAAGCAGAACGAGATGTTTATATTAATAAAATTGCAGATACAATCGAAGAAAATGCAGAACAACTCGCCAATATAATAGTCAACGAACAAGGTAAACCATTACAACTTGCACATATGGAAGTAGGTGGCGCAGTCGCTTGGACTAGGTATGCTACCAATATCGACATTCCGGTTGAAGTTTATCAAGAAACAGATGACAAGCGCATTGAAGGTAGACGTAAACCAATCGGCGTTGTCGGCTCAATCACGCCATGGAACTGGCCATTAATGATTGCAATATGGCACATAATACCAGCACTTAGAATGGGTAATACGGTTATTAGCAAACCCTCTGAGTTGACCCCTATTAATACCTTACGCTTGGGAGAACTACTTCAAGATGTATTGCCTGCAGGTGTTTTTAGTGTGGTGTGTGGCGATGGAAAGATTGGCCAAGCAATGAGTGAACACAAAAAAATCAATAAAATAGTGTTTACTGGCTCAACCTTAAGCGGCCAACGTATCATGAAATCAGCAGCAAATAACCTTAAGCGTTTAACCCTAGAACTTGGCGGTAATGATGCAGCGGTGATTCTACCCGATGCCAACTTAAGCAAACTGGCTGAAGCTATTTTTAATACAGCATTCATTAATATGGGGCAAACATGTGCCGCTATTAAACGAATTTATGTACACCAATCGCAACATGATCAATTATGTGAATTACTCGCTGAAATAGCGGATAAGAATATTGTTGGTTCAGGTTTATCAGCGGATACCACATTTGGTCCAGTCCAGAATAAAAATCAGTTAGAAAAAGTTATTTCACTGGTTGAAGATGCTAAATCGCACGGCGCGACTATTTATGCCGGTGGCAACAGATTAGATACTCCCGGTTACTTTTACCCCCCTACTATTGTAGGTAATGCAAACCATGGGATGCGTATTGTTGATGAAGAGCAGTTTGGGCCAGTTGTTCCTATTATTAAATACACTGACGTTGATGATGCAATTCAACAAGCTAACTCTTTAGAGGTTGGTTTAGGTGGTTCAATTTGGGGGGATTTAGACTCAGCAATGCAATTAGCATCAAAATTAGATTGTGGGACGGTTTGGATCAATGGTCATGCTGAAATACTACCGCACGTCCCATTTGGAGGCTGTAAAATGTCAGGTTTTGGTGTTGAATTTGGGCTAGAAGGTTTATTAGAAAATAGCTTATTGCAAGTGACCAACATTAATAAAATTTAATATAAAACTCACTCGATAATGTTTCAGTTATGATCATTATCGAGTGAATTTAATTAACTTAGATTCCCACGAATACCACTCTACTCGAGCTAATTCAATAGTCAAAGTCAGTGAAAATCAACTTATAGAATACAGTTTGCACCATAAACTTTATTTACTAACTCAATCTTACTACTCACTTGTAATTTAGAAAATAGATGTTGTAAATGCGTTTTTACAGTCGGTAAGCTCGATTTTAGATTTGATGCAATGGTTTTATTTTGTAATCCTTGAATAGCCAGTTGAAGAATTATTTTCTCTTTATTCGTTAAACCATACTGCATACAAAAATCTTCATAGCTAATCTTAGTTTTATTCTGTAGCTGTTTATTTAAAGTGAACTCTATATATCGTTGTAGCCCCACTAACCTGACTAACTCATTTTTATTAAGCTCATCTGATTGTTGGTTGAAAAAAAGTGAAGAACCACCAATCATGACACCATCCTGATAATAGAATAACTCAATAATATCTCTTAAATTCCATTGCGTTACAAAATCAGAATAGTAGGTATGTTCGGCCTGCTGCGCTCTCGGAACCAAATCACTCATTCTCACCACTCTCTCTGACTTATGTTGAAAATTTGTCGGGTGTAAAGGATCCACCTTATAAAAATTTTCAATGTATTCGCGGTGCATCATAGGAGCAATATTAGAGATCTCGTAACACAAGGGTTTACAAGATTCATCCACCAAATAACTGACTGTGCCAGCTATATTAAAACTAGAGCTTAATAACGTAACAACTTCATTTTGAAACTCATGTAATTGCACTATATTAGCGTTAAGACTTCCCATAAAAACCTCCCTGAATACAAAAATTACTTAACATGTTAAGTATTTAATGAGGAGATGCTACCTTATTTGTAATCATTAAAAAGTTAATAACTTCACACTATTAAATTTTTTATTTGAATATGCCCTATTACAAATTATTGATTAACGTATGCCTAATATTAAAGAACTGTAAAGCATCATAAAATACAATAGGGAAGTTGGCACATGGTCTGCCATAGATATTCGATACTTTGCCGACATTTAGGATTGATAAAGATCCATCATAACTTTCCTATTTTGTTTTAAATTATAGCAATGCCAGATCTTCTATTTTATTACATAAGATTCGCTTCGATACTTATTCGCTCTCCATCACTTTGAACACATCTTTTTTGATAAAACCCATTAATTAACTGGTCAATGAACAGCTTCTCAAGCGCGGGCACGAATGGTGACGTAAAAACACCAGTTAATGACGTTCTAAAGCTTATAATCTAATAAATTTTATAAAAGTTAATGCTCTAAAAATTGTAGTACTCAGTTATTTCCTTTCTTTATTTTTTCATTTACTGAATGAGAAATTACGAAGTTGATGATCCATAAAATATATTTCACTCCTGTATTTGTATGGTTTTTTTAAATATTTTTAAAAATCATTTAACCTTTTTTAACCTGTTTAAAGCAATTTTCAAAGTAAAAATCAGCTCTATTTTAAATACATTAAAAATGGTAAAACCTATCAATTATTGCTTTTTTTATATTTATCATTTAAGTTACTCTATACTACAAAACTGCTCTACAACACTTACTCTCATTGACTTGTCTGCTTGATAAAAAGGATATATTTATCCGTTCATAGCTACTTATCTTCACTTTAAAAACAAGTTAATCATTATCCTTCTTATCATAAAAAACACGTCTAACCACTGTTATTACTGGGTTTATTCATTAGCACAACAAAGTGAACCATTTGTTCACTCCATCCGTATCACCACATTTACAATGCG
>NZ_JALAAB010000025.1:0-36998 GCF_037546705.1 Vibrio sp. 2-Bac 85 | reverse complement strand
AAGCGCCTAATACGAACAATCCCTGTTGACTTATGTCAGCAGGGATTTTTTCGTTTAGGGTTTTGGTGGTGATGTCCTGCTGAGCAGGGCATAAAAAAGCGCCACTGAGTTGCCATCTTTTAGAGCGATAGGTAGGGCGGGATTGATACTTCTACACTTTTAAATGAACGACCTTAGCTCTGGATGGTTGAAGTTCTTCATTCAATATTTGATCGATACACATCTTGTCTGCTATCGATTCAATAAAAATCAATTATGAGATCTGACCTTTGTTTTTGATATCTATTTATTCCCTTTGTAAATATCACTAAGTAAGTGTGATTTAGATAGCTAATTATGATTAATAATAGACCTATTATACCTACCTATTAGTTTGATTTGATTGCCATTGCTTACTTTTTAACGATAACTTTTATCAATTAGCTTTACACTCTTTTCACTCTGTTCACTGATTCCAAATCGCATAAATAAATCTATTTTTATCGGTTTGGCTATTATTTATTAAAGGAGTTTTTATGGGTGAGATCGCACTATCTATTAGCATGTTATCACTGGTTGCAGTGATCGGCTTATGGATAGGAAGTTGGAAAGTTTATGGCGTCGGGCTTGGTATTGGAGGGGTACTTTTTGGTGGCATTTTTGTGGGCCACTTTAGTACACAATACGGAATTGAACTTGATATGCATACCCTACATTTCATTCAAGAGTTTGGTCTAATCTTATTTGTTTATACTATTGGTATTCAGGTTGGCCCTGGCTTTTTTGCTTCGTTACGTAATTCTGGAATGCGATTAAATGGCTTTGCCGCTTTATTGGTCTTACTTAGCTGTATTGTCACCGCTGTGTTGTATAAATTATTTGATGTTCCATTACCTATTATTCTAGGCATTTTTTCCGGAGCTGTTACTAATACGCCTTCATTAGGGGCGGGCCAGCAGATTATGGGAGAGCTTGGTGCTACATCCGAATTACTTGGGCAAACAGGTATGGGTTATGCAATCGCATACCCTTTTGGTATCTTAGGTATTTTATTTACAATGTGGATCATACGTTGGTTTTTCCGAGTAAATATTAATGAGGAAGCTGATTCTTTTGATAATCAGACTGGGAAAAAAAATTCTAATCTGAATTCAATTAATGTTGAACTTCATAATATTAATTTAGATGGTTTAATGATTAAGAATATTCCTATCATTAATAGTGGTCGTGTTGTTTGCTCTCGCTTAAAGCATGCTGACGAGTTGTTAATACCGACTGCGGGTACCATTGTTAAAATGGGCGATTTATTAAATTTGGTCGGCGATCAAAAGTCATTAGATGAAGCGCGTTTAATTATCGGTGAAGTGGTTGACGCCTCTCTCTCGACAAAGGGGACAAATTTGCGTTCAGTGCGCGTAGTGGTTACTGCCGATGAAGTCTTAAATAAAAAGATTGGAGAACTAAACTTAATTGAAACTTATGATGTGGTAATTTCAAGGCTTCATCGCAGTGGTATTGAGCTAGTACCCAGTAGTTCAATGTCGTTACAATTTGGGGATATTTTAAATTTAGTGGGGCGCCAAGATGCAATTGATGCAGTAGGGGCTGTTGTTGGTAATGCAGAGCAAAAACTGCAACAGGTACAGATGCTACCTGTGTTTATTGGAATCGGTTTAGGTATGTTAGTTGGTTCAATTCCTATTACTATTCCAGGTTTTCCGGTTGCCTTAAAATTAGGCTTAGCAGGAGGCCCTTTAATTGTTGCACTGATTTTAGCTAGAATTGGCAGTATCGGTAAGCTTTATTGGTTTATGCCGCCAAGTGCTAATCTTGCATTACGTGAAATCGGGATAGTTCTTTTTCTAGCAGTTGTTGGGTTAAAATCAGGCGGACAATTTTTAGAAACACTTACTGAAGGAGATGGACTTATTTGGATGTGTTATGGCATCGCAATTACTTTTATTCCCCTTCTTACTGTAGGTTTTATTGCTCGGATATTTACTAAAATAAATTATCTTAGCTTATGTGGAATGCTCGCTGGTTCAATGACTGATCCTCCAGCATTGGCTTTTGCTAATGGCCTTCACCCAACAAGCGGCGCTTCAGCGCTTGCTTACGCAACAGTCTATCCTTTAGTTATGTTCTTGCGGATTTTATCACCGCAAATTATGGCATTATTGCTTTGGGCTGGTTAAAAAACAATGATGTTTAATCGTTAAGTTATATGTTTGTTGTATAAATAATATCGCTGAGAGATAAGTTATCCTGTATTCAAAGACCATTAATTATTTAATGGTCTTTGTTTTTTTATAGAGATTGCGCAGTCATCGTATATTTTAATTAGCTTGATTAGTTAACTCGATTAATTGGCTCACTTAATTAGTTGGGTTAATCAGTTATTTAAATGATGGTTAGCTAAGACAAAAAGGAAGTTGTATGAGATTTTTACATATTACCAGTTCTATTATTATCTCTTTGCTAGTTACTTTAAACGTATATAGTTCAGAGCCACTGCTTTCTATCAATACGCCCGTTGTTGATATTCAAAATCAATTAACCACACAAACCACTAACCTTAATCCTAGCTTTGAACAGGATGCAGATTTAATTCGTAGTACCTATGAAGCTCGTTTATATACTTTGCCTGCTTTTAAGTCTGGCCATTATGGCTTGAGAATGTACCGACAAACGCTTGATAATAAATATGCAGCTGCAATATGGTCGGACATGGCGCGAGTTGCCAGTCGTTTAAATTTTTTTGCTAACGAAGTGCATACACCGCAGCAGATCAGAAAGTATGCAGAACAGCGCATTAAAGGCTATTTGGAGGAGGAAAGCGAGCGTAGTCAGTTACGTTATCAAATTACCAAGGAGATGCCAGAGTACCTTTATTTAGGTGTTGATTTACTGGGGTCAATGGCGCGTGCCAATGAGTATGGATTACAGCACCTTGAAAATAATAGATTAAAGCAAATTATTCGCCGTTATGATTTTACTAAATATGCAACCAATGAGGCTATGATCAAAGCTTGGGCTGCACAATTAGCCAATCAAGTGTACTGGTTACGACAACTGGGCGAGCAGGATGTTGTAGAGGAGTTTATTACTACCTTTAGAAAGGTTTATCCTGATACGCTGGATAGTAGTTTATCAGAACAGCAATTTGGTAATAAAATTTACGGGTTAACGCATATTATCTTCGCGGCATCTGCTTATTATCAGCATTCTGTTAGGGAACAAGATCACCAATGGTTGTTTGATTACTATCGCGATAATATTGATACTATTATTGCTCGAGCAAAAGAAGATGTAGTTGCGGAGGTTGGTATTAACTTCTTATTGGCCGGTTTAGATAATGATCCGGTGGTATTAAAAACGAGAAAGGTTATTCAGCAATCATTAAATCGTGATCAAGGTCTAGTGCCTTCTGTAACCGGAGGAGTTGATTTGAAAAAAGGGGAACATCGTAATGTCCTAGCGATTATGTTGCTTGACTGGAAAGGAGTGCATGCTGCACCAACAATCACCCAACAACCCGAATTATTTCGTTCCAAACCCTATGGACTAGTAGCAAAGGACTAGTGTCTAAGTACATGAAAAATAAAATGATCCTTGAGTTCAAATGATAAGTACAATCCTTTATTTTAAATATTAAGTACAACAAACGCTACGCCCCAACTATGATAAGAATGATTATTGGGGCGAAGTAAAAACCTACCTCATTACACCTTGAATTGCGTTAATTGCTTATCTTGTTCTTGTACTTGCTGTTTCATCAGTTGCGCACATTTAACTTGTTGTAAAGCACCTTCAGATACATCTTGGCTGATATCTCTAATATTAGTTGTGTTACGATTTATCTCTTCAGTAGTGGCCGACTGTTGTTCTGCTGCCGCTGCTATCTGTAAGTTCATATCGCTAATTTGAGCGATTGAATTACGAATTTTTTCCAGTGCACCATTTGCTTTACTAGCTTCTTCAGAGGTACTTGTCGCGATTTCACGGCTCTCTTTAATATTAACCTCAGCTTTTCGCACACCTGCTTGTAACTGTTCGATCGTGGCGCGTATTTCGCTGGTCGACTCTTGTGTTCTTGAAGCAAGAGAGCGCACTTCATCTGCTACTACTGCAAAACCTCGTCCTGTTTCACCTGCTCGTGCGGCTTCAATTGCAGCGTTTAAAGCAAGTAAGTTTGTTTGTTCTGCAATACCAGTTATTACTGTCAGTATTGATTCTATATTATTACTAAATTGAGCAAGTTCAATGACAGAGCCGACAGCGATATCCATTTGTATCGATAGTTTGTCGATTGACGATGCTGCATTAGAGAATATTTGTACACCTGTGGCAGTTTCTTGATCTGCTATTGTTGTGGACTGAGCTGCTATCTGAGCATTGCCTGCCACTTCCATTGCACTAGAAGCCATTTCATTCATTGCTGTAGCAAGTTGATCTAATTCTGTTAATTGAAGACTTAGCTCTTTTGATGCTTTCTCTGATTCAGAACTTACTTGTTGCGTGCTCTGGTCAATATCCGATGCCAGATCTTTCACATTAACAATAATATTCTGTAAATTACCAATGAAAAGGTTAAATTGGGTGGCTACCTCACCAAACTCGTCACGGGAAATAATCGGTAAACGTTTAGTCAGATCACCATTGCCGCTATTTATCTCAACTAATGATTCAGAAAGGAAGTGTACAGGTTGTAATATTTTTCTCATCATTGCACCTAATAAAAGGATACTCAGTAACACTGATACCGTTCCTCCAATTAAGGTATTCATTTCCATCTTATTAGCGTCGGCCATTATAATACTACGGTCGACTACAACGCCGATATACCAATCCATACCACGTAAACCTTGTAGAGGTGTAAAGCGCACCCAAAGAGTTTTTCCATCAACCTGTATCTCTTGAATCTCTTTATGGAGCGGAAGTGATTTTCCCGCAAATAACTGTTGGTAATTGTTGCCGTTATTTTCAATATTAGGGTGGCTTATGATATTACCGTCTTTAGTTAGTAGAAAAGCATATCCTGCATCATTGAAAGTCAGCGTATTAAGGGAGTCCGATACAGTTTTCAAGCTTAAGTCACCACCAAATGCACCTTTGAACTGACCTTTATCTGTAATATTTGCAGTGACTGATATTAATATCTCTTTTGTTACTGAATCAGGGTAGGGCTCTGTAATTTGTGCCCGGTCCGAGGATTTAGCTAGTGTGTACCAAGGTCTTTTTCGTGCATCCCAATTTTTAGGGGCCCAATTGGGATCATTGGTGAGCCTTTTGCCATCAATTTCTAGCCCACCAAAAATAAGTATGAAAGCCTCTTTTAACAATGGAGCATCAAAGCTTTGTTGGATGGTTTCTGCACTAAAATCAACATCTATTGATTGTGAAGTTAAATCGATTATTTCTAATTTACCATTCAGCCAATTAGTTATTTGCAATGCAAGTGCATTACTGGACTCTTCAATAGCACTGCTTGAGTTATGACGTAATGTATCAGTCATTACTTTGTACTGAAAAATAGAGAGTAAACTGATGGCTACGATTAAAACCAATGAGGATGTAAGCACAACCTTGGCGGAAACTTTCATGGTGACTCCTGTCAAATATAAAATATGCTAATATTCTAGAAGTAATTCCTTGTTTTGCCAGATTCTAAAAAAGAAATAATGGATCTTTTTTGCTGCTATTTTATGGACATACGTACTTAATAAAAACTAGCAAAATAATTTAACGCTAAGTTGTTATCGATAAGTAAAGCGATGACTTTTGTTCAAGTATGTTATAACTTGATATTTCTTTATCTGTTTTAATAGGCAATAAGCTTAGGGTCTATATGAAATTTAGCTTTAATTTTGAAGATGCGAGTCAAATATTTGTAGGTGCTTTTGCGCTGGCGGTACCGATCTCTTTTTCTGAAGAAGCGTGGCGCTTAGGTGAAACTTTACCTCATACTAATCTGGTAATGTTATTAACCTTATCTGTTATATTCTTAACACTTTATACCTATGAAAGTGTTTTCCAAAAAGATATACAATCTAGAAAGTTAGTTTTTGTCTCACGTATTATCATTGCTTATTTTATGACGGCTTTAGTGGTTGCATTAGTGCTCTTTTGCTTAAATAAGTTACCCTTCTTCGATGACCCATTGATCGCTATTAAACGCATTATTGTTATTACGATGCCTGCTTCAATGGGGGCAATTGTGGTGGATAGTTTTGACAAGGAGTAGTAGATACGCCTTAAATATAGATAACCTTAAATGTATCCTTCTTCTTTAAAGACAATACCATTAGTGATCACTACGGCAAGTGGTTATTGAACTCTCATCGTTGTTACCATGGTATCGCTTTGCCTTGCCAATCGACAAAACTTGCTTCGCCATCGATGTTAGTATTTTTTACTATTTCTAGAAGCTGTAATGCAACAAACTCACTGCTAAATAATTTATCTTCAGGCACATTTTTTTGGAAAGGTTTAGAAAGAGGTGTGTCGGTGGTGCCCGGGTGAAAAGAGATTAATTTAACGTTTTTAACTGTTCTTGAGAATTCTACGGCTGCGGATTTAATTAACATGTTTAGCGCTGCTTTTGATGCACGATAGCTATACCAACCGCCTATATGATTGTCACTAATACTGCCAACTCGCGCACTAAATACAACGATTTTGCAGGCTTGTTTTTGATTCAACTTGTGTTTAAAGGTTGGGATTAAGTTTTTTATCCATAACATAGGAGTAAGCGCATTGGCTGTCATCACTTCATTAAATGCATTTTCTGTTAATCCTTGTAAACGTTTCTCCGGTGTAACTTGTTCACTATGTAATAAACCATGACAAATAAATACCTGTGATAATGGTGCCGGAAGTTTTTTATTTAAGTCTGTTATTGTTTTTTGTATCGTCGATTCCTGATAATCGGCCACTGAGAAAATATCACTATTGTTAAACATATCCTGCTGATAAAAATGACTATCACGGGTTATCGCCATTAAATGAGACTGGTTAGTTTTTATTACTTCAACTGCAAGCGCTTTTGCAATACCACTGTTAGCGCCGATGATTAGTGTTGTTTGGTCTTTCATAGCAGGTTCCTTGTTCACATGTGTTGATACCTATTCCAAAGCGACGATGTATAAAGCTAGAAATAGGATAACGATATTTAGCGAGTATTAAGTAAGATGCATTAGCGACTTGCTTTATAACCGGCCATTGCAAGGGAGCGACGAGTGCACCTTTGCCTACCAATGTCCAAGCTCGGTGTGTAACTTCTAGACCTAGTAATAGCTTTCCCTGATATTCACCATGTAAAATAGCGAGTGCTTTAGTTACATTAATATGAGGAAAACGGGCTTCAAAATTATCCTGATGCAGGTCTTCTAAACTGATTTTGTCAGTGAGATCTTGTTGCTTTAATCTTTGCATTTCTAAACTACACAATGGACATCTGCCATCGTAAAAAATCGTTAACTCTTTTGAACTCATCTTCTTATCCTTATTATTTGAATCTAAGCTTCTGTCATCGCCTGTTGTTAATACCATAATAGAAGTGCAGTAACATGTGAAAGAACAACTAAAAGTGTCAATATTAATCTCATTTTTATATAGCTTGCTGTTAATGTCATTTGTTGTTGGAAACGGAGTAGGTATTCTGTCAACAGCAGTCCTGCATAAGTAATAGGCAAAATAATTAACGCATAAAAAACAGGCATTAATAAACAAGCAAAGGCAATTAAACAAAGTACATTACTGAGCAGCTGCAACTTAACCTGTTTTTTCGATGCTTCTTTTTGCCATAACGTGCCGGACATAAAGCTTAATATAATGGTACTATAAAAAACAAAAGCCTGTTGTATCGAAACAATAAGAGAGTGAGGTTCTAGTTGCTCGTTATTTACTATTTGGCTGAGCAACAAACAAATATAAAAAGGTAATAATCCTAAATAACCTAAGTAAGTAGATATTTTTTCAACAGCCTTATCTGCTTTGTTTATATCGCTCATAGCTAATCACCGTTAACACTTAATTTGCTACTGTTTTTATTTGGTTTAGCGTAGCTTAAACGAGACAGGCGCTGACTAGTATGATAGCTATCCAGTCCAGATATTGACGTGGTATGTAGTTGTTCAATATCAATATAACCATCTTCTTTAATCGCATCATGAGCACATACAACTAGCTTTATCTCACCAATAATAAACTGAGTATTGTTAAGTGGAATGGGGATTATTTGCTTCAGCTCAACGGCATATTTTAAAACACTCTCTTTTACAAAAGGTGCTTTTATAGGGTCGATAAAATGTGTCGATAAGCCCGTAGCCTCAAATTCACTTTGATGTTTAGGATAACGAGCAGAGGTTTGATGTGCTTGTTGATAGAAATCAGCAGATACTTGGTTGATTGTATACTCAGAAGTATTGATAATATTATCTAATGTGTGCCTATCGTTATTATCTGGACGCATTACAAACCCTACTAAAGCAGGCGAAGCTCCGAGATGAACGACTGAGCTAAACATAGCGACATTAGTATTGCCTTGTTTATCCTGCGTCGCTATTAGGTTGGCACTTTTAAAGCCTGATAAGCTATTAATAAACCGTGCTCTATCCCTATCTGGCATAGCTTTAAAATCACTGCTGTCAAAATATTTAAAAGTGATAAATCTCTCCTTACAAAGGTAAAACAAAGTTAAATTTTTGCCTCACCTGAATATTTAATGAGTACTTATTAAACGGGTACTTATTCAATGAGTACACGTAATAAGATTAAATACACGTGTTTGTATGTGATATTTAGTGTTATGAATTACTTATGGGTATAGATACGTTAATGTCGCTTACTAAGATCTGCTTTGCTTAAAAATAATTCGATTTATGCTAACTTAATCTTCAATTAGGTTGGTGGTGGCGTTGGTGTTGGCTTTGTGACAAAGAATTGTTAAAAAGTATTCTTTACGGAGACTTTTTAAGTTTTTTATTCTATATAATCTGAAAAACATAGTTGAAATAAATAGTTAAAAGCATAGTTGAAAGAAGTAGCTGAAAGGTATCCTTAAGTAGCGTTGTTAAGTTGGTTAACTATTGGGTGAATCAATGCAATTCACTATCCTACCTGTATGGGTTTATTAATAGTTAAATAGGATTACTCAATGAAAAAAATAATGAAAACAGTCTGTGTATTAGCATTTTTTACTTCTTCGCTATTGGCTGCTGCAACCGATACAGAGACACCTTTTACTTCACTAGATTTTGCACAAGTTAGTAATGTAAGGGCTACACAGAGTCAAGATGGTAGTTGGTGCTTTGATACCCAAGTTAGACACAACGATCAAGGTTGGCAGCATTATGCAGATTCTTGGCAAATAGCGGACTTAAAAGGTAATGTATTGGCTATTCGAGAACTGGCACATCCCCATGATAACGAGCAGCCTTTTACACGCAGTTTGTGCAATATCAAGTTACCTAAAGGATTAATGAAGGTCGTGGTGAGCGCAAAATGTAATGTTCATGGCGTTGGCGGTCAATCTGTAGAAGTGGACTTAATGCTTGAAAAAGGTGATCGATTTAGTGTAACCAGAAGAGATTAGTTCAGGCTAAATTAATTATTGGATTGGTTATTAGACGGGTTATTAGATTTGTTATTAGCCGCTAGTCAGAATGTTAATAGGCTCAAAACCGTCGTAATTACTCTACTACGGTTTTGAGTGTTAACTTGTTAGCAATTTTAATGCGTTGCAATAAACGGTTCTACGATGGCATCTTCTAAACTATAAGCCATGCGCACTTGTTTTTTACCATCAACTAAATAAAGGTCTTTAACTTCCGGTGTGACTCGTAAAGTGCCCGTTATTTTTATTGGCATATAAGGAGAGCCAGCATGAACAGGTGTTGCTGCTTTTACGAATATTAATTGGTTTGCCGGAGGCACTGGTTTGTGTGAGCAAGCCCCAATGGTAGGAACTAGTAAAAACTCCGATACGGTCCCATTATTAAACTCAAGCGCCAACATATAGCCAGACATCTGTATTTCTCTATTGGCTAACAAGTCATTAGTAATTAGGGCTGCTTTTTGGCGCTTTTTCATAATAATATCGCGCTGCTCAAACATATACTCAATATTAATATTTTCTTTTATTAACTGAGCTTTAGCTTGTTCAGCTTCTTTGAGCATGGCATCAGTTATCTCATATGAAGGATATAAGGTTTTCATCTCTGTAATACGGCCATAAACAGATAGATTAAAAAGTTGATCATCTGTTAAAGCAGCAAAAGGGTCTTGATAAGGTTCAACTTTTCCCTGCAAGTCTTGCCAACCGATCTGCATCGGTTGAGCCTGAACCATAGAGGTTAAGATGATTAAAAATGGTATTAATAAATATTTTTTCATGCTTATTCCTAAAATTTAATGCTCATTCCATCTGATAATGAATATTTGTAGATCAGCCAGCCAGGGATAAGTGCAATCAATAAAGCACTGCATTGGATAACGGCTAAAATAAGTAGATCATTAGACGTTAACATATTGATGTCAATATAAAACCCATAATAAGAGGCAAGCGGAGCTTGTAACACAGCAAGTAATAAATAAAGCAGTGCCACACCGATTACTATACCTGCAAAACAAACAAACCCAGCTTCACCAATGATTAAACCAAAGATATGTGCAGGCCTAGCGCCCACTGAGCGTAATATCGCCATCTCTCTGCGACGTTCATTTAAACTCATCAGGATAATACTTAACATACCTAATAGCCCGACTAAGACAACAAATACTGTGACTATGTTCAATGCAATTTCAGCAAGACTAAAGAACTGCCATAGCTCTTGCAGTGCCACAGCTGGAATAATCGCTGATAATGGCTCTTTAGGATAGTTATTAATATAACTCTGCATACCTAATATGGCTTGTGGTGAAGTTAAACCCACAAAAATAGCATTAATTTTTTCAGGCTTTATTTTTAATAAACGTGCCACGCGTTGATCTTGCGTTTCTCGGTGTTCGCTATGAATTTGATCGTCGTGCTCATGTCCTTCATGCGTTGCTTCATCATGATGCTCATGCTCTTGATGTGCTACTTCGTTGTGATGTTCATGTCCATCATGCGTTGCTTCGTCGCGATGTTCATGCTCTTGATGAGTCGCTTCGTCGTGATGCTTATACTCTTCATGCGTTGCTTCGTCGTGATGCTCATGCTCTTCATGCGTTGCTTCGTCGTGATGCTCATGTTCTTGATGAGTCGCTTCGTCTTGATGTTCATGTCCTTCATGCTTTTCTTCGTCGTGATGTTCATGGCCTTGATCAGTCGCTAAGGTTTCTTCACCTGGGAGTACGCCAAAATGACCATGATTATCGGTATGCATCGCGGCCATTGCTTCTAAGGAAATAATTAAAGTTTGATCGATAGCAGTAAAAGAGGGGGATAAAATAGCGCTGATATAAAAAGGAATATTGTCGTGGTGATGGCCTTCTATTTCACCACCTCCATGCGTAACAATGACTTCGTCACCAATTGCATAGTTTAATTTATTTGCTACTTCTGCGCCAATTACAACAGCAAACATATCTCCGTCTATCTTTCCTGAATGCACCTTAAGATGCTGTTTATTTGCATAGCTAAAATGGTCAAAGAAACTTAAATCAGTCGCCATCACAGTATAACCCTGGTGAGAATCACCTAAAGAAATAGGGACTGCCCATTCAACTGCTGGTGATTTTTGTATCTCCTGATAAGTTGCGTATTGAATGGTGTTTGTTGATTGGCCGATATGAAAGACTGAGCTTAATAATAACTGTGAAGAAGCGCCACGTGAGCCGATAATTAAGTCTGTGCCTGAAATGCTTTTCATAAAACTTGAATTTGTTTCTGTCTTTAGGGTTTGCACGCCTAATAACAGAGTCACGCTGATCGCAATAGAAAAGAGAGTAATAAAAAATGTCAGTTTACGGTTAAGCAAGCTTTTGAATGCGAGAGATAAAATGGCCATTATATTGCCTCCTGGGTTACTAGGTTAGCATTCGCTTTATTAATTTCAGGTAGGCTAATGTGATAATCAAAGTGATTTTTTAAACTGGTATCATGGCTGACAAAAATCAGTGTAATGTCTTCTTTTTTACATTCTTCAAATAATATCTCAATGAAAGCTTGGCGATGATTTGCATCTAATGCTGAAGTAGGTTCGTCGGCGATAATTATTTCTGGGCTACCTAACATTGCTCGTGCTACCGCAACTCGTTGCTGTTGCCCTACACTTAATTGGTTCACATTACGTTGTAATAAAGCTGGATCAGTTAACCCTAGAGCGGTTAATAAACGTATTGCTTCAGTATTCAAACATTCACTGCGTTTTAACACTTTTGCTTTTCGTAATGCTGAAAAAGTACAGGGTAGGGTGATGTTATCTAAGACGCTGAGATAAGGGATTAAATTAAATTGTTGGAATATAAAGCCAATATGGTTGGATCTAAAACTGTCTTTTTGGCTAGATGACAACTGTTGTAGTGATTGCCCAAGTATTGAAATCGAACCCTGTTGAGGTGTTAATACACCGCCTAATAAGTTTAATAGTGTACTTTTCCCACTGCCACTAGGACCTTCAATAAAAAGGTGCTGACCTTTTTCAATGTGTAAGGTTTCAATTTCAATAATTGCTTGTTGGTGCCAGGCAAAAGTTAAATTAGTTAATTTAATCATGATTCATCCGCTGTTTATTATGGGTCAGTATCTGATTACTGAATTGTTATAATATAACGTTAATTTGTTATAATGTAACAAATTAAACCGAGCAATACGAGATGCTATTGTATTTTTTAGGTCGCTTTTATTCTCAGGTTTTTCTGAACGATTTAAATCTTAAGAAGAATTAACGATTATTCAATAACAATTATCGAAGCTGCTTTTTTTGTTTGCTTTTTGTTTGATTGTTGTTTGTATATTGTTCTCTTTTATACAATTGATATCTATCAAAATCCTGATTAAACAATTAATTATCACTTTGTTTGCTGTTATAGGACGTTTATACTAATTTTTCAGGGCTCAAGTTTGCACTTACTTGTTGCCATCTTCACCATCAACTTATGAAATCCATTGTGAGAGTATTTTATGTCAGCTACCCCTTTAACTAGTGAGCAAATTAGCGAGCTAGCACATGCACTTTCTAGTGCTCGTAAAGATGTTCGTATTTTAGATAGTTTTCCAGGTCCTATTCCTACTTCATTAAAAGAGGCATATGTTGTTCAAGATGGTTCAATTGATGCTTCTGACCAAGCGATTGTTGGTTGGAAAGTGGGGATGATTCCTCCTGAGTTGCGTGAAGAATTGGGGGCTGAGCGTGTTATTGGGCCTATTTTTAACAATGTTCATGTGCCTTTAAATGAGCAACAATCATCGGGTGAAAAGTTTGAGTTACCTGTATTTTCTGGTGGCTTTATTGCCATTGAAGCAGAATTAGTGATAGAGATTAATCAAGATATCGCTCCTGGTAGCATTAATACTGCTGACGGTGTTGAGCATCTTGTTAAGGATGTTTACGCAGGTATCGAAATTGCGAGTAGCCCTGTTGTTGACCTAAATAGTTATGGTCCAACGGCAATCATTGCAGATATCGGTAACCAATACGGTGTGGTAGTGGGCAGTGCTATTAGTGATTGGAAGAACAGCATTGCTAATATGCAAACGAGTGTCACTATTAATGACCAGCTAATTAATACTGCTCCTACAGATGGTATTTTAAATGGTCCAATGGCAGCATTAGCTTTCATGATTGACTGTTGTGCTGAGCGTGGTATTACCTTAGCTGCTGGTTCTTTATGTTGCTCTGGTGCAATCACTGGTGTGCATGAAGTATTAGTCGGTGCTAAGTCTACGGTTAAGTTTGGTGACGTTTGTACAATGGACTTTACCTTGGTTGATATTAGTAAATAATTTTTACCAATTCAGTCAAACTCCAAAAGCGATCATTGGTCGCTTTTTTTGTCGCTATTGTAAAGTCACAAAAAAGCTATTCACCACGAAGCCGCTTCGCTACACAGAGGACACGAAGGAAAATAGGGCTCAATAAATATTAAAACTCGTTGCTGGGCTTGATTTATTTGAGGGCTTTTTACCTTCGTGGTTAATCGCTTTTTATTTTAAAGAAAAAAATCACCACGAAGCCGCTTATCTACACAGAGGACACGAAGGAAAATAGGGTTCAATAAACATCAAAATTCGTTATTGGCCTTGATTTTTTTGGTGTTTTTATTTATTTCGTGAGCTTCGTGCCTTCGTGGTTAATCGCTTTTGATTTTAAAGAAAAAATAACCACAAAACTGCTTCGCTACAAAGAGGGCACGAAGAAAAATAAGGCTCAATAAATACTAAAATACGTTATTAGCCTTAATGTATTTACTCTGTTTTATTATTCTGCAAATAAAAAAAATTAAACAACAAACTCTTCAACTTCAATGTGTTGTGTTGCCACAATAAAATTTTCGGCCAAAATATTTTCCACTTCAGGTAAACAACTACCACAACCTGTACCTGCACTAGTACATTGTTTAATGCTATCGAGTGAGTGGCAGCCTTGCTTCTGAATTGCTTCAGTAATGGTATTGATCCCCACCTGTTTACAAGCACAGATGATCTTACCCTGTGCTAGCTTGCCTTCAACAATTCCTGAAATGAGAGTGAGCTCAATACTACTATCAAGTGGAAGATCTAACACACTTTGTAGCCAATCTAATGACTGTGTGGTTAATTGCTCAGAGGTAATATAAGCATTATTAAGTTGCCCATTTTGTACAAAGGCATAACGATGTATCGCCTGCTGAGATTGATCTGTACTTGAAAATTGTAACGTTTTACCTTGTGTGTTTTGCAATAAACTTTGTATCGCTTGCGCTAATTCGGAAGCAGTGCGGTTATCAGCAATCCGGTACAAATAACCTTTTTCAACTTTTTGTTTTACCCAATAATCAAACTCGCCTAGTGCTAACGGTTGGCGTGTTAATAACATCGCTTCACTATGATAATGCCATTTTTTTAAGCTTACCTGAGTTGATTTAAAACCGGGTTGCCCAGAAATAGGGTCATTATCATCACTGACTAAATTACAAATGTTAGCACTTTTAGCGGTTTGGCTATTCCAGTGAATTGGCGTAAAAAGTTGTCCTTGATTTTGTTGTTTAGTGAGTAATGCTCTCACTAGCATTGCACCTTGAGGGCTATTGATCGCCACCAAATTGTTATCTTTTATCTGTGATTTTTCTGCATCATTTGGGTGTATTGCGACAAAAGGTTCAGTTATATGTGCACCTAAACGACTTGATAAGCCTGTGCGTGTCATCGTATGCCAATGGTCTCGAATACGTCCACTATTTAATATTAAAGGATATTGGGATTGTTTAGGTAGTTCGCTTTTCACATTAAGGCTCGTTGCTAATTGTGAGACTGCAATGAACTGTGCTTTCTTAGAAGCCGTAAAAAATTGCTTATCGGCAAATAAACGTTGGTGCACATTTTTTGTTTGCAAGTGAGTCACTGGCCATTGTTGCGGGGTTAACTGACTGTACCCTTTTGCATCAAGAGTGGTTAATCCAATTAAATTAAGATCACGTGTTAATCCATCTTCATTATCTAACGTAGTCATTTTTGTAAATTCAGAGAAAATTTCACCTTCATGCAGGTAATTAAACGCCTTTTTAAACCCCATGTGTTTAGCGACTTCACTGATGATCCACCAATCTGCTTTGGCTACACCTGGGCTAGGTAATAAACGACGCTGCCTTGAAATGCGTCTTTCAGAGTTTGTCACTGTACCTGATTTTTCACTCCAGCCTTGTGCCGGTAACAATACATCCGCATATCGGGTTGTTGCAGTGTCGGCCATACAGTCTGAGACAATCACAGTTGGACATTTTTTTAATGCCGCAATAATTTTATTACTGTTGGGTAAGCTGACCACAGGGTTAGTGGCAATGATCCAAACCGCTTTTATTTTACCTTTATTCATTGCTTCAAATAAATCTACTGCCTTTAATCCTGGGCTGGTGGCTAGTTGCTCTGTTTCCCAGAATTCGCTGATCAGTTGATTCGCTTTTTGATCACCAAATTCCATGTGCGCGGCTAACGTATTGGCAAGTCCTCCAACTTCACGGCCTCCCATTGCATTAGGCTGGCCTGTTATTGAAAAAGGTCCCATTCCAGGTCGTCCGATTCGACCAGTGGCGATATGGCAGTTAATAATACTGTTTACTTTATTACTTCCCTGAGTTGATTGGTTAACACCTTGGGAGTAAATGGTCAGTGTTTTTTCGGTGTTAGCAAAATGAGCAAAAAACAATGTTAAGTCTTGCTCACTCAACGCTAAATCAGTAGCTAGTTGAGCGATGCTGGGGGCATCTTTCTGTGCACTTTTTAATGCGGCTTCGAAACCTTCACTATGTTGTTGAATATAGTCGTTATCAATTTTTTTATGTTCTACTAGATAGGTGAGTAAACCATTAAATAATGCGACGTCGGTTTCTGGTTGAATGGCTAAGTGTAAATCAGCAATAGAGCAGGTATCTGTCTCTCGTGGGTCGATAACGACAATAAATAAATTATCTCGTTTTGCTTTTTCAGCTTTTAAACGTTGGAATAAAACAGGGTGGCACCATGCTAAGTTAGAACCAGTGATCACCACCAATTCAGCAGTATCAAGATCTTCATAACAGCCTGGAACCGTATCACTACCAAAAGCACGTTTATGGCCAACAACACTTGAAGACATGCATAATCGAGAGTTGGTATCGATGTTCGCGCTACCAATAAAGCCTTTCATTAACTTATTGGCAACGTAATAATCTTCAGTGAGGAGTTGTCCTGATACATAAAAAGCAACTGAGTCTGGACCGTGCTCTTCGATGGCTTGTGAAAATTTTGAAGCAACATGTTGTAATGCTTGTGGCCAGTCCGTGTCTACACCATCAATTGAAGGGTGTAACAATCGACCTTCATGACTAACGGTTTCACCCAGTGCTAATCCTTTAGAGCAGAGGTTTCCATAATTAGCTGGATGTGATTTGTCACCGCGAATGCTTAATTCACCTTTAGCACCGATACTCGCTTCAATGCCACAGCCTACACCACAATATGCGCAGGTTGATTTAGTCCATAAGCTTTTTTCTTGGGTCATGTGGCTCTCTCTACTATTTAATATCCGTTTCTATACTTATATAGGGAGCAAAGAGCACACCAACTATGAAATTATTTAAAAATGATAGTTGATAAATATATTTTTACTTTAAAATCAATGGCTAATGTTTTTTTTGTAGTAAATGTATAGAGTAGATCAAAATCAGCTTATCCATTCCTGCGATGAAATTGCACCAAATTAGCGCATTACGCACTGTTTGTTCACATTTCTTTAACAATTTACCTTCGGAAATATCAATAAAAAAACTTACCGTTTATCTTTTTGTGCCATAACTAATTGAATTTATTTATTTAGTTGTTTTTATTTTTATTGGCTTTTAAATTGGCCTCCCCTTTGCACTGTTTACATCAGATGTTTGTATCTACACCTATATAGATAACTAAACGCAACAAAACAGCAGTTAAAAGGGAATAGCGATTATGAGTAAACAACGCATTATTGTGGTTGGTAACGGCATGGTAGGACATAAATTTATCGATACGATTATCGGTAATGAACAATCAGAATTTGAGGTGATCACCTTCTCTGAAGAGTCCCGCTTAGCTTATGACCGTGTGCAATTAAGTTATTTCTTTTCAGGTAAAACTGCTGACGATCTCGCGTTAACGGATGCGGCCTATTACCAAGAGAACGGCATTAAATTTGTTCTTAACGATAAAGTCGTTGAATTAGATTTTGAAAACAAAAATGTAATCACGGCCAGCGGACGCATTGAAAGTTACGATAAATTAGTCCTAGCGACGGGCTCTTTTCCTTTTGTTCCGCCGATTCCAGGTAACGACCAAGAGCATTGTCATGTATACCGTACTATTGATGATTTAGAAGACATTACCAAATCAGGTGAGAGCAGTAAAACCGGCGTGGTTATTGGTGGTGGATTGTTAGGGCTAGAAGCCGGCAATGCACTGGTTAATTTAGGTGTTGAAACACACATTGTTGAATTTGCTCCTCGCTTAATGGCTGTGCAGTTAGATGATGGTGGTGGTGCTTTATTAAAACGTAAAATAGAAGAGCTAGGTGTGCAAGTGCATACTGAAAAAGCAACCACTGAAATCGTTGCAGGTGAAACCTCTCGCTACCGTATGAACTTTGCGGATGGCACTTTTTTAGAAACGGATATGATTATCTTTTCTGCGGGTATTCGCCCTCAAGATGAATTGGCTCGTTTGTCCGGCATTCCAATTGGTGAACGTGGTGGCATTGTCATCAATAACCATTGTCAAACAGGTGTTGATGACGTTTACGCCATTGGTGAGTGTGCGCTATGGGATAACTTTATCTTTGGCTTGGTTGCACCGGGTTATCAAATGGCAAAAGTGGCTGCTGCAAACATTCATGGTGATGCAGAAACTACTTTTACAGGTGCAGATATGAGTACCAAGTTGAAGTTACTTGGAGTTGATGTTGCCAGTATTGGTGAAGTTCATGGCCAAACACCTGGTGCTCAGTCTTATACTTATCACGATGAAATAGAACAAGTTTATAAACGTTTAATTGTATCAGCCGATGGAACCAAAATGGTTGGCGCTGTATTAGTGGGCGATGTAGATGCTTACGGTACATTATTGCAATTAAAACTAAACGACATGAAATTACCTGCCAACCCAAGTGTGCTTATTTTACCGTCTTCAGGTGGTGAAGAGGCAGCTGGAATGGGCGTTGATGCATTACCAGATACGGCGGCAATTTGTTCTTGTTTTGATGTTTCCAAAGGTGACATTAAGAATGCCGTTGCCGCGGGTTGTTGTAGCATGGGGGAACTTAAGGCATCAACTAAAGCGGCAACTGGTTGTGGAGGCTGTTCTGCACTTGCGAAACAAGTACTTGATAGCGAATTAGCAAGCCTTGGTTTTGAAGTGAAAAAAGATATTTGTGAGCACTTTGCTTACTCTCGTCAAGAATTAACAGACATTATCCGCGTTAAGAAAATTAAAACCTTTTCAGCATTATTGAGCGAATGTGGAAGTGGGCTAGGTTGTGAAATTTGTAAACCTGCTGTGGGAAGCATATTAGCGTCTTACTGGAATGCCTATGTATTAGAAGATGCACATGTTGGCTTGCAAGATACCAATGATAACTACCTAGGTAATATGCAAAAAGATGGCACTTACTCGGTGGTACCACGTATCCCAGGCGGCGAAGTGACTCCCGATGGTTTGATTGTGATTGGGCAAGTCGCTAAAGAATTTAACCTTTATACCAAAATAACCGGCGGCGCCCGTGTTGATCTATTTGGCGCTCAGTTACATGAACTACCTGCTATATGGAAAAAATTAGTCGATGCAGGTTTTGAAACGGGACATGCTTACGGTAAATCCTTACGTACTGTTAAAGCTTGTGTCGGTAACACTTGGTGTCGTTACGGCGTTAAAAATAGCATTGGTTTTGCGATTGATCTTGAGAATCGTTACAAAGGTTTACGCTCGCCACATAAAGTGAAATTTGGTGTGTCCGGTTGTACCCGTGAATGTGCAGAAGCGCAAGGTAAAGACTTTGGATTAATTGCAACAGATGGCGGTTGGAATCTCTACTTTGGTGGCAATGGTGGAATGCGTCCACGTCACGGTGACTTATTTGCCTCTGATTTAACAGATCAGCAATTACGTACTTATGTCGACCGCATCTACATGTTTTATATTCGCACGGCGGATCGTTTACAACGTACTTCGGTATGGTTAGAGAATTTGGAAGGTGGCATTGAATACTTACGTGATGTGATTATTAATGACTCATTAAACATTAATGCGGAACTAGAAGCAGAAATGGAAAATAACATTGAGAACTATCAATGTGAATGGAAAACAACCATCGAGAGCCCTGAAAAACTTAAACGTTTTAAACACTTTATTAATAGCAAGGAAGAAGATACTGGTCTTGCCTTTAAAGTGATAAGGGGGCAACGCTTCCCTTTAGCAAAAGAAATTGAAATCACTGAATTAGTGTAAAGGAGATAATAAAATGGACATTACATCAACTAATACAAGCTGGACAAATATTTGTGCTGCAAATGATTTAACACCTGATGCAGGGATTTGCGCTCTGTTTAATGAACAGCAAGTGGCGATTTTTTTATGCCAACAAAATAACAGTGTTTATGCTGTTGCTAATTTCGACCCGTTTGGGGGAGCGAATGTGTTATCTCGTGGCATCATTGGTTCGACACAAGATATTACTTATGTTGCCTCTCCTTTATACAAACAGCGTTTTAATTTAGTAACTGGGGAATGTTTAGACTCAGACGAACACCAACTTAAAACCTTTAATGTTCGCATTGAAAATGAGCAAGTTCAGCTTAAAGAAGCAAGTTAAACAAACCTTTATAGTTAACAAACTATCACTAAAAAGCTTAGTGTTTCATTAAGCTTTTGTATAAGACACACAGGATATATATGAGTAAAAGTAATTTTAATATTTTTTCTTTTCAGGGAAAAATGAAAACCTTACATTTAAGTTGGATGGCTTTTTTCATCACTTTTGCCGTTTGGTTTAACTTCGCTCCTTTATTGCATGCAGTAAAAGAAACCCTTGGATTAAGCACTGAAGAGATTAAAACGCTGCTGATCCTAAATGTAGCAATCACTATTCCTGCACGTGTTATTATTGGTTCACTAACAGATAAGTATGGCCCTCGAATTGTTTACTCCGCTTTATTGATCCTATGTTCAATTCCTTGTTTTACTTTTGCTTTTTCAGATAACTTTATGCAGGCTGCAATATCGCGTTTTGCACTCGGTTTTATTGGTGCAGGTTTTGTTGTTGGTATTCGTTTGGTTTCTGAATGGTTTCCACACAATGAGCTTGGTACTGCTGAGGGTATTTACGGTGGTTGGGGTAACTTTGGTAGTGCAGCTGCTGCTTTCTCACTGCCTACAATCGCTCTATTATTTGGTGGTGAAGACGGTTGGCGCTATGCAATGGCCGTTACTGGTCTACTTAGTTTAGTATTTGGTTTTATCTTTTATGCCAATGTAACTGATACACCAAAAGGAGCGACTTACTTTAAACCGGCTAATTTAACGGCAATGGAAGTTACTTCTAAAGGTGATTTCTTTCTATTGTTGCTGATGAAAATACCTATGTACGCAGCATTAGCATTATTAGCTTGGAAACTTTCACCTGCTAATGTTGGTATGATCACCGATACAGTTTGTTACAGTATTTACGGTTTGTTATTAGCTTTATACCTGTATGAATGGTCACAGGTATGGAAAGTAAATAAATCTATTTTTACCACGCCAGTACCGGAAATTCATCAATACAAGTTTAAGCAAGTAGCGGTATTAAATATCCTTTATTTTGCTACATTTGGTTCTGAATTAGCCGTTGTTTCAATGTTGCCACTATTCTTTTTAGAAACATTTGAATTAACGCCAGTTGTTGCGGGTATGGTGGCTTCTGCTTATGCCTTCATGAACTTAGCTTCTCGCCCTGGTGGTGGATGGCTTTCAGACAGGTTTGGTCGTAAATCTACGCTGATTATTTTGACTGCAGGTTTAGCCTTAGGTTATTTATTGATGGCGCAAATCGATGGTGGTTGGACGTTGTGGGTTGCTGTTGCAGCTGCAATGTTATGTTCTTTCTTTGTACAAGCTGGTGAAGGGGCTGTATTTGCTACAGTACCATTAATTAAGCGCCGTATGACGGGACAAATTGCAGGTATGACCGGTGCTTATGGTAACGTCGGTGCAGTTGTGTACTTAACTATCCTTTCTTTTGTTGATTACCAAACATTTTTCTACGTGATTGCGGTAACCGCATTTATCGGTTTGGTTACACTATTGTTTATGACTGAACCTAAAGGCAAGATTGCAGAAGTGAATGAAGATGGTAGTGTCACACTCATTGATGTTGGGAGTCACTAATCAGGATATGGCAGTTATTTTTAATGACTGCCAGCACAGATTCATAAGTACTTCATTACTGCTTCATAAGTTGGAATCACAAGTAAGGTCACAATCTGCATGAATAAGAGTCAATCAACGCCAAAGTTGAAAGTGTGCATCGGTGGTTATTCGACAGCGGGTAAGCGTTCGGTCAATCAAGATGCTTTTGCAGTGAAAGACCCTTATTCACCTTTAGAAAAAAGTACTAAAGGTATCGTTGCCTGTGTTGCTGATGGTGTGAGCTGCAGTAATAAAGGCCAACAAGCCAGTCATACCAGTGTGACACAATTTATCAGTGATTATTACAGTACTAATAAAAACTGGGATGTTAAAGAATCAGCCAGTAAAGTTCTCAATTCACTCAATAGTTGGTTATACCAACATAACCAAGATGACCTTCGCCATAATGGCTTGATCACTACTTTTAGTAGCTTGATTATTAAATCAAATACTGCCCACTTGTTACATATTGGCGATAGTCGTATTTATCGCTTTCGGGCTCAAAAATTAAAACAGTTATCTCATGATCACAGTAGAGCGGTTTATAAACAGAACCCGGTATTAACGCGTGCACTAGGTATGGATTGCCACATTGACATCGACTACCAAGCAATTCCTTTACAAGTTGAAGACTTGTTTATGCTGTGTAGCGATGGTGTGCATGATTATTTAGATAACAATACCCTCAGCGGCTACTTAAGCACCTTAAGTCAAGATGCTAATACCAAGGCCTTTGAGGAGCTTGCGCAAACAATTTGTGATGATGCCTTAGCGCGAGGTAGCAGTGACAATATCAGTTGTTTATTAATTAAAATCAGCACGCTTCCTAAAGCTGATTTAAGTGAATTATTTGCTCATTTAAATAGTTTGATTATTCCTCCTGCGCTACAAGTAGGGAATGAGATTGATTGTTTTCGTATTGATAAAATACTACATCAAGGTGTACGCAGCCATGTTTACCTCGCCACAGATAAAAGTAGCAATAAGTCAGTGGTGCTAAAAATGCCTTCTCTTAACTTTGAAGAAGACTTAAATTATCTATTAGGGTTTTATAAAGAGCAGTGGGTAGGGCAATCAATTACACATCCCGCAATCATGTCAATAGCAGCTAACATTAAAAATTCTGTGTTTTTGTATCATATTTGCGAGCTAGTAGAAGGGATCTCCTTAAGGGATTGGATGCAAAGAAATCCAATCATAGAGCAGCAACAAGCTTATGATATTGTGACTAAAGTTGTAAATGCGGTGCGAGTATTACAGCGGGCAGGGATGGTGCATCGTGATTTAAAGCCTGAAAATATTATGATTTCAGATCAGGGAGAAGTGAAGCTCATTGATTTTGGTACGGTTAAAGTAAACGGCTTTGAAGAGATAGAAAAAGAACAGCAAGAAGAGCCGCTGGGGGCGGTCGATTATATTGCACCAGAATATTTAAATGAGGGGCAAAGTTCATCACTATCGGATCTATTTTCAATTGCGGTTATTGCCTATGAATTATTAGCAGGTCACTTGCCTTACCCCGGCAATCAAGGGCAATCATTAGATAGAGCAAGGCAATACAGTTGGATCTACCAGCCTATTCAAACTCATAGAGCAGAACTCCCAAGCAGACTTGATAATGTCTTAAAGCGAGCATTAGATCCAAAACCTAGCAAGCGTTACAGCTCAATGAGTGAGTTTGTCGCTGAATTAACCACCATCCAAAAAAGACTTGCGTTAAAACAACCCCAAAAACCACTATTAGAACGAGACCCAGTAAAATTCTGGCAATGGTTAGCTTTTATTTTTATTGGTGTGAGCGCTGTTGAACTCTTCATCATGCTAAGAGGCAGTTCCTGATAGCGAGAGTAAAAACATTTCGTAATATCAGGGGCGCATGGGCGAATTAGCCGGCAGGCTAGGTAATGAGCGGAAGAGCTCTGCGATTCCTTTTTTCAGCCTGCCAGTATGCTAGCTATCGCATACAGCATTAGCGTCGATGAGGAAGCGAATCAATAAACAGTGAACCAGCGTTAAAACTAGAACGCTAAATCAACAGCTAACACAAAACTTCAAAAACTAACCTACACTATTTTCTAACCTCCATTAACAATGGTTAGCCCATGCACATTAAAAGCTTATTGCACATTAATCACCCCAATGCGATTCAGTTTGTCACATTTCGAACACAAGAAAGTCTAAGCTATTATCTACAACACAACAATATCGATACAACAGACAGCGCAGCTAAACAACAACTCGAAATGGATAAAATACTAGACGTTTCAAAAGCAGGCGCAATATTAAACGGATCCGTTATCGAATTGCTTATGCAATATCTATTATCGAAAAACAATTCACTATATCAACTGATAGCAGTATCAATAATGCCAAACCACGTCCATATAATGTTTGAACAGTTAATTCCTTTAGCTCAAATAATGCAAAACGTTAAAGGCTGCAGTTCACTGCTAATAAATCGGTATCTGGATAAGAGTGGTGTCCTATGGGATAAAAGCTATTACGACAAAATAGTCAGAACAGAAGTGCAATTCAAAATCACTTACGAATACATAAAAAATAACGCATACAAAGCAGAGCTAGCAGATGCACAACATCGATTTTATGGGATATATGAGTGAATATGGTGGAAAACGAATTAAAGAAGTAAAAAAATCACCGCTTCAAAATACTAAAAGTCAAAACAAGCAGGCTGAAAAAAGGAATCGCAGAGCTCTTCCGCTCATTGCCCTAGCCTACCGGCTAATTCGCCCAAGCGCCCCTTAGAGATGTTTAGCAACTTGTGATATTGTTCGTCAATTACGTTATACAAAAACTAAAACCATCGCTCATCGCGACATAGTGCGATAGCTATCAAGCGTAGCTTGATATTCGGGGCGCAGGCTTCAGCCTGCCAGTATGCGAGCTATCGCATACAAGTATTAGCTTCGCTGAGTAAAACTAACCAATAGTAATGAAACACCATAAAGCAAAAAATCAAAACAAGCAGGCTGAAGCCAGCGCCCCAAAGTCAAAGTATGTTTCCAAACAGGCTAAAAAAAGGAATCGCAGAGCTCTTCCGCTCATTGCCCTAACCTACAGGCTAATTCGCCCAAGCGCCCCAAAGTCAAAACATGTTTTGTCGTTTTCGTTGGTAACAGTAAACGCAGTGAAGTTCTAAACATTACTCATCTCTATTCATAGCGACAGCGATTTGACGAAGTCTAATATTCGGGGCGCAGGCTTCAGCCTGCCAGTATGCGAGTTATCGCATACAAGTATTAGCCTCGATGAGGGAGCGAACCATAAATGACTAGAACAACAGAAAAACCCAAAGACTAAGGTCAAGGTCAAAACAAGCAGGCTGAAGCATGCGCCCCTTAAAGATGTATCGCATACAAGTATTAGCTTCGATGAGTAAAACGAACCAATAGTAATGAAACACCGCAAAGCAAAAAATCAAAACAAGCAGGCTGAAAAAAGGAATCGCAGAGATCTTCTGCTCATAATACTAGGCTGTCGACTAATTCGCCCTGACCCTCAAAAGCCAAAGGCGTACCAGATACTTTATCTCATTCACTCTGCGCCCCATAGTCAATGTTACTTACAAAGTGTGTAAATTCTCCTACAAACCCAAGCTAACTCCTAGTAATGACAGTTCTTAAGCCATAGTCTAATATTTTGCCCGTTTGGCTTTTTACACTTAATGTGGTCACTTCTACTTTTTCACCATTACATAACTCATCGGTTATTTCTCGAATGCGAAGTGCATCTAAGCGCGGTGAATAGGTATTGGCAATGATAAACCCGCCTTTAGCGCGCAATGCTAATGCAGCTTGTATTAATTCTGGAAACTTATTTTCTATTTTCCAACGCTCTTTTTTTGCACCAATCCCAAAAGCTGGTGGATCCATGATCAAACCTTGGTATTGTTTACCTCGTTTAATTTCACGTTGTGCAAATTTAAGTGCATCCTCTAACACCCAATGTACGTCTGTTAAGCCTGAGGACTCCATGTTCTCTTTACCCCACTTAATGATTTGCTTTACTGAATCACAGTGTAATACTTCAGCACCTTGATCTCTTGCGACTAATGAGGCGACACCGGTATAAGCAAACAAATTCAAAAAGCGATCACTGGCCTTTAAGTTGTTAGCAATAAAATCCCAATTAGCGCGTTGCTCTGGAAATAATCCTACATGCTTAAATTTAGTTAGGTGTAAGTTGATAGTGATATTATTAAAGGTTATTTGCCAATCATGTGCTAAATCGCCTTGTAATGCTTTCCACTCACCTGCGCTACTACTGCTTTCAATAAATTCGAAATGTGCTTTCGCTAGCCACTCCTTTTTAGATAAAACAGGTTCAAAATAAGCGTTCATTTCAGGGCGAATAGTGACCACATTTCCCCAACGTTCGAGTTTTTGATTATTACCTGCATCAATTAATTCGTAGTCATGCCATGGTGCAGTAAAGGTACGTTTCATCATAGGATTGTTAGCTTTTATATAAAGTGGATAGAAATTACAGGTTACCGGAAGTTAGCTTTTAAGGAATGTGGCTTCAAAATAAAGCACAAATTAACACTTACCATTAGATATTTTATATTAATGAGAACAGGGTGTCACATTAGTCCTTATAAATCGTGTTAATTGAGACAATCACATCCATTTAAAGATTATTGACTGTTTATCTAAAGACAATAATATATTTTTTGTTGTTAATGGTTAATTTGAAATTGATTTTATTTTACATCGAAACTGAATTTATTGTTATTTGTGCTGTTATAAGAAGTGAATATGAATATGAATATGAATATTTATTTGTTTTAATCTTATTAGAAAAATGTCACGTGTATACTAAATGCTTATATTGCTCAGATGGCTTAGTTTTGCTATTGTTTGCTTCTTTTTTATCAAAAATATCTTTTTTAAATCTCTTTAGGGTTATTATGATTAATTTTTTATCTTCGGGGCATCGTAAATACTTGCTACTTCCAATGGTCTTAGTACTTAGCGCCTGCACTAGCAAACCTAGAGAAGTCTATGCATCTATCCCGTTAGTCACAAATAATGAAGCAAAGCCTAGCACAAAAGAAATACCAGAAGCTTTCTCTACTAAACTGAGTAACCCATCTATTGAACAATTAACACATGGTAAGTACGCAGTTAAATTATCACCTCTTTATATTTCAGCACTAGGCTACCCGTGTCGCAAACTTATATTTTCTGAGCAAACAGGTGAGCCTAAAAGAAGAGTTGCTTGCGAAATTTCCTACAAAGACAGCGCGAATAAGCTCGTTAAATCATGGTTTTTAGAGAACGCGATTATTGAATCTAGCAATAATATCGATTTATAGAATTACAACTTATTAATATATTGAGTTAAAAAATGGATTTATTAAACATGAACCGCTTTAAAGCTACCTTATTTACAAAGACGAGCATTTTATTACTTTCAAGCTGTTTGCTCGTACCAAATGCGTTTGCTGCTTTTGAACCAAGCTCTATTGATCTTCAAAATGGAACAAGTAACGGTATTCCACAAATAGATGCAAGCGGAGAAGATGCCACTTCAAAAGTCGGTTCTTACCAAAAGCAATCTCGTGCAGGTGTATTATTACCGGGTGAAGTGGATGTGCGTGAATTACTGCCTTCGTCAGGCGAAGATAACCCCCCACCATACGGCGCAAATTTGTTCGCTGGTGGTTATGAAACAGAAAGGGTTGATGGCTTAAATGATAACTATTTAATCGCAGCGGGTGACAAAATTAATATCTGGATATGGGGTGCCGTCACCTACTCGAACGTGGCGACCGTGGATAACCAAGGTAATATTTTTATCCCTAATATCGGTCCAATTAACGTATTGAATGTGTCTGCAAGTAATATTAATAAGCTCGTTCAATCTAAAATAAAACAAACTTACACCAATAACGTAGAAGTCTATGTCAACTTACTAACAGCGACGCCAGTCAGTGTTTATTTATCTGGTGCGATAATTCGCCCTGGGCAATATGCAGGCATGGCGTCAGATAGCGTGTTGTATTACTTAAAACGAGCGGGTGGTATTGACTCGGATCGCGGTAGTTACCGTAGTATTCAAATTATTCGTAATAACAAAGTAATAAAAGAAGTCGATTTATATACTTTCATTCAAACGGGTAAATTACCAAATATTACGTTTAAAGATAAAGACGTCATTTTAGTTAAACCGCAAAAATCTGCTGTTAATGTTGCTGGTGGCGTTAAAAATCCCTTTAGATTTGAACTCAAAAATATCCAAACCCAAGGTAGTGAGCTCGCACTGTTTGCTTTGCCACTTGCAAAAATAAGCCATGTTGGTGTGTTTGGTAATCGTGCCTCAGGCCCTTTCTCGGTTTACTTAGAATATAAAGATTTCTTAAACTACACATTACAAGATGGTGATAGCCTAGTATTTAACGACGATACACATGCTCAAGTAATTGATGTTCAAGTGTCAGGTAGTTATTTAGGTCCCTCTTATTTTGCCGTGAAAAAAAGTGCGCGCTTACATGATGTATTAAATGCAATTCCTATTGTGCCGTCATTAACCGATAACAAATCTATTTACATTCTTCGTAAAAGTGTTGCTGAGCGTCAAAAGAAAATTCTAGATGATTCTTTAGACAGACTTGAACGAAGCGTATTTACTGCACCCGCATCTTCGGATGGTGAAGCCTCTATTCGAGCAAAAGAAGCTGAAATGGTGATGCAATTTGTTGAAAAAGCAAGACAGGTTAAACCGTTAGGTAAAGTGATTGTTTCTGACAACGGAACAACCGCTAATATCCTGTTGGAAAAAGGTGACCAAATCGTTATTCCGCATTACACCGACCTAATCAATATTGGTGGCGAAGTACTAATGCCACAAGCGGTTGTGTTTAACCCTAATGCAACAGTTGATGATTATATTGCTTGGGCGGGTGGTTTTACCGATAGGGCTGAAGATGAACGTATTTCAATTGTGCGTGCTAATGGCATCGTTCTTTTTGTTAAAGAAGGTGAAGAAGCAAAACATCTTAAAATACAACGTGGTGACCAAATTTTAGTGTTACCTAAAGTCGACACTAAAATTGTGCAAGCAGTGAAAGATATTACCCAAATAGTTTACCAAATCGCTGTTGCAGCAAACGTGGCGCTCAACTAAAAAATGCTTATTCAAATATCAATGCAATATAAGTTAACTTCCTTCTCAGTCAAGGAGTTAGATTAATGGCTTTAGTTAAAAAACGCTCAACTCTGAAAGTATGGGGCGATGTGATCTTTGCCATTTTTTTGAGGGAAATAAAAAGCCAGTCTACGGATAAAATTGGGTTAATTTGGACTGTCGTTTCGCCATTGATAATGATTGCGGGTATGACTGCAATGAGGACACTCCTTTCAGGAGGGGGCGATACTCACGGAATGCCAACCATGTTTTTTATGGTCTATGGCATGATCTTAATTCAATTCTTTCTAAGTGTATTAGGTAAAGCTAGTGACGCACTTCAAAAAAATAAACCTTTATATGCATTTAGGCAGGTACAGCCAATTAGTTCAATTATTGCCATTGGTTTTTTTGAACTACTGATTAAAATGTCAGTTGTATTAATAGTCGTGTTAATTTGTTTTATTTTACGTATCGATATTGTTGTGCATGATGCTATTTCCGTCATTATGAATTTCTTTAAAGTATGGTTAATGGCAGTCAGCTTAGGCACTATATTTGGATTGTCTTACTGTTTTATCCCTGAACTAAAAAAAGTACAGCAGCTATTAACTCGCCCATTATTCTTCATATCGGGCATATTTTTTAGTCTACAAGATATCCCTAGAGAATATTGGCACTATTTAGATTGGAACCCCTTACTACACGCTGTCGAACTAACTCGTTATGCAGCTTATCCAAGTTATGGTCACCAAGGGGTGAGTTATTTCTTTTTAGATATGTGTACTTTAATTAGTGTGTTTTTTGCATTAGCTTGTTACCACATAGGCTGGAAACAAGCGATAAGCCGTTAATCTAATCATAAATGGATGACGGTTTAACTTTTTCAGGCTTTAAGCATAAAGGTTTAAAGCTTTTATTAATTTTCAAGCCTTTAGGTGTTATTACCTATAGCCTTTATAGTTATTTATGTTAGAAAAACGATTTAATGAGTTTAAAGATTCAATAAAACCAATAGAGTTTAATAGTATTGAGTTTTTAAAAAATAAAGCAGAATCATTGAAAGCGTCAGATCCTGAGTTATCAGCTCGTATATTAATACGTGTAAAAAATTTGCAGAAACGACCAATGCAAGTTAGCAATAATAAAGGTACTACATCTGATTCGCCTAACAGTCCTAGTAATAGCAATATACCAGTGACTAAAAAAGGTAAACAGCAAATTCCTGTGAAAAAAACAATATCGTCTAAATTACTTACCCTGTCACCTTTTATGGTTTTTGTGATAATTCCCGTGCTGATTTTCTCCGCTTATCAGTTACTTTGGGCTACCGATCGATATGAAAGCCAAGCAAAAGTGATCGTGCAGCAACCTGATAGTGCCTCTACCTTAGATTCTGGTATGGCATTACTAACGGGGTTAGGTGGTTCAGGAGGAGGTTCTGATCCTGAATTAGTAAAAGCGTACATCTACTCTAATGACATGATTGATTACTTAAACAATAAAATCGCATTAAGAGAACATTACTCTCAATCATTTGTTGATTATTTCAGCCGAATTCACGAATCAGATTCCAGAGAAACGTTAGATCAATATTACCAAGAGCACATCGAAGTTCTTATTGATGATAAATCGGGAGTCATTACTATTAGTGCACAAGCATTCGACAGTGAATATGCACAGTTACTAGCGAATACAGTAGTTGAAAGAGCAGAGTGGTTTATTAACTCGATAGGGCACCAGTTAGCTAATGCACAACTAGATTTTATGCAAGGTGAGCATAAACGTATAGAGCAACGCTTAGCCGACGCACAAAAAGATTTATTAACTTATCAACAAAAATATAACTTACTCGATCCAACAGCAGAAGGTACTGCTAAACAGCAAATCACCTACACACTTGAAGGTAAAATTGCAGTTAAACAAACAGAAATAAAAACATTGAAAGCCATCATGAGTGCAAATTCACCTCAGGTTAAAGGGCTACAGAATGAGTTAAAAGCATTAAATGCACAATTAGAAATTGAAAGAGATAAATTATCTCAATCAGGATTAGATGAAACACCTATCAGTGAACTCTTATCTAAATTTACTGACTATAAAATCAAAATGGATCTTGCATTACAGGCTTACACTTCTTCACAAATCTCATTAGAGAAATCAAGGATAGAGGCCTATCGTCAACTTAAGTACTTGATTGTTGTAGAAAAAGCAACATTAAGTGAAGACAGTAAATACCCAGATGTGATTTATAATATCTCATTATTCTTACTACTGTTAAGCCTTGTGTTTGGGATTGGTAAAATAATTATTAGTACAATTAAAGAGTTGAAATGATTTTCGATTTTTACAATATATATGGAAAGGAATGATAATGAATAATAACCCATTAAATCGTAAAGGTATTATCTTAGCTGGAGGGTCTGGTACAAGGCTTTATCCACTGACTAAAGTGGTGAGTAAGCAGTTAATGCCTGTTTATGATAAACCGATGATTTATTATCCGCTGTCAAACTTATTTATGGCTGGTATTACTGAAATATTAATTATTTCGACACCGTTTGAATTACCGCGTTTTAAAGAGCTATTAAAAGATGGTTCACAATGGGGTGTTAAAATTGAATACGTAGTGCAACCAAGCCCAGATGGTTTAGCGCAGGCTTTTTTACTGGCTGAAGAATTTTTAGATGGTTCTCCAGCTGCATTAATTTTAGGTGATAACCTGTTCTATGGCCATGACTTAGCTAAATCACTACAAAAAGCCAATCAACAAGAAAGCGGTGCAACAGTCTTTGGTTATCATGTTTCAAATCCTACATCCTATGGTGTAGTTGAGTTTAATGGTGAAGGAAAGGCGATTTCTATAGAAGAGAAACCTGAAAAACCAAAATCATCATACGCGGTACCTGGTTTATACTTTTTCGATGAAGATGTTGTTGAATGTGCAAAAAATGTAAAACCTTCACCACGTGGTGAATTAGAAATTACTGACGTTATTGAACAATATCTAATTAATGGAACATTAAAAGTCGAAGTAATGGGACGTGGTACTGCTTGGTTAGACACTGGCACATTAGATGATTTGTTGGATGCAGCATTATATATTCGGGCCATCGAAAAACGACAAGGCTTGAAAGTCAGTTGTCCAGGTGAAATAGCTTTCCGTATGGGTTATATAGGGGAAGAAGGTATAAGAAAGTTAGCTGAGCCACTTAAAAAATCAGGCTATGGCGTATACCTCTTAAGTTTATTAGAACACAGAATTTTACCAAGCACATAAACTTCGAAACATCTTTAAGGGCGCTGGCTTCAGCCTGCTTGTTTTAGTTTTTGTATAACGTAATTGACGAACAATACGCAAGTTGCGAAACATCTTTAAGGGGCGCTGGCTTTAGCCTGCTTATTTTAGTTTTTTGTATAACGTAATTGACGAACAAGATTGTAAGATGTGATACATCTTTAAGGGGCGCTGGCTTTAGCCTGCTTGTTTTAGTTTTTTGTATAACGTAATTGACGAACAAGATTGTAAGATGTGATACATCTTTAAGGGGCGCTGGCTTCAGCCTGCTTGTTTTGACCTTGTTCTTTTGGTTTTTAGGTTTTTTCGTTATGTATAGGTTCGCGTTGCTCAGCAATGCGAATAACAATATGCGATAACTCGCATACTAGCAGGCTAAAAAAAGGAATCGCAGAGCTCTTCCGCTCATTGCCCTAGCCTGCCGGCTAATTCGCCCAGCGCCCGAATATCAAGCTAGGCTTGATAGCTATCGCACTATGCTGCGATGAGCAACGATTTTTTTAAAATATTATCTAATTTATAACTGAGTGTATTTATGAAATTTATAGAAACAAATATCCCTGATGTGAAAATTATTGAACCACAGGTTTTTGGTGACGAACGTGGTTTTTTTATGGAAACATTCCGTACAACGTTATTTAACGAAAATTGTGGTGAGCGTGAGTTCGTTCAAGAAAATCACAGTAAATCAAGTCACGGTATTTTACGCGGGTTACATTACCAAACAGAAAACACACAGGGTAAATTAGTTCGTGTAACAAAAGGTGAAGTGTTTGATGTGGCAGTTGATATGCGCAAAGACTCGCCTACTTTTGGTCAGTGGGCTGGAGTATTATTGTCGGCTGAAAACAAGCGTCAACTTTGGGTGCCAGAAGGCTTTGCGCACGGCTTTTATGTAACAACGGATGAAGCAGAGTTTGTATACAAATGTACAGATATCTACAACCCAAGCGCAGAAGTATCAATTAAATGGAATGATCCTGAAATTAATATCGAATGGCCAATCAGCCCAGACCAAAAACCATTATTATCTGCAAAGGACGAAAACGGTTTAAGCTTCTCTGAAGCACCTAAGCTGTAACTAATGCACATATTTATCTCAATAGTATCTCATCGTCATCATGATGTGATTATCAATTTAAGCACCATTAAAACATTATCTAAATACGATGAAATAACCGTTGTGTGTAGAGATAATGTTCCTGTCGGTAAGCTAAAAAAATATTGTGATAAATATGGTGCTCATTATATTGAAAACGGTAATGAACAAGGCTTTTCTGCTAATAATAATGCTAATTATATGCACTGTAAATTTGAACTGGGCATGGAAGAAGACGATTACTTCATTCTCTTAAATCCCGATGTATTTATTACCAAGTCAAATATACAAAAATTAATTGAAAACTTAAAAAAAGGCACAACAGATGTAGGTGTTGCTAATCTCTACCTTGATAGAGAAGAGATGGTGCATGACGATAATATCCGTCTATACCCTAAATTTTCTAGCTTCATAAAAACCTACTTACTCAATGATCGCTCTACTATGGTTAATCGCCAACAAGGCTTGCCACCATCTAAAGAGTACTGGGCAAGCTGCGCTTTTATGATTGTTAAAGCAGATATTTATAATCAGCTTAATGGCCTAGATGAACGTTATTATATGTATTGTGAAGATATCGACTTCAGTTTTAGAGCGAATAAAGCTGGCTTTACACTTGAGTACTTTGAAGATGTAAAAGCAGTTCACTTTAGACGTTGTTCAAGTAAGCAATTTTTAAGTAAATACTTCTTTTGGCACGTACAAAGTGTTTTTAAGTATTCATTCAGTAAAAAGCAAGAGTCAGCATCAAACTCTAGTCTTAAATATCAAAACCGTTATAAAAAATGATTGATATCATATTAGCTACCTACAATGGCGAAGCTTTTTTAGCGCAGCAGATTAAATCAATACAAAACAATGCCGGATATCATAAATGGGTGAATAAGATCATTGTCACTGACGATGGTTCAACGGATGGAACACAAACTATCATTGCTACATTATCAGCACAAGATAGCAAAATAATTTGGATTACAAATAGTAGTCGAAGTAAAGGGCCTAAAGCTAACTTTGCTTTTGGGTTAAGTCAAAGCACTGCACAGTACATTATGTTATGTGATCAAGATGATATTTGGTTACCTCATAAAATAGAAACTTCCATTAAACACTTAAAACAAGCTGAAAGCACTTCACTTCCACAAACTCCGCTATTAATTTTTAGTGATAAACAAATCGTAGATGAAAACTTACAACAGATCTGTAGCAGCTACTTCACACTGAAGAACATAAGTAAAGAGTGGCATCTACAGTTTAATCAACTATGCCAACAGAACGTCATTTCAGGCTGCACAATGTTATTTAACCGTGCGTTAATTGATAAAGCCCTACCAATACCAGAAAAAGCGTATATGCACGATTGGTGGTTAGCGTTAGTGGCACATCGTTGTGGTGAAATTGTGTTTATTGATCAAACATTAATTCAGTATCGTCAACATCATGCAAATGTGATTGGTGCCAAGCATCGTGGCCAGCTCTCTTTATGTTTTCAATTTTTCAAACATTTAAGATCATTTAAAGAGAGCCAACAAGCGATCATTAACCAAGCTAGTGCTTTTAAAACTTTTGAACAAAAAAATAAAATGACAGCAGATGCAACAATCAATACGCTAAGCCGTCTGAATTACCTACCAATGCACAAAAAAATATCTTATTTTTGTAAAGGGAATGTGACTCGTTCGCATTTATTAGGTAGACTTGCGCTTTTGATATCGCTTTTAACAAGTAAACGTCACCGGCATTAAATGCACACAGTTAAATGAGTAAGGTTGTTATGAAAGTATTAATTACAGGGAAGGGCGGACAGTTAGCCTGGGAATTAGAAAATAGTGTCCCTAAGAGCGTTGAGATACTAAGTTGTTCATCTCAAGAGTTGGATATTACTAATCAACAGCAAGTTAACGACACTATTGAACAATTTCAACCAGATATCGTCATAAATGCGGCTGCTTATACAGCAGTGGATAAAGCTGAAACCGATACAGAAACTGCCTATGCGGTTAATGACCTAGGCAGTGAATATATTGCATTAGCTTGTAAAAAGGTATCGGCAAAGTTAATTCATGTCTCAACCGATTTTGTATTTGACGGCACTAAAACAACCCCTTATCAAACAAATGATTCAGTTAATCCTATTAATGTTTACGGCGCATCAAAACTTGCGGGTGATATTAAAGTAAATGATATATTAGGCGCACAAGCAACCATCATCCGTACCGCTTGGGTGTATTCAGTTAATGGTAATAACTTCGTTAAAACCATGCTACGTTTAATGGCAGAAAAAGAGCAATTAGGCATTGTATACGATCAAGTAGGCACACCTACTTGGGCAAAAGGATTAGCGAAAATGATTTGGGCGTTAGTAGATAAAAGCCACAAGGAAAAAGGAAAAAGGGAAAACCTTGAACCTTTAAGCGAAGCGCCCTTGGGCCTTGTTTCTGAAACTACCTTGCTCCATTGGACTGATGCAGGTGTTTGTTCATGGTATGACTTTGCCGTTGCCATTCAAGAATTAGCAATTGAAAAAGGCATGCTTGATAAAGCAATACCAGTGCGCCCAATACCTGCAAGTGCTTATCCAACACCTGCCCAACGCCCAAGTTTCAGTGTGATTGACAAAAGCACCGCAGAACAAGCAAGCGGCGTAGAAACCATTCATTGGCGACAACAGCTATCAGCAATGTTGGATGAATTGAAGAAAGCATAAGAAACGAGATACGAGAAATCTAGCATCTAGCATCTAGCATCTAGAACCTAGCATCTAGTCTCTAGCACCTAGTATCTAATATCTAGTATCTAGTATCTAGTATCTAATATCTAGAACCTAGCATCTAGTATCTAGTATCTAAAACTAACATTAATTATGGGGAGAGTGGGTGATGCTTTATCAAAATTTAGCGGTTTGGATACGAAGTCGAGCACTCTCTATCGATGTTTATCGAACATTAATAAATTGCCGTGATTATGGTTTTAAAGATCAAATCACAAGAAGCGCACTTTCTGTTCCTAGTAATATTGCAGAAGGGTGTGAAAGAGAAAGCATTAAAGAACGGCATCGTTTTATTAGCATTGCAAAAGGGTCAATGGGCGAATTTAAAACTCAGGCGGATATAGGCACTGAAGTTGGCTTTATTGACCGTGAAAAAGGCTTACAGTGGCAACAAGAAGCTACTGAACTATCAAAAATGCTCGGTGCCTTATTGAAAAAATTATAATTATATTTAAATGAATACTAGTCATCTAGCACCTAGCATCTAGTCATCTAGCATCTAGTCATCTAGTCATCTAGCGTCTAGTCATCTAGCATCTAGCATCTAGTCATCTAGCATCTAGCATCTAGCATCTAGCATCTAGCATCTAGTCATCTAGCATCTAGTCATCTAGCATCTAGTCATCTAGCATCTAGTCAT
>NZ_JALAAB010000024.1:0-39173 GCF_037546705.1 Vibrio sp. 2-Bac 85 | reverse complement strand
AAGGCACGAAGTTAAAAGAAGGTTAAGTCAAAAGATAAATTGTTATAAGTATCTTAACTTTTTAATTTTTTCTTCGTGTCCTTCGTGAAGCGTAGCGCTTCGTGGTTGCTTTAATCTTTTAAAAGCAAAAACCATTAACCACAAACTTACTTAGTTGATAAAAGATAAGATCAAAAGCGATTAACCACGAAGGCACGAAGTTAAAAGAAGGTTAGGTCAAAAGATAAACAGCTTAACTTTTAAATTTTTCTTCGTGTCCTTCGTGAAGCGCAGCGCTTCGTGGTTGCTTTAATCTTTTAAAAGCAAAAACCATTAACCACAAAGTTACTGAGTTGAAAAAGATAAGGTCAAAAGCAATTAACCACGAAGGCACGAAGTTAAAAGAAGGTTAGGTCAAAAGATAAACAGCGATAAGTATTTTAATTTTTTAATTTTTTCTTCGTGTCCTTCGTGAAGCGCAGCGCTTCGTGGTTGCTTTATGCTTTTAAAAAAAGACGTTAACCACAAACTTAATGAGTTTAAAAAGATTAGGTCAAAAGCGATTAACCACGAAGGCACGAAGTTAAGAGAAAGTTAGGTCAAAAGATAAACAGCTTAACTTTTAAATTTTTCTTCGTGTCCTTCGTGAAGCGCAGCGCTTCGTGGTTGCTTTAATCTTTTAAAAGCAAAAACCATTAACCACAAAGTTACTTAGTTGAAAAAGATAAGGTCAAAAGCAATTAACCACGAAGGCACGAAGTTAAGAGAAGGTAAGATCAAAAGATAAAGTATTATAAATTTTTAATTTTTTAATTTTTTAATTTTTCTTCGTGTCCTTCGTGAAGCGCAGCGCTTCGTGGTTGCTTTAATTTTTTAAAAGCAAAAAACTTAAAATGTGGCATTATATGACACTGCTTGTTTTCATTACAAACGAGCAAGTTTAGATTAATCATCAATATTTTTTCGAGTTGTTTACCTTAACCACCTCGTGAACCCAATTAGAGATAACCCATGGCAAAGCGTAAATCGAGTTTTTTAAGAAAAATATGGTTCGTCCTGTGGCGCTTATTATTGATTATGACTTTGATCTTATTAGCATTCCGCTTTGTGCCTTTGCCAACAACGGCATTTATGATGCAAAGCCCTTATCCTGTAACACAAAAATGGATCAGTATTGATAAACTGCCATCCTCGATCTCTTTGGCCGTGGTCGCGTCTGAAGACCAACGTTTTCCTCTGCATTATGGTGTTGATTTTAGTGCGATCATTAAGGCCGTTGAACAATACGGTGATGGTGATGGGCTACGTGGTGCAAGTACTATCACACAACAAACGGCAAAGAATATTTTCCTATGGTCGGGTCGAAGCTTTATACGTAAAGGTCTAGAGGCTGGTTTAGCGATTAGCCTCGAGGCAGTTTGGGGTAAAAAGCGTATTTTAGAGGTGTATTTGAACATCGCTGAATTTGGTAAAGGGATTTATGGTGTTGAGGCTGCCAGCCAACATTATTTTAAAAAATCAGCACGTTATCTCACCAATAATCAAGCGGCACAATTAGCAGTATTACTGCCTAGCCCACAAACACGAGATCCTCGAGATTTAAGTGTTGAACTTAACCAAAGAGTGATTTGGGTTGAGCGACAAATGCGTCAGCTTGGGTCAAACTATCTAGCGCCGATTATTAAAGACTAAAGCGGATATTAAAGGCTAAAACAGATAAAGCACATCAAGACTAAGTTTATCTTTAAAAACACTGCCCTTTCGAACGAAAAAATGGGCATGCTCAATCACTCGCAATAAAGTTTGCTACAGCACCACTTATTGCATTGAAAATATAAGAATCTATTGAACCTCAACTCAATGTAATTTATTGTATTTTTATTGTAATAAGCAGGGTGAAATTTAGAAATATAACAACCTGGGTATACATTACAATCATCACATCAATTATTGAGGAGATAAAAATGTCAAATGAAGGCTATCACGAACCAATAGATGAACTGTCAAATGAAACCAGAGATATGCATCGAGCTATTACTTCTCTGATGGAAGAACTTGAAGCTGTGGATTGGTATAACCAGCGAGTCGATGCCTGTAAGAATGAAGAATTAAAAGCAATACTTGCACATAATAGAGATGAAGAAAAAGAGCACGCCGCAATGGTGCTTGAGTGGATCAGACGACAGGATCCGACCTTTGACAAAGAATTAAAGGACTACCTTTTTACTGATAAGCCTATTGCTCACAAATAAAATGGGTAACGCACAAATACAAGGCGATCTTTCTACCTAACACGCCTTACTATAACCGTTATCATTCAAAGTTGATTGGTAACGGATATAACTACCTTCCCTAGCAGACTTATAACCTTTATTAAGTTAGTTCTCTGTCCTGTAAACGATTTTATAAGTTATTTTTGGAGAATATGTTGAGTAATGAATGGGACCAATATGCCGATAGTTGGGACACTGATCCTAGTGTTAAAGAATATGCAAAAAACGCATTTTCAGCGCTTGTCGCAACCATAAATATTGATGGTTTGAGGGTGCTTGATTTCGGTTGTGGTACAGGGGCATTAACTGAACTGATTAGTCCAAGCGTAAGAAAAATAGTAGCGATTGACCCATCTTCAGAAATGATAAAGTATTTAAATAACAAGGCATTAAATAACGTGGTCTCTGTTGCTGATTATTTGTCTGAAGATCTCATTAGCCACCAGCCAGAGTTAAACCAGCAATTTGATCTAATTGTGGCTTCCTCCGTTTGTAGCTTCTTACCTGATTATGAAACGACATTAAGTTTATTAGCATCATTATTAAAAGAACAAGGCAGCTTCGTACAATGGGATTGGCTATCAGATAATGATTCGGATGAAATGGGGTTATCAGTAGAAAGAGTTAAACAAGCCTTTGCGACGAATAACTTTGTGAATACAACTATAACAACGCCTTTTAGTATGAACAGTTCAAATGGCCAAATGCCTGTTTTAATGGCGATAGGTAAAAATAGCGCCAATATTAGTCAAGCTAATAGATAACCGGATTTGATCCGTTAGCACAGCAGAAAATTACCTTAAACAGGTTTGCACTCTATAAGAGGAATAAATAATATGAAAATTAATGAAACCGGTTTTAACCCTGATTACGAAGAAGAAACGCTTACATTTGAACAAATTAGCGAGTTAACGGGCGATGCTATTATAGAGTTTGGTGCACCTTGGTGTGCTCACTGTCAGGCAGCAACAGGCGCAATAAAAGAAGTATTAACTGAGCACTCCTTAACTACACAGTCAAAGCTGCCTCATATCAAAATATATGACGGTAAAGGCAAAGTTTTAGGTCGCGCATTTAAGGTAAAACTTTGGCCAACATTAATATTACTTCGCGATGGTAAAGAAGTTGATCGTCTAGTAAGGCCATTAAGCGCAGACCAAGTTCGTCAATTAATATTAAAATAATGAATATCTACAGTTAACCTTAGATTCAAGCTTTAATAATTCGCCTTGAACTACGCAAAACTAACGGCACTGTATAGCCCCAAAATATAATCTTATGATTTTATGATTTGATGATTTTAACTATCCTCAATTCCGCTTTCATTAACCAGAATTGAGGTTTTCAATTAAAATTAACTCATCACGCTCGCTATTAATAACCTTTAGTACGGTCAATTGCGTTGAGGATCTCACCGGTATCAAAATAGTTCAATAAATTCTTAGCAACTAACTTTGATGCAGTTCTGGTATTTGTCGGTGCTGATATGTGAGGCAAAATAGTTACCTTTGGCGACTCCCACAGTGCATTATCAACCGGTAAAGGTTCTATTTTAAAAACATCTAACACAGCATGATTTAAGTGATCGCTTTCTAGGTGAGATAATAATGCTTTTTCATCTATTACCTTTCCACGTGAAAAATTAATAATCGATGCACCTTGAGGTAATAGGCTTAGGTTGTGGTCATTTAATAAGTGTTGCGTTTCATGTGTTAATGGCAATAAGCTCACTAAAATATCTGACTGTGTTAATACTTTCTGTAGCCCATCTTTACCATTAAAGCATTGTACGCCTTCTATGCTCGCCAGTTTACGGCTCCATCCAGTAACATTAAAACCATTAAGTCGTAGTTTCTTTGCAGATGTACTACCCAGTACCCCTAACCCTAATATTCCGATTCTTCTATCTTTTAGTTCTACTAAATCAAGCTCACGCCAGATTTTTTGTCTTTGTTGTTGAAGGTATTTGGGCATATCGCGATGTAAATAAAAAGTCCATGCGACGACTGCCTCTGCCATTGTTTCAGCTAAGTTTGGGTCTTCCATACGCACGATATCAAATTTTGTATTAGGTAGTTCTGACACTAACCTTTCTACCCCTGCCCATAAGCTTTGTATCCAGACTAATTTAGGTAGCTCGGTGAGTTGTTTAGGGTCAGGGTTCGCCACGATCGCGACCTCAATATTGAGTTTTTGCTCTGGGGATAGCGCCTCATAAGCGATAATGCTCACGCCTGTTAATTGCGCTTGAATACACGTTATCCAAGCTGTTTTTTCTTTATCTGAAATTTGTCCAATAAATACAATTTGTTTAGTCATAGAGAAATACACCATTCAGAAGAAAATTCGAATTATCAATGCATCAATATATCAGTACATTAATAACAATCAAAATACAGATTCAGGGTAAGATCATGAGTATTCAAACAACAAACTGAAGGACTTTATTTGCATAGTAATGCAGTTTTGAAACGTTTAACTTTCAATCCTTTTCTCTCATACACCAACGTTTTTAAGCTCTACGGTTTTGATCTCGCTCAATCAAAGCGGCATAAAACTAAACACCGGCCTCCTCCCAGACACCTCCCTGAAAAAATAATAAACACCTAAAATAGCAAGGTTTTCTCCTCCTATAACCTTAAAAACAGATATTATTTTCATAAATAAAATAAAAACCAATCTATATCAATTAACAGATCAAGTGATTATGATGTGCTCCCTCAACAATTTATATTATTAAAAATTCATTTTTTATCACTTTTAACGACTTTATGGACTTGTTATGAACAACAAAAATAACTCAGCTCAATCAGGTGGAGTATGGTCACGCCTGGAACTATGGAAAAAAATTCTGATAGGAATGCTTCTCGGTGTGATGGTTGGTACTTTGATGGGGCCTAGTGCTGAAATTCTTAAACCATTAGGTACACTTTTCATTAATGCCATTAAAATGCTGATTGTTCCGTTGGTTTTTTTCTCACTTATTGTCGGTATCACTTCAATGCAAGATACCAAAAAAATGGGACGAATTGGACTTAAAGCAATTGTGCTTTATTTAGGAACCACGGCTTTTGCAATCACTATTGGTCTTGGGCTTGCTACTATTTTCACACCGGGCGCAGGATTGGAGATGGTTGCAGTATCATCAGATGCAGCGATACCTAATGCGCCGACTTTGGTCCAAACATTACTTAATATGATCCCTAAAAACCCAGTAGGCGCATTAGCAGCGGGTAATATTTTACAAATTATCGTGTTTGCTATTGGTTTAGGTGTTTCTTTAGCGTTGATTGGTGAAAAAGCCGATCCTGCGATCAAGCTTTTTGAAAGCCTTGCAGAAGCGATGTATAAACTAACTGAGTTAGTGATGAAACTTGCTCCTTATGGCGTATTTGGCCTAATGGCTTGGGTTTCAGGCAAATATGGTGCAGACGTATTACTACCATTAATAAAAGTAATTGCCGTTGTGTATTTAGGGGCATTAATCCATATTGTTGTATTTTACAGTGGTGTGATTGCTATTGTGGGCCGCCTAAACCCTGTTCGTTACTTAAAAAGCTTAACAAACCCAGCTGCCGTTGCATTTACCACAGCAAGTAGTTCAGGCACTCTGCCAGCGACAATTAAAGCTTCACGTGAAGAACTAGGAGTTTCTAAAGGTATCGCAAGTTTCGTTCTACCACTTGGTACAACCATTAACATGGATGGAACGGCTTTATATCAAGGGGTTTGTGCTCTGTTTATCGCACAGGCATTTGGTGTTGACCTTGAGGCTGCTGACTACATTACGATCATACTAACGGCTACATTAGCGTCAGTAGGTACCGCAGGTGTCCCTGGTGCTGGTCTGATCATGCTTTCATTAGTATTAACAACCGTCGGCCTTCCACTGGAAGGATTAGCGATTGTTGCAGGTATCGACCGTATTCTTGATATGGCGCGTACTACTGTTAATATTTGTGGCGATATGATGGTTTCTTTATTGGTTGCTAAAAGTGAAGGAGAGCTTGATGAAGAGATCTTCGAAGGCAAAAAAGCATTCCAAGAAACGGTATAAAACTGACTGTTAATAAGATCAAACGCCGCTGACTAGTGGCGTTTTTTTAAACCTTATTTGCGCTGAATTTCAAATAAAACACTTCAAAAAATCTTCGAGTAAACACCACTAATACCTAGCTCCAGCAATAACAGTCGCATTCACAGCCTATCAAACTGATATCTATTAATAAGACTCAATCTATATAAATCTATTGCTGACACTTTGCTTATAGACACAATTTGTTTTGCATCAATACCTAAGTAATTGGTTTGGTTATAGTGTGCCGAAGTTAACTCATCCACTACTGTGGATATTTGATAAAAATCGGAGCGAAGATTAAACATGAATCAATCTATACACGGTCATCAGGTTATGGAAATGATGGCAAAATCAGAACAAACTTATACTAAACAAGCGTTAAAAGCAGAAATTGCTACTAGTTTTGGTGAGAATGCACGTTTTCATACTTGCATGGGCAGCGACTTAAGCGCGGATCAATTGATTGAGTTTCTAGCATCGAAGGGAAAGTTTATAGAATCAGTAGAGGGGGTTAAAATGCCAGAAGAGCACCTTTGTTAAATTTATAAACACTATTAATGGTTAAATGAATGCTGTCAGGTAAGGTTTAATGTAGAGCATTGATAAAAGAGTGTATAAGCACTCCTTTATCAATAGCCACGTTTAATAATAATCTAAGGGCCTGTACTAGTATTTTGAAGTCCCTGTAAATATTTACAGCGACTTAACAATTAACCTTTTACATTCACTGCCGCATCTTTAAAAAAGGCGTGTAAAGTCAAGATCAGGTGCTTTTCTAGTATTTGAGATGTAAAGTCATTTAATGTGTTATAAGACTCAAAATCACCTCTTTCATGGTCAACTTGGTCTCTTACTTTAAAGTTTTTACTAAAAATAACTTCGCCTTTTTGCTGTAAAATATATTTCGCGTCAAAGTCTGCAATAATATCGTACTCAGAAGATGCAAAACCCAACGTTAATAAGTTTTTACCAAGGCTTTTTGCAAATTCATAATCTGCATAAGCAGGCCCGCGCTTGTTATATGCGGTCAGTTCAATTTTTAACGTTAAGTCAGGATTATCAACTAAATACTTAACCGAAATAGGTAACTGTTCAAATATAAGTTTAGGCAGCTCTTTTAAAGTTGATGCCGATGCAACAGATAACTCAGCTTCTTCTAATGGAGCTAAAGGTAATTGTTCTCCTCCAGTGAAGATACCAGGCTTAGGTTGGCTATATAATATTTCATAATTTAGCGACTTATTTTCATAGGCCGTATCATGTATTTTTACGACGACTGGCATTTTAATTTCTGCATGAGTTGCACATCCGGCTAACACTGACACCATTAATAATAATATTACTTTTTTCATTTTAATATCTCACGTCCTATCAATATTTGAATAGTAGGCTAGGACGAATAGAAGCCTAATAAACACATCAACAATCATCGCCGATAAAATAACACTTAGTGATTATATAAATGACTAATTTATGACAATAAATTTTCACCGGAGTCTACTACACTCTTAAGAAAGATCAACAACTTAAAAGCAAAAAATTAAATTATGGGATCAACGAAAGTTAATGATAACTGAGGATGAAGAGTCGACGAACAAGGAGAGTTAATATAGAAGGTATCGTTATTATATTATTTAAAAACTAAGTTGATAGGTTTTATCAATAATCTATCAACATAAAGAATTGTAAAATTGAGATATCAAAAAATAAATTTTTAAAAATTATTGCTGCTATAAAACGCAATTTTTACATTTAAAAAAAACCAAAATAGTTATTGCAATTTGTATAAAACAGACCTCACTTACAGCATTTTGTTAGTAAGTACTAACAGATATAAACCATGCCAATTTGTCCACAATTTTATCCACTAATTTAATAATAGTTATCCCTTGAAAAATTTTCAAAAAGCTTTATCTTGTGCCTCTTCCTTAAAACCAACACTACATCTTGTGTTTTAAATGAACAATCAACACTATAAGAAATAACTGCTTGTAATCGCTAAAGTAATTATTTTGTTCTTCGAAAAAGGTAAAAAAATGAATAAAAACCTATCTGTGACCAAACGAAACGGAAAGAGAGAAAGCATTGATCTTGAGAAAATTCACCGCGTGATCACATGGGCGGCTGAAGGGCTAAGTAATGTTTCTGTTTCACAGGTAGAGTTAAATTCACATATCCAGTTTTACGATGGCATTCGTACCGACGATATTCATGAAACTATTATCAAAGCCGCTGCGGACTTAATCTCTGAAGAGTCACCAGATTACCAATACTTAGCAGCTCATTTAGCGGTATTCCATTTACGTAAACGTGCTTACCGTCGTTTCACGCCACCAAGTGTGTTTGAACATGTCAGTAAAATGGTGTCAAAAGGCAAATACGATGAGCATCTATTAGCCGATTACACCAAACAAGAATTTGAAGAAATGGACAAGTTTATCGACCATGATCGTGACTTGAACTTCTCTTATGCGGCAGTAAAGCAGTTAGAAGGTAAATACCTGATTCAAAACCGTGTTACCGGCGAGATTTATGAGAGTGCACAGTTTTTATACCTGATGGTGTCTGCTTGTTTATTTGCTGATTACGATAAAGATGTGCGTTTAGATTATGTAAAACGTTTTTACGACGCAACGTCTCAATTTAAAATATCATTACCGACGCCTATTATGTCTGGCGTACGTACACCAACACGTCAATTTAGTTCATGTGTACTTATTGAAGCAGATGATAGCTTAGACTCTATCAACGCGACCTCAAGCGCCATTGTGAAATATGTATCGCAACGTGCGGGTATTGGTATCAATGCAGGTCGTATTCGCGCAATGGGTAGTACAATCCGTGGTGGCGAAGCCTTCCACACAGGTTGTATTCCCTTTTACAAACACTTCCAAACGGCGGTTAAATCTTGTTCTCAAGGTGGTGTTCGTGGTGGTGCAGCAACGGTCTTCTACCCTATTTGGCATTTAGAAGTTGAATCATTATTAGTACTTAAAAATAACCGTGGTATCGACTCAAACCGTGTTCGTCATCTTGATTATGGTGTACAACTGGGCCGTTTATTCTACCAACGTTTAATCGACAAGAAAGACATCACTTTATTTAGTCCATCTGATACACCGGGACTATACGATGCTTTCTTTGAAGACCAAGATGAATTTGAGCGTTTATACCATCTATATGAAAGTGATGAGTCTATTCGTCAAACTTCGATTCCATCAGTACAATTATTCTCACTACTGATGCAGGAACGTGCAAGTACAGGTCGTATTTACATTCAAAATGTCGACCATTGTAATACGCATAGCCCATTTGATAGTAAAGTTGCACCGGTTCGTCAGAGTAACCTATGTTTAGAAATTGCATTGCCGACTAAGCCGTTAAGTCATATTAAAGATGAAGAAGGCGAAATTGCGTTATGTACGTTGTCAGCCATCAACTTAGGTGCGATTAAGTCATTAGATGAAATCGAAGAACTGTCTGAACTAGCGGTACGCGCTTTAGATAACTTATTAGATTATCAAGATTACCCAATTCTAGCAGCAGAAAAAAGCAGCATGAACCGCCGTACGTTAGGTATAGGCGTAATCAACTATGCTTACTACTTAGCAAAAAATGGCGTGAAGTACTCAGATGGCAGTGCAAACAACCTGACACATAAAACCTTTGAAGCGATTCAATTCTACCTATTGAAAGCATCAAACAAATTAGCCAAAGAACGTGGTGCTTGCCCACTATTTAATGAAACTAATTACGCAAAAGGTATTCTGCCATTAGATACCTATAAAAAATCGCTAGATGCGATTTGTGATGAAGCCTATCACCTAGATTGGGAAACATTACGTGCAGATATCGTTAAAGATGGTTTACGTAACTCAACATTATCAGCATTGATGCCTTCTGAAACATCAAGCCAGATATCTAATGCAACCAATGGTATTGAACCACCACGTGGTTTCATCAGTATCAAAGCGAGTAAAGATGGGATTTTAAAACAGGTTGTTCCTGAGTTTGATAAATACAAAGCAAACTACGAACTGTTATGGACCATCCCTAATAACCAAGGTTATTTAGAGTTAGTAGGTATTATGCAAAAGTTTGTTGACCAAGCTATTTCAGCAAACACTAACTATGATCCTAAACGTTTTGATGATGGCAAAGTGCCGATGACTACGTTACTTAAAGATCTGTTAATGGCTTACAAAATGGGTCTTAAAACACTTTATTACCATAACACCCGTGATGGTGCTGATGATGAAAAAGTAATTGAAGACGATGGCTGTGCCGGTGGCGCTTGTAAGATATAACCGTTGTGTTTAATTAAATGTGTCATTATTGTGGATAAGTTACAATTAATTGTTATAAAAAGAATGTACTAAGTACATTCTTTTTTTTTGCCTATAATCTATGTTTCGTGCGTTTGCAGACAAAACTAACATTTTGCTTTTAAACAATAAAATAACCAGATCATTTCTACTATCTCTCCTATACTTTTTGTTCCAAAAAACATCTCAATTAACTTTTTTCACTTTTTTTAGATTAATAAGCAATTAAAAACAGCTTACTAAGGTCTTTATGTTTGAGTTATCCATTGCACGATGAAAAGCTGTTCGGTAATAAGGCAGCGATTTTAAAATAATAAAGTCATGGGTATGAAAATTCGACGTTGGTGCTTAAGAAGTTGTTGCTCAATTGAAGACCACCACATCGCATCCATATAAAGGTTATAAACTATGTTAAAGAAGATCGTACTACTGTTATTGGCAATCGTATTAATAGGATTGTTTTTTCATTTCAACTTACACCAACTCTTAACCTTAGATGGATTGAAAGGATCAATGGATCAATTCAGTGAGTTGAGAGAGCAATCCCCGCTTTTAGTTATTGGTGGTTTCTTTGTTCTGTATGTTTTAGTTACCGCTTTAGCATTACCCGGAGCGGCTATTTTAACACTAGCTGCTGGCGCTTTATTTGGATTGTTTGAAGGCTTTGTGATTGCTTCATTTGCTTCAAGTTTAGGTGCTTTGTGTTCATTTTTAGTGTCGCGTTATTTATTACGTGATTCACTTAAAAAACGTTTTCCAGAACGACTAGCAGCGATTGATGAAGGGATCAAAAAAGAAGGTGCTTTTTACCTATTCACTTTACGCCTTGTGCCTATTTTCCCTTTCTTCTTAATCAACCTATTAATGGGTGTAACTGCACTTAAATCGTGGACATTCTACTGGGTTAGCCAATTAGGTATGTTAGCCGGTACATTTATCTACGTAAACGCAGGTACTCAGCTTGCTCAAATAGATAGCCTATCGAATATTTTATCCTTTAACCTAATTATCTCTTTTGTTTTATTAGGTCTATTTCCACTTATCGCAAAAGGAATTGTCAATATGATCAAAAAACGCCGTGTTTACAGTAAATGGACTAAACCAGCTAAGTTCGACCGTAATATGGTTGTTATTGGTGCTGGCGCAGGTGGCCTTGTTACTAGTTATATTGCAGCCGCAGTAAAAGCGAAGGTAACTTTAATTGAAGCCGGAGAGATGGGTGGAGACTGTCTTAACTATGGTTGTGTTCCGAGTAAAGCTATTATTAAAAGTGCAAAAATTGCTGAACAAATTCGTAATGCGCACCACTACGGTTTAGAAGATACAACACCACAGTTTTCATTCAAAAAAGTAATGGAACGTGTTCATCAAGTTGTTGCCGATGTAGCACCTCACGATAGTGTTGAACGTTATACTAACTTAGGTGTTGAAGTAGAGAAAGGTTATGCAAAAATCCTTGACCCTTGGACTGTACAAATTAGCTATGAAGATGGAACAACCAAGAAACTAACAACACGCAGTATTGTTATTGCAACCGGTGCACGTCCATTTGTACCACCACTACCAGGTATTGAAGAAACAGGTTATGTGACCAGTGATACATTATGGAATGAGTTCGCTAAGCTTGAACAAGCTCCGAGAAAGTTAGTGGTATTAGGTGGCGGTCCAATCGGTTCAGAATTAGCACAAAGTTTTGCACGCTTAGGTTCTAACGTGACGCAAATTGAAATGGCTGAACGCATCATGATCAAAGAAGATCTTGAAGTGTCTGAATTTGCAACTGAATCGCTAAAAGAAAGTGGCGTTAATATCCTGACTTCACATCAAGCATTACGTTGTGAAATGAAAGACGGTAAGAAGTTCATCATCGTTAAACATAACGAACAAGAGATTGAAATTGAGTATGACCAATTATTATGTGCGGTAGGTCGAAGTGCACGTTTAACGGGTTATGGTTTAGAAGAGTTAGGTATTGAAACAAACCGTACTATTTTAACTAACGAGTATTTAGAAACTCTTTACCCGAACATCTTTGCTGCTGGTGACATTGTTGGTCCTTATCAATTTACACATGTTGCTGCGCATCAAGGTTGGTACGCTGCAGTCAATGGTTTATTCGGTAACTTGAAGAAATTTAAAGTGGATTACCGCGTGATCCCATGGACAACCTTTATTGACCCTGAAGTTGCTCGTGTTGGTATTAATGAAGCAGACGCTAAAGAACGTGGTATTGATTATGAAATTACTCGCTTTGATTTTGAAGAGCTAGATCGCGCAATCACAGATAGTGCGACTAAAGGTTTTATCAAGGTCATCACGCCTAAAGGTAAAGATAAGATTTTAGGGGTAACCATTGTTTCAGAACACGCTGGTGATTTAATCGCAGAGTTTGTTTTAGCCATGAAACACGGCCTAGGACTGAATAAGATTCTAGGTACGATCCACAGTTACCCAACATGGGCTGAAGGTAATAAGTACGCAGCCGGTGAATGGAAGCGTAATCATGCACCACAAACAGTATTAAACTGGTTAGAGAAATACCATACATGGAGACGTGGTTAATGGCATCTGTCATAGCAAATACAACCAATAAGGTAAGCGCCCTAGTGCGCTTCACCTTAGGGGCTGCACTATTGAGCAGTTCAATGCTAAGTAATGTTTATGCTGATACAAGCACTAATTTACATGCTAGTTGGACTGAATTACTTGAGCAAAATATCTCCCCAATTAATAAAGGACACAGCACAGCGGTTGACTACCCTGCTTTTAAGAGTCAAGAAAGCGAACTACAAGTTTACCTTGATAAATTAAGTGAAGTCTCTCGTGCAGATTTTGATGCTTGGTCGAAAGAGAAGCAATTAGCATTTTTAATCAATGCTTATAATGCATGGACTGTTGAGTTTATTTTAACTGAATACCCTGACCTAGAATCGATTAAAGATTTAGGAAGTTTATTTAGTTCTCCGTGGGATAAAGAATTTATTCCGCTGTTAGGTAAAAAAATAAGTTTAAACAATATCGAGCATGATCTTATTCGAGGTAGTGACCGCTATAACGATCCACGTATTCATTTTGCCGTAAACTGTGCCAGTATTGGCTGCCCTGCACTTCGAGAAGAAGCTTACACAGCCGATAACCTTGAGCAGCAATTAACGCAACAAACTGAGCGTTTCTTAACAGATACAAGTCGTAACTACATCAAGGGTGATAGTTTTTATCTGTCGTCAATCTTTAAATGGTATGGTGATGACTTTGAAGTTGGGTTTCGTGGTACTAAGTCAATACAAAGCTTTATAGGGCTTTATGCAGAGGCTTTGACATTGAATACGCAGCAAGCATTAACATTAAAAAACCAAGATTTTAATGTTAAATTTTTAGATTACAATTGGAAAATTAATGCGACTAAGTAAATGTTTAAATAACTATTACCGTCAATTGATCATTAGTCTTTGTCTGCTAAGCGTTGTTTCGCTTAGCAGCAATGTATTTGCAAATGAAGTAAATATTGAAGCTAAATCGACTTCCCGTGCTTGGCATAATGTTGAAAAACGTGGCACAAAACAAAACGTATATTTTCATGCGTGGGGAGGCGATCAACAAATTAATAATTATATTCAATGGGTTGCTGATCAAGTTAAGCAAAAATATCAGATAAATTTACACCATGTAAAACTCACAGATACCAGTGAAGCAGTCAGTCGTGTTTTAGCAGAAAAAGCAGCAGACAATCATCGTAATGGCCAAGTTGATTTAGTTTGGATCAACGGGGCTAACTTTGCATCGATGGCCAAATATGAATTACTCGCAGCAGATTGGGCGGGAGAGTTGCCTAATTTTGAATTAACCAATCCCACTAATAACCCTGCGATGACACGCGATTTTGGTGTCCCAACACAGGGAATGGAAGCACCATGGGGACAAGCCGCCCTGACTTTTTACTTTGATAGTTTAAAAGTAAATGATGTGCCACAAACATTACCCGAACTATTAACTTGGAGTGAAAATCACCCAGGTCATTTCACTTACCCTAAACCACCTGACTTTTTAGGTATGAGCTTTCTCAAATACGCGTTGATCATTTTAAATGAACAACAGCCGGCGAATATTAAAGAAAAACTCTACCAAGAAGCGACAGTAGAAAGCCAAGTGCAATTATTACCGCAGTTATGGCAGTTTTTAGATCAATTGCACCCAACTTTATGGCGTCAAGGTAAACACTTTGTATCCAATGGGTTAGCATTGCGCCGTCTAATGGGCGATACAGAGCTACAAGTCTCATTTACCTTTTCAGCCGCTGAAATCCCTTCTGCTATTTCTCGCTATGACTTACCAGATAGTACGCGCAGCTATAGAATGAAAGATGGTAGTTTAAGCAATATCCACTTTGTAGCAATTCCTTATAACTCACCTCATATTGAGGGCGCTAAATTAGTAGCTAACTTTTTATTAAGCCCAGAAGCACAATCTAGAAAACAAAAGACAGCTGTCTGGGGCGATAGTAGTGTACTCGATTTATCACAATTAACTGCAGCACAAAAAATGCTCTTTGATGCTCCTGAAAAACAACATGCAAGCGCGAATATCATCAATATAGATAACACCCGTTTGTTAGGCGAGTTACACCCTAGCTGGGTTAAAGTCATCACAGAACAGTGGCTTACCCGCTATGGAGTACAATGATGATAGTTGCTAATACCCTGTTTACGCGTGTAGTGCGTAATAGTCCATACCTGTTAATTGCATTATTAGTAGTACCTGTATTAGGTGGTCTATTAGGTGTGTTGTTACCTGCTTTTGGTTGGTTTCCCGCACTTGGTGCGCATGAATTTGGTTTGTTTGGGTTTGTTCAACTTTTTCAAACTCCAGGCATTGAGCGTATGGTATTGCTCAGCTTTGGTACAAGCTTAGTCAGTACATTATTAGCTTTTATAATCACTATTTTAATACTCGCGAGTTATTTCAATAGCCCATGGTTAAAACGGATCCAGCGTTTATTAGGCCCGATATTAGTTATTCCTCATGCAGCAGCCGCGATAGCAATTGGTTTTTTAATCACCCCTTCTGGTTTTTTATCTCGACTTGTTTCACCTTGGTTAACAGGTTGGGACACTCCACCAGATTGGCTTCTGCCACATGATCCCTATGGCTTAAGTATCATCTTCGGACTGACCCTTAAAGAACTCCCCTTTTTACTGTTAATCGCCCTAGGGGTATTAGCACAACCTGAAATTGGTAAAACCCTTCGTGCACAACATAAAGTGGCATCGAGTTTAGGCTATTGTCCAATGACTGGCTTTTTTAAAGTCATTTTACCAAGCCTTTACGGTTATATGCGTTTACCGCTTCTTGCAGTATTAGCTTATTCAAGCGCGAGTGTAGAAATTCCCTTAATTTTAGGACCAAACACTCCTCCAACCTTAGCCGTTGCAATCATGCAGTGGTTTAGCGATGTTGATTTAAGCTTACGTATTAAAGCGTCATCGGGGGCAATTTTACAAATTGTAATTACTCTCTCGTTATTAGGTAGTTGGTGGTTATTAGAATTATTGGTTAAAAAGTGCAGCGCGGCATTTTTAATTAATGGCGAACGAGAATATGGCGGCATGTTCATCAAGCGATTAACAGATATGATCACAATCGCGATGCTCTCCATTATTGGCTTAGCCTTAGTTGCAATGGTGTTATGGTCTTTTGCAGGTTTTTGGTCTTACCCTGATATTCTGCCGCAACAACTGGTTAGCTTGCATTGGACATCGGCCTTATTACAGATGCAAACGCCCTTATTTAACACATTGGTAATAGCCATCAGCACTACTTTAATTGCTATTGCGTTAACACTGCTGGTACTTGAAGCTGAACAACAAAATACTAAAACCATCTCTGCGATCAGTGGTTTTATTATTTATCTACCGTTGCTTATTCCAAGTATCGCTTTTCTATTTGGCATCGTTTGGTTATTTGAGCAAGTAAACAGCCAACATGCTTATGTTAATGTTGTTTTTTCGCATTTATTGTTTGTTTTACCCTATGTGTTTTTATCTCTGGCTAACAGCTATCGTCGTTTAGATCCTCGCTTTAGCTCAGTAGCAGCAAGTCTTGGCGTGCCGCCCTCAAAAATATTTTGGCAGTTAAAATTGCCACTTTTAATCTCACCTATTTTAATTGCCAGCGCGTTAGGTTTAGCGATTAGCTTTAGCCAATATTTACCTACCCTGTTATCGGGTGCAGGTCGAATCAATACCATCACAACGGAAGCGGTTACCCTTGCTAATGGAGCGAGTAGAAGAACCAGTGCGGTTTACGCATTAATGCAGATGTTATTACCTGCACTATTTTTTATATTAGCTTGGGCTGTACCAAAATTTTTCTTTCGTAAGAGAGGTTAGGAAATCAAATGAAATCACCATCAACATTGACTCAGAAAATACCATCACTGAACATTAGTCACTTGCAATTGAAACAACAAGGAACGCCTTTATTATCTCTTAATGAAGAAGTTAAAGGCGGTGAAGTACTAGCCATTATGGGCCCTTCTGGTAGTGGTAAATCGACCTTGTTAAATTGGTTAGTAGGCATGTTACCCAGCGATTTTACTGCCACTGGAGAGCTGTATTTAAATGGCCAAGATATCACTAATACCGCAAGCCACCTTCGCCATATTGGTTTGTTATATCAAGATCCTTTATTGTTTCCGCATCTAACCGTAGCAGGCAATATTGCCTTTGCGATGCCTAAGGGTGATAAACAAACGCGTCAAGATGAAATTAGCGAAGCATTAAATCAAGTAGGTCTTGCTGGCATGGAAAAACGTTGTCCACAACAATTATCGGGTGGTCAACAAGCGCGAGTTGCTTTGTTACGTGTATTATTAAGCAAACCAAAAGCAATTTTATTAGATGAACCTTTCAGTAAATTAGATAGCCAATTGCGCCAAGAAACGCGCCAATTAGTGTTTGAACAAATACAGCGTTATAGCTTACCTGCGGTGATGGTGACACATGACCAAAGTGATGCGGTTGCAGCACAGGGTAAAGTGATCACATTAGATACTGTATCTTTAAATGAAGTCGCTTCATAAAACCAAATAATAGGAAAAGAGATGCTAGATAAATTTGTCACTCCCTACATCAAACCCTTATTAATGCCCTTCGTAACGCAACTAGATAAACGTGGTGTACACGCGGATCAAATTACCGTGGTTGGTTTTGTTATTGGTTTATTAGCGGTTCCTTTATTAGCGGCACAACTTTGGACCGCAGCTTTAGTGATGATCATCCTTAATCGTGTCTTTGATGGTTTAGATGGTGCGCTGGCTCGTTATCAACAACGTAGTAGTAGCGCGGGTGGTTTTTTAGATATTTGTGTCGATTTTTTGTTCTATGCTGCTATTCCCTTAGGCTTTGCTTTAGCGGATCCGGTTCAAAATGCATTAGCCGCATCGGTATTATTAACCGTCTTTATTGGCACAGGTTCAAGCTTTTTAGCCTTTGCTATTCCCGCTGAAAAATTAAACCTAGCACGTCCACAGTTTGCTAATAAGAGTTTTTATTTTTTAAATGGTTTGACCGAGGGCACAGAAACTATCGCCTTTTTTGTGGCTTTTTGTTTATGGCCAGCTTACTTTCCTGAATTGGCTTACAGTTTTGCTTTTTTAGGAGCGATCACTATTTTTACTCGCATCAATGGCGGTTACCAAACGTTAAAAAGTCATACTGTTACGGATGCTCAACAAAGCAAAGAGCAGGATAAATAACCATGGCTGATGATGCACTTATTCGACTAGGTATATTTTTTACTATATTAGCGGTAATGATAGGCTGGGAGCATGCTTTCCCTGCACGACAGCTACCCACAACAAAAACAGCCCCCACAAAAACAACACGTTTAATCGGTAACTTTGGCATTGTTTTTATCTCCGGTTTATCCGCGAGATTAGCCCTTCCCCTTGGATTAACAGGATTTGCACTTTATTGCACTGAACAGCAATGGGGATTATTTAATCTTGTTCAACTACCAGGTTGGCTAACTATTACCTTCAGTTTACTGTTGTTAGATATGCTCATTTATTGGCAACATCGATTATTTCATAAAGTACCCTTACTATGGCAATTGCATAAAGTACACCATGCAGATTTACATGTAGATGCCAGTACAGGGTTGCGTTTTCACCCATTAGAGATTGTTGCTAGCCTGTTTATTAAAGCCATTGCAATCATGATTTTAGGCATTCCAGCCTATGCGGTTATCTTATTTGAAGTGCTATTAAACGGGTTTGCTTTGTTTAATCACGCCAATATACGCTTACCTAAAAAAGTAGAGAAAATAACACGATTAATTTTAATGACTCAGATATTACATCGTATTCACCACAGCCAGTTATTTAAAGAAAGTAACTCGAATTATGGTTTCAGTGTCATATGGTGGGATAGATTATTTGGTAGTTATTCTGCACAAGCCACTAAACCCGATTTGGAGATCGATATTGGTATCACAGAATTTCCAGATGCAAAAGACAATGCAAATTTGTGGGGATTATTGACTATGCCTTTTAAGCACAAAAAATAAGGTTGCATTATTTTTTTGCATTAAAAATAAAAACAAAATTAAACTAAAGCCGTGATCGGATCGTAGTAAGTTGTTAAGATACGCGAAATTAGAATTCTGACGGAGAGTCACATGGCTTATACAACATTCTCAACCCTTTCCAACGATGCTATGAAAGAACCTATGTTCTTTGGTAACCCAGTTAACGTGGCTCGTTACGATCAACAAAAATTTGAGGTATTTGAGAAGCTTATTGAAAAACAGCTGTCTTTCTTTTGGCGTCCAGAAGAAATTGACGTTAGCCGTGATCGCATCGATTTTTTAAATCTACCGGATCATGAACAGCATATTTTTATCTCTAACTTAAAATATCAAACGCTGTTGGATTCAATTCAAGGCCGTAGCCCAAATGTTGCACTACTACCGATTGTTTCATTACCTGAGTTAGAAACTTGGATTGAAACATGGGCTTTCTCAGAAACAATTCATAGCCGTAGTTACACGCATATTTTACGTAACCTATTTACTGACCCGAATGAAGTATTTGAAGATATTGTTAATAATAATGAGATTCAAAAACGTGCTATCGATATCTCTTTTTATTACGATGAACTTATCCATGCAGTGCAATTCATGCAGTTACACGGATTTGAGCAAACGGAAGTAAAATACGTCAATATTCAAGGTAAAACAGAAGCATTAACACTACGTGATATTAAGAAAAAATTATATCTATGTATCTGTTCAACGAATGCCTTAGAAGCGATCCGTTTCTACGTGTCATTTGCTTGTTCATTTGCTTTTGCTGAGCGTGATTTATTAGAAGGTAATGCAAAAATCATCAAGTTGATTGCTCGTGATGAAGCGTTACACTTGAACTCTACACAGCAAATGTTAAATCTATGGGCTGACGGTAAAGATGATCCAGAAATGGCAGAGATAGCGTTAGAGTGTTTTGCTGAAGGTCGCGCTATTTTCATGAAAGCCGCTGAGCAAGAGAAAGAATGGGCACAATACCTGTTTAAAGATGGCTCAATGATCGGCTTAAATGAACAAATTTTATGTCAATACGTTGAATACATTGCTAACCAACGTATGCAAGCGATTGGTTATGAAGCACCCTTTGAAGTTAAAAGTAACCCAATCCCTTGGATTAACCATTGGTTAGTCAGTGACAATGTACAAGTTGCACCGCAGGAAGCAGAAATTAGTTCTTACTTAGTAGGACAAATTAACAGTTCCGTGGACAGTGCAGATCTTAGTACTTTTGAACTGTAAAACAGTTTAAAAAATGTCATCAACACTGACTTATAACGGCAAACCCTACCCGCTTGATCCGAACAAGACATTGCTTGAGAATTTAGAGTCTCAAGCGGTGTCCGTTGAGTTTCATTGTCGAGATGGGCACTGTGGCGCTTGCCGTTCTATTTTGCTAGCTGGCACTGCAAATTATAGCGATTTCCCATTAGCTTATTTGAAAGATGGTGAAGTATTACTCTGCTGCAGCAAAAGCGAAGACGACATCTGTATTAAGAGTCAATAACAGCACACATGCTGTTTTGCTCTTTATCTCTCAACTCCCCCCCTTCTATTTCACTCGAAGAACAATAATGCTAAGTTTCACATTTAATCAGAGCTAACCATTATAACGATTTAGGCCCAGAGCCTTCTGCTTTTAGCAGACTAATTAAGCAAAAACGATGTAATATTAACCAACAATATTGAGCATCTATTTAGTAGGATTGGTATTTTGAAGGTATTATAAAGTTATTCTTTAAAGCTTTTCTTAAATGGAATAATTATGGCTAAAATTACTAATAACATTGCAACAAGTGATTATGGGATCACATTTCAACACGAAAAAATGCAAAGTGGAGAGCTGCGCTTTAGATTAACAAGTGAGGATGGAAGTTCCTATATACGAACTGTAAACGCAAAGCATGGGGTCTGGCAAAACAGCCATCATCATCAAGCGATTAAAGAAACATATATTGTACAAAAAGGTTGGGTGGCCGTGGCTAGTTTAATTGATGGCGTATTGTCTTTAGAAATAGCCAATACTGGGGATACCTTTTCGGTACAACCTCTTATAATCCACAACTTATATCTGTCTGCTGATTCAGTCATACACACCATTAAACAAGGTGCATCAATAAGCCATGATTGGTTTGGAAATAGCGATTTAGATAAAGAGACCAAGCACCTATCAGAAGAAGACATTAAAAAAATAATTACCTCAATTCAAAACAAGCCCTTAATATAAATAACATCAGCTGTTTTTAAGCAATGATTAGTGCTCAAACTCTGGATATTTTTGCTCATATTTTCATTGAGAGAGTTTATACTCGTTACCTTTAAAGATACAAAAATCAGCAAGGTAAACTGATTTTTGATATAAAATTAATGAGCTGACCAATATTAATGTGACTGAGACTACTTCTCATTAAATAAATATAAATAAGCCTAACTAAATGGGTAGTGTTATAATAAAATGATATCAATTTTTTATACATGGAATTTATCATCGGCATGATGCTGAAAGTACCCCTCTTACTTATTTCATCTATTTTACTGTTCTGTTTTTCAGGACACCTTTTCGCGCAAGCTAAATTCACCGATGGCTATGAAGCAGCGCAGTCTGGAAATTATAAAAAAGCGGTACAAATCTGGCTTCCACTCGCAACACAAGGCGACCCTGCAGCTCAATATACAATCGGTTGGATGTATGAAAGTGGACAAGGTGTGCCAAAAGATTTCAAAAAAGCAATTTATTGGTATCAAAAAGCAGCGATGCAAGGTAACCCTGCTGCACAATATGTAACTGCAACCATGTATGCTAAAGGAGCAGGTATTAAGCAAGATTATAGCCAAGCACTGCACTATTTTTTGCTCGCTGCAAAACAAGGTGATGCCATTTCACAATACCAAGCGGGTGATTATTATTTCAACGCGATTGGCACCGAACGGGACATCAAACAAAGCATCTATTGGTATCAACAATCTGCAGAACAAGGTCATGTTAATGCGCAAGTAAGCTTAGGTAAGTTATATCAAAGCCCTCCCGATAATAACTTAGGCATAAAGCAAGACTATAAAAAATCCATTTATTGGTATCAAAAAGCCGCGAATCAAAAAAACTTTGCAGCTCAATATGAATTAGCGATGATTTATGAAAAAGGCTTAGGAGAAAAGCAAAGCTACCCTAAAGCTATTCAGCTTTATACAAAATCTGCTAATAACGGTTATTCCCCCTCAGCTTATCAATTAGGGCGATTGTTAGAACTAGGACAAGGCTCACCTGCAAATTTCCCACAGGCTTTAGTTTGGTTTCGTCAAGCGGCATTGCAAGGCAATACCGATGCTCAATATCGACTTGGTTATTTATCACAGATGGGTAAAGGCACCGCTAAAAATATTCAGGTGGCTATAGAATGGTATACGCAAGCATCGCGCCGTGACCATGCACAAGCTTATTATCAACTGGCACAAATATATGAATATGGTACTTCTGGTTATCCACATGATATAAGTAGAAACTTACAGAAGGCATTTAAAAATTATCAATATGCTTCCGCATTAGGTTTTAAATTAGCGCATGCTAAATTAGCTTACTTTTATGAACATGGCATTTTTACTAAGGTTAACAAAGCTGAAGCGATAGCATTGTATAAAAAAGCATCGCAGACTTGGGCAAAAACAAAGTTAGAAAAACTAGTAAGCCATGAGCAATGTTTAGCTACCGCGACAACTTTATTATTCTCTGAGTTAATCAGTTGTGCCGACCGCGCTTTATTACGTGAAAAAATAAAGCAGCAATCGATTAAAGTTTTGTCAGAAGATAATAGTCAATGGGCAGATCGTTATTTTACCGGCGCCATGATCAAAGGCTCTAGTGAGCTGAACATTAACTACACACGAGAAAATCAATTCGTCAAAGCTACCTATACTTTTGTTGGCCGTAATAATCCGGCATTGATAGGTAAAATAAAACAACAATTAACTGAACGTTATGGGCAACCCCACTTATCTATTGGTGAAGCACTTAAAGGTGAAGCGAGTTTTCAATGGACACTGAAAGACAGTATTATATTAAACGTATATCGTTTCTGGCCCGATACCACTACTTTTGTTGAATATATTCAACCGCAAAACCTGCAATTGCAAAAGAACCAACAGCAACAATCAATGGAACATGCATTCAGGCCTGAATCAGAACAACAATCCGAATCAACAACTTCGACTCCAATGACATTGTTTTAAGTGAACTTTTAAATGCGATTTGCAGATAAGAGTACTGACCTCTCAAGCAATGAGTCGTTGTCCTAGCTACACCAATCTCATAAACTATGTCGCAATAAGGTCATAAATTTATTTAAGTAAAGTAATGCCTTTTTCTTCATGCTTATGAAAAAATACAAAGATAACAATGGTGACACTAAAATTTAGAAATATATTTACGACGCATATTTACAATACATATTTATAAAAAAATAAGACTTAAAATTTCAAAGATGTTGAATAACAATACTGAAAATGATTTAAAAACTTAAATTCAGATAAAAACAATCACCCATTTACAATAAGAGAACTCATGGATAGCACAATATTACTCTTTATAGGCGTTGCCTTTAGCTTTGGAATGTTAATTAATTTAACCGGACTACCGCCTATGGTTGGTTTTTTATTAGCCGGTTTTAGCCTTAATTTTTTTGGTTTTGAATCCACTGATGCTTTAGTAACGTTTGCTGATTTAGGCGTGACCTTGTTGCTTTTTTCTATTGGCTTAAAACTCAATATTCGCACTTTATTTAAATCCGAAGTGTGGGCAGGAACGACTATCCACCTTGTTTCCAGTATTGTGTTTTATACGTTATTGCTATTTGCGATCAAACAAATTGGTGTCTCACTTTTCTCTGAGTTAGATATTGCAGGCATTGTCCTCATCGCCTTTGCATTAAGCTTTTCCAGTACCGTTTTTGCGGTGAAAATTTTAGAAGAAAAGAGTGAAAGTAACTCTCTTTATGGTCGTATCGCCATTGGTATACTGATCATGCAGGATATTTTTGCGGTACTATTTTTAACTATTTCAGTCGGAAAAATCCCCTCTTTGTGGGCACTAGGGTTACTGGCTTTACCTTTAATCAGACCTATTTTATATAAACTATTAGACAAGGCTGGGCATGGTGAACTACTGGTCCTATATGGTTTCTTTTTAGCGTTAGTGGTCGGTGCGGGGTTATTTGAAAGTGTCGGTATGAAAGCTGACTTAGGTGCTTTGATTGCAGGTATGCTGCTAGCAGGTCACCCTAGTGCTAAAGAGATGGCTCGGTCATTGTTTAATTTAAAAGAGCTGTTTCTGGTTTGTTTTTTTTTAAGTATTGGATTATCTGGTCTGCCTAACGTTGATCACCTTATGGTCGCTGGTATTTTATCCCTTTTATTAGCGGGTAAAATCATCTTTTACTTCTTAACCTTAAGTAAATTTAAACTACGTTCACGTACCTCATTATTCGCTGCTTTCAGTTTAGCCAATTACAGTGAGTTCGGCTTAATTGTCGCATCATTAGCAACTCATAAAGGTTGGTTAAGTCAGGACTGGTTAATTATTATTGCCATTGCTGTCTCCCTGAGTTTTATTATTTCTGCTTTATTAAATAAATATGCTGATGCGCTTTATATGCGTTATAGCTTAGCCTTAAAACGTTACCAATCAACGCGTTTACATCAAGATGATCGACCAGTTCGTGTTGGTGATGCTCAAATCTTAGTAATGGGAATGGGCCGAATTGGTGTCGGTGCTTACGACGCATTAAAAGATACCTACGGTGAAAAAGTGATGGGTATTGATTACAACCATCATACCACCGTGCAACATCGTGAAGCAGGTCGTCGCGTGATCACCGGCGATGCATTGGATTCAGATTTTTGGAGCAAATTACAACTTACAGACAATGTGAAGTTAATTTTATTAGCCATGCCCGACCATAATGGTAATCGTTATGCCGCAGAGCAATTAAATAAAATTGATGGTCATACCTTCAAAGTTGCCGCATTAGCGCACTATAAAACCGATGAAGTCGAATTAAACGAATTAGGCGTGCATTTAGTTTTTAACATGTACGAAGAAGCCGGAGCAGGTTTTGCCCGCCATGTTTGGTCAGATTTGGAGAACGTTTTACCGGATAGTCCCTATAAACTCGACTTATAGAACCAAATATTATGGAATCAGTTTTTTTTGTTACTAAATTGTACTGATTTCATGTGACTTTTGATGTTTATTCTGCAAAAATCATAAACCTCAATATGTTGATCTAGTTTGATCACTAAGCGAATTGTTTAATAATCTTACGCTTAGAAGTAATTCAAGAAGTAACGGGCTACTTTAATCCCCGTTTACAATAAAAAAGGTAACCTTATGTGTTCTATTTTTGGTGTGCTCGACATTAAAAGCGATCCTATCGCATTGCGCCAACAAGCAATTGAAATGTCAAAACTGCTTCGTCATCGTGGCCCAGATTGGTCTGGTGTTTATTCTTCTGATAAAGCGATCCTTGTTCATGAACGTCTTTCTATCGTTGACGTGGATAATGGTGCACAGCCTTTATACAATCAAAATAATACACACATACTTGCGGTTAATGGTGAAATCTACAATCACAAAGAATTAGAAGCTGAATTAACTTGTGGTTACCAATTTAAAACTAAATCAGACTGTGAAATCATTCTTGGTTTATATGAAGAGAAAGGTAATGCGTTTTTAGATGATCTAAACGGTATCTTTGCTTTTTGTTTATATGACGAAGAAAAAGGCAAATACTTAATCGGCCGTGACCACATGGGGATTATTCCTTTGTATCAAGGTTGGGATGAGCATGGTAACTACTATGTTGCATCTGAAATGAAAGCTTTAACACCAATTTGTTCAAAAGTATCTGAGTTCCCACCAGGGCATTACTTAGACAGTGAAATCGGTGAATTAACTAAATATTACGTTCGTGATTGGATGGAATATGATGCAGTTAAAGATAATGGTGGCAGTGCTGCTGAAATTGGTAAAGCACTAGAAGATTCTGTTAAACGTCAATTGATGTGTGATGTACCTTACGGTGTTTTATTATCTGGTGGTTTAGATTCATCAGTTATTTCTGCAATCACGCAAAAATTTGCTAAACAGCGTATCGAAGACAATGATGAAACTGGCGCTTGGTGGCCACAACTTCACTCTTTCTCTGTTGGTCTTGAAGGTTCACCTGATTTAGCAGCAGCACAAAAAGTTGCTGATGAACTAGGTACTATTCACCACCCGATTATCTTTACCGTACAAAATGGTATTGATGCATTAAAAGAAGTAATTTACCACTTAGAAACTTACGATGTAACGACTATTCGAGCTTCTACACCAATGTACTTGATGGCACGAAAAATCAAAGCAATGGGTATTAAAATGGTACTTTCTGGTGAAGGTGCTGATGAAATATTCGGTGGTTACTTATACTTCCATAAAGCGCCTAATGCAAAAGAGTTCCATGAAGAGTTAAACCGTAAATTAAGCAAGCTACATATGTTTGACTGTTTACGTGCTAACAAATCAATGGCCGCTTGGGGTGTTGAAGCGCGTGTACCTTTCTTAGACAAAGAGTTCTTAGACATAGCAATGCGTACTAACCCTGAACTTAAAATGATCAAAGACGGTAAAATTGAGAAAAATATTCTTCGCGAAGCCTTTGATGGTCAATTATTACCTGAAGTATTATGGCGTCAAAAAGAACAGTTCTCTGACGGTGTTGGTTACAACTGGATTGATACACTAAAAGAGCATGTTGCGACGCTAGTGACGGATCAACAACTTGCTGCAGCAGAGTTCAAATTCCCTATTAACACGCCAGATACTAAAGAAGCTTACTTCTACCGTAGTATTTTTGAAGGCCATTTCCCACTAGACAGTGCGGCAGAATGTGTTCCTCATGGCAAATCTGTTGCTTGTTCAACGGTTGAAGCATTAGCATGGGACGCAAGTTTCCAAAATAATGCAGATCCTTCGGGTCGTGCTGCAGGCATCCATAATGACGCTTACGCACAAAAATAAGTATTATTATTGATTGATACAATAAAGCGCTCAATGAGCGCTTTTTTTATGGGCTTTTTTTATTGACCTTTTATGGACTTTTATAGGAAAGAGAGAAATGAAGAATACACTTTGTGTTTGTTGTAGTGGAAAAATCTATCAAGACTGCTGCCAACCCTTTCATGACCTACAACAAAAGCCAGCTACCTGTGAACAATTAATGCGATCTCGTTTTAGCGCATTCTGCTTACAACTCGGTGAATATTTATTCTCGACCTATCACCTTGATTATCTAGGTGATTTAACCGTGGCACAATTATCTGAAAAGTCATTAGATTGGAAACGCCTCGATATTATTAATACAACAATGGCTGCAGATACGGGAACCGTAGAATTTAAAGCTTGGTATGAAGATCAAGGACAATTAAGTTGCCATCACGAACTTTCTAACTTTGTGAAAGATCATCAACAATGGCTTTATTGCGACGGAACTTTTTATCCTAGTGAAAAATCAGGTAAGATACGGCGCAATGACACATGCCCCTGCGGTAGTGGCAAAAAATATAAAAAATGCTGTGCTTAACAGCAAAATTGAACCAATAGAGAAAATAATGGAAAAGAAAACATTACTAACAAATTGCCCCGACTCAAAAGGGTTAATCGCACAAATTACTAATATCTGTCAAAAACACCAATTAAACATCGTTAAGAATGATGAGTTTGTTGACCATCAATATAATCGTTTTTTTATGCGCACAGAGATTGAAGGCATTTTTAACGACCATACGCTATTAGCAGATTTAGATTTAAATCTACCAAAGGGTTCTACTCGCTCTTTGATCAGTGCAAACCAACGTAAACGCATTGTTATTTTAGTCACTAAGGAAGCACATTGTATTGGTGATATTTTAATGAAAAGTACCTATGGCGGTATTGATGTAGAGATTGCTGCGGTAATTGGGAATTACGATACCTTAGAAGATTTAGTCACTAAGTTCAATATTCCTTACCACACAGTAAGCCATGACGGTCTTACACGTGAAGAGCACGAACAAAAGGTATTAGAAGCGATTGCACCGTATACACCGGATTACGTGATTTTAGCTAAATATATGCGTATTTTAACGCCAAATTTTGTTGAAACCTATGCCAACAAATTAATTAACATTCACCACTCTTTCTTACCAGCTTTTATTGGTGCTAAACCTTATCAGCAAGCGTTTGACCGTGGTGTTAAAATCATTGGTGCAACGGCGCATTTTGTTAATAATGACCTCGATGAAGGTCCTATTATTACTCAGGATGTAGCACATATTGACCATGCTTATGATGCGGAAGCATTAGCAAAAGCAGGCCGAGATGTAGAGAAATCAGTATTAAGCCGCGCATTACAACGTGTGTTAGATGATAAAGTATTTGTATATGCTAACCGCACCGTTGTTTTTAGGTAATAGCTTTTATACTTATCTCTTTTATAGTTGTCTTGTATAGCTGTCTTTTATAACTGTCTTGTATAGCTGTCTTTTATAGCTAGCTTTCCGTTTAAGAGTAAAAAGCGAGCAATAGCTGATAATAAAAAACCTTAACAATTGTTAAGGTTTTTTTGTTTGTAATTGGTCACTAAACAATAGATCAACTATTTAGCGTTATTAGTATTAAGACTTTGGTGTCATAAAGTCGCTTAATTCATCAAGCGAAGCCATTGTGACAAACTCACCATTTAAAGAAAAAGTCACTAATTCCCCTACTTTCTCTCCTCGTAATACCGCTTTTTCACCATTTGTATAAACAATATTATAATCAATTGTTTTACTATTAACTGGATTAACTTGCATCGAATACACCGATTTTTCAGCTGAGTTATGATCCACTTGTGTTTTTTGTAATGGTTTTAGGGGGGGTCTAGTTAAGGCAGGGTCCACTTTTTCATTCACTTTGTACATAGTTTTAACTTTAGAATCAAAAATATGTGGTTCGCCATTTAATGGGTTTTCACCTGTCCAAAACTCAAGTGCATTAAAAATAACAACATCAACAGCCAGTGTTAATGCATACACAGGGATCAATAGAATATTAATACCACCACGACCATAGCGATTGTCTACCACTTCCAAATTGAACTGCATCACCTTGTCAGTCACCGCATTACTACCCACACAAGCTGACAATGAGGTGGTTAGAGAGCCAACAATCACTATCATCGCCGTGGTTTTAGTGGCTCTTTTAGTTGTGAATTTAGCTATTTTACTTCCCATAAACACGTTTACCCTGATATATAACATTATAATTAATAAGATATTTTAAGGTATTAATTATACTTTAAAATGAAACTTGAATTTATGACCGCGTATTGGTCATCAAGTTCAGAGCGGCCAGTATTAATCCCTAACCAATACAAATATTCATATAATAAGAAGGTGATAGGTAAAATTATTTACAGGGTCATTAACAAAGATCGAGCAGTTCAAGTAAAAAATCTAGACTGTAATAAAAACTGCGTCATTATTTGTAATTAAATGAATCTAAACACAGCTTAAGCGTAATGTACGCGTAACGGTTTATTTTCTAAGTCTAAGTTTTTATATTCATCTAATAAACTCACATCCATACCGATCGAAGAGGATGCATCAGTAGCGTAGGCACTCACCTCTTTATCATTTACAGAACTCGAGAGTGTTGATTGATAAGCGGCATTTACGCGTTGTTTTTTCAAAAGAGGTAAGTTGTCTAAAACATCATCAGGGAACTCGCCACTGACTTGCTTTGATAATAATGCTTCATTAGCCAGCAGTTGTTTAAAACGAATATCAGTGAGTTTGTTATTATGTAAGTCACTGTTCAACTCGGCTAAAACATTCGCGCTTGGCCCAGTATTAACTAGAGGTTGTGCTTTTGGCAAATCAAAATAAGCGCGTAGATCAATCTTCTTTTCTACTTCGCTTTGCTCAACTCGCCCAGTGAATTGCGCAAAATCACGCGCATCATCGGATAACAAACTTAATAACAAATTAAATTTATCACGGGTGCCATTTTGCACAGCAGTGTTTAGCTGCTGCCCTAATTGCCACTCGTTGATTACTATCTGTTGATTAAGTTGCTCAATATTCATACTAAAAGAAAGATTCCTTGTTGAAGTATTCTCTTTATCGGCAACAAATTGATTTTATTTAATGTTTTTTTAAAGTTTCTTCTTCACAAGCGAAATTTTTCTGATATTATCTCACTCGAAATAACGGAGGGGTTCCCGAGTGGCCAAAGGGAACAGATTGTAAATCTGTCGCGAAAGCTTCGGTGGTTCGAATCCACCTCCCTCCACCATTTCACTTCCCATGCAACTTCGTTGCAAATATATAAAATCCCTTTTATTTATCTCTATTTAACTACTATTTTTTATTCACTAGAATTTATCTGTTTTTATTATTGCCTTGCCTTTAGTCTTTGATCTGCTTTACTGAATGTTAATCAATCGTTTGATAAAGTGGTTGGTATTAATTATTGTTACATTTGTAATTGAATTAAGTGCTTTATAACTAATAATTATCAATATTAAGCTGTGCTTAGCAGTTGGCAGTTCATTAACTAGTGTATAAATGGTGCAAAATTAAATGCTTTATTATTACTTTTTGTTATTAATTAAAGATCCTCACAATGTTTAGTTATCGTAATAAAAAAATACTCATCGTCGATGACCAAAAAGCATTCCATGTAATGCTTAAAGCAATGCTCACTAATCAGGGGGCAGAAAACATTACGTTTGCAGAATCTGCAGAGCAAGCGGCGCGTATAACTAACCTTGACCAATTTGATATCTACCTGTTGGACTACAACTTAGGTGGCGGTAAAAATGGAGTGCAATTATTTGATTACCTGAAGCGAAATGACTTAATACCTGAGCATGCGTTGTGCTTCATTATCACCGGGGACAGTAATAAAAAAATGGTATTGACAGCGATGGAAAAATCGCCCGATGACTACCTAATGAAACCATTTTCACCTATACAACTAAGTAATCGTCTCACAGCAGCAATGCAACGAAAGCAAGTACTGCAGGAAATAAATGAAGCAGTCAATAATGATAAGTTTGAGGTGGCGATTTCACTTTGCCAACAAAAGATTGATGCAGAACCTAAATTTCGTGCCCTATGTAAAAATGTATTAGCTGACATTTATATTCAAATGGGGCAATTTAGTAATGCAGAAAGAATTTTGAAACCAATGGTAGACCTAAGACCATTAGTACACCCGAGCATCAGTTTAGGTAGGTTATATTTTTTACAGGAAGATTATACAAAGTCTATTGAAGTATTAACGCGTTTAATTTCCTATGCACCGATGCAAATGGAAGCTTATCAATGGTTAGCCCGTGCTTACAAACATGACGGGCAATTGCAAAATGCCTTGAATATATTGAGCCATGCCGCGACAACAACACATCATAGTATTGAACGCCATCAGGAAGTCGCATTATTAGCCACGGAAATGGAAGAATACATTTTAATGCTAAGCAGTTATGCCTCTATCTTGCACTTAAGTCGTAACTCGTTTTATCCTGACCCATGTCATCTTGCCAATTATTTGCGCAGTATTGTTGCCTTTGCAAAGAAAGAAGATGATATGAAAAAGCGCAAAGATATATTAAAAAAAGTAGCTTCAACACTCTACCAAAGTCGCTTTGAAGAGGGTAAAAATAAAGATTTTAACTTCGATGGTTTTGACCAAATATATCAGGCGAATGTGCTGTTAGCACTTAATGAACCATTAAAAGCAAAGCGCCGTATATTTAATACTTTAAGCAATACGACTGAAGAAGTTGCAGATTTTGATACCACTTTTTTAACTGAAAGTTTATTTTCATTGCTAGATATAGGAGAATTTGAAGAGGCTAGCCCTTTTTTAGCTGAACTTGAGCAACGTAATATTGTAGATCAAAGTACTCAGCTTAGTATTAAAAAACATACTGGCGAATTACTTGATAACCGTATTAACAGTTTCACTAATTATAATAAATTAGGTATTAAATTTTTTAGAGAAAAACAATTCTCGCAAGCAATTGAAAGTTTTGATCAAGCATTAGCATTAGAGCCAGTGAATACCGGGGCATTATTAAACCGCTCTCAGGTATTTATTAAAATGTTGCAAGAAATGCCGCAGCGAAAAGATCATCAAGCACTAATTAAGCAATGTCAAAATAGTTTTATATTGCTTAATAATACGCACCTACCAGAGCAGTATGCAAAACGTTTAAAAGCATTACAACAAGAGTTAGCAGATATTCGAGCAAAGGTTAAGTAGCTTAAATAGCACTTAAAAATAAGTGCATGCTCAGCCTACTTTATCTTGTAATCGATAAAGCAGGCCATAAACATCATTAATCGGCTAATGTTTTAGCTGGACCAAATACTTCATAGAAAATTTGCGAATCGGCTACTTGTAAGGTTTTAAGTTGTTGATAAACAGCTTTCATCATCGCTAACGGACCACACAGATAAAATTCAGCTTCAGCCATTGGTAAGTCTGCTTTAATAGTTTCCATATTGATCATGCCTTGATGCTGTCCTTGATTGACAGTGCCAGCTTGTTGATAAAAAAGATGTCCGTTAGCTTTATTATCTGCGATTAACTTATCTAAATAGGGTTTGAAGGCATGATGCTCTTGATCTAGCGCACCATGTACAAAATGTACTTCTCGAGTCGGATAATCAACGACTAGTGTTTCTAACATTGCTTGCATTGGCGTAATACCAACACCACCACTGATCAATACCACTGGGTTTTGCGAAGCTGTTAATACAAACTCACCATAGGGATTAGACACTTGAATAACATCACCTTCATTGAGTTGCTTATGTAGGTAATTAGAAATAACGCCTTCACCCTGCTCACTTGCTTCTTTTTTAACAGAAATTCGATAACCTTTAGCATCAAAAGCGCCCGAAAGACTGTATTGACGAATTTGATGATGCTGATGGCCAACGGGATGTAAATGCAATGCTATATATTGTCCTGCTTCATATTGACTCACTGCACCTTGGTCTGTAGGTTGCAAATAAAATGATGTAATTAAAGGCGTTTCTTGTCGTTTTGAAACAACAGTGAATTCACGCGTTGCTACCCAACCACCTTCTTTTTCAGCACTTTCTTGATACAGTTCTTTTTCTCGCTCAATAAACACATTAGCCAACAAACCATAACCACTTGCCCAAGCAGCAAGCACTTCATCACCAGGGTTTAATATCTCTTTAATAGCAGCTAATAAAGCACTGCCAACTAATGGGTAATGTTCAGCTTTAATACCTAAACTCGCGTGCTTTTGAGCAATGCGTTCAACATCGCCTAAAATAACCGATAAATTATCAACGTACTTTGCAAAGGCATATACAGCCATTGCTAACGCTTGTTTTTGATTGCCCGTTTTTTGATTGGTCATGTTAAAAATATTGCATAGTTCAGGATTATTTTGCAATAAAATTTGGTAAAAACGGCCAGTGATCTGCTCGCCATACTCTGCCAATGCTGGTGCACTTGCTTTAATTATTTTTATTTCATTATCAGTTAACATGACCTACCCCATAAGTTGCATTTAAAATACTTGTTAAAATTTATAATACGCATCTTAAATGCTTCTTTTAAAACATGCAAACTAAATGCATAATAAGTTTCACTAAAAGTCACTCGCTTTGCATGAGTCGCTTGAAATAATAAACACACTCGATGCCTATCGGCGTGCAAAGGATTAAAATGCAGTTAACTAAACATACGGACTATGCAATTCGCGTTTTGATTTATTTAGAAAAACGATATATTGAAATGCAGGATGGGAAAGACTCATTATCGACAGCAACAGATATTGCGTCGGTATTTAATATCTCTTTTAATCACCTTACTAAGGTCGTGCAACACTTGGGGCAAGCAGGCTTTATTGAAACGGTTAGAGGCAAAAGTGGTGGCGTAAAATTGGCCAGATCCGCTCACTTAATTAACTTAGGTGAGGTGGTACAAGCAATGGAAAAGTCATTGGACCCTGTCAACTGTGCCGAACCTCCCTGTCGACTAAGAAGTGCTTGCTTAGTAAAACCTATTTTAGATAAAGCAATGAATGCCTTTATTGAAGAATTGAAAAAATATACACTTGCGGATATTTGCATCGAAGAAAATAATGATGTGTGGCAGCTAAAACTGTCATAAATAATAGTAATTGTCATAAATAACGCAATTACATTCATAATAGCTGAACTTATAGCCATCCAGATGCCAAAGAAAAAAGGTAAAAGAGAAAAGAGAAAAGACAAAAGACAAAAGACAAAAAAACTAACAAGCTGAAACGCTAAGGGCTATTTACTACTACTTTAATACCTGCCTAGCATAGGTTATTACTTGCTCGCTTAGTTGTTGCATCAACTCTCCTCCTAACTGCCAACAATGCCAGTACAAGGGAACTCGTAACTTATAGTCAGGCAAAATATCAATCAATCGACCAGATTTTAAGTGGCTTTGAACATTAAATATACTGTTGAAACTATAAGCTCCACTGGCTAATGTTATGTCTACAAAAGCTTCAGATGAACGTACTGTATGGCAAGGGTATTGCCCCATTTGTAATTGAAAATGTTCACGTAAAAAAGCTAAATGAATATCATCGCTTTGGTCAAAAGACATGGCCGGAGCAAGCTGTAAACTTTGTTTATCGACCCCCTGTTTAAAAAATCGATCAATAAATTCAGGGCTGGCAACACATACATATTCCATATAACCTAAAAAATGGCTATCACTTCCACTAATCGCCTTAGCTTTGCTACTCAAACAAGCTAATGCTTCACCACTGCGCATTCTTTCCCAGGTAGTCGACTCGTCTTGCACGAACAAATTAAGCTGTACATTTTTCTCCTGTAACAATGGACTTAATGCGGTGATTAACCAACTCGCTAAGCTGTCTGCATTAACCGCCAAGGGTAAGGTTTGTACCTTGTTACTTTGCAGATCTAGCTGCTGATTTAACTCCACTTCCAATTGTAAAACGCGTTGATAATGGCCTAATAGCAAGCGTCCGAGATTGGATGACTGTGGTGGTGAAGAGCGAATTAATAATGGCTCGCCAAAGTGTTTTTCTAATAACTTAATACGCTGCGATACCGCAGACTGGGTAATAAAAAGCCGTTGAGCCGCTCGCTCAAAGCTTTGCTCAGTTACCACTGCATCGAGTGCTTTTAGTAATTTATAATCGATATTACTTAAATCCATCACTTACACCTTTTGTTTAAACCTTTGACTTAAAATCTTTAACTTAAAACCTTTAATTTAAAACGATAATTTAAAACGATAATTTAAAACGATAAATAAAGCTCTAAGCTTAATAGTTAGCTTAACTATTAAGCTTAAGCACTCACCTTACGCAAACGACTCATTATCTAATCAGAGAATGACTTGTTCACATGATCATTTCATTAGTAAAACTAATCTAATATTAAATACATTAATTATACTAACACCAATAAAATATTTATAGTAACGCCCTCTTTCAGATAATCATTATTAATGAGTAATTATGTTAAGCACTTATTTTACCGGCCTCACCTTGATGGCGACTTTAATAATGCCCATTGGAATGCAAAACGCGTTTGTATTAAACCAGGGTATTAAGCGTCAATATCACCTATTTGTTGCCAGTTTCTGCTCTATTGCCGATGCCGTATTTATGTCTGCGGGTGTATGGGGAGGGGCAAAAGTATTTAATGCCTACCCTTGGTTATTAACAAGTATTGGCGTTATCGGTTCTGTATTTATGGCCTATTACGGTTTTTTATGTTTTAAAAGCGCATTTAAGGGTGGTAATAACCTCACTACCGACCATAAAAACCGTGGGTTCAAAGCTATTTTAATTGCCTGTTGTGCATTCACTATCTTAAACCCGCATGTTTACATTGATACTATTGTCATTTTAGGTGGTTTTGCCGCCAACTTAACAGCCGATCAACGCCCATGGTTTGTATTAGGAGGTGTGAGTGCTTCATTTATATGGTTTTTTGCTCTGGCTTTATTGGGTCAAAAACTAGCACCTATTTTATCCAAACCGAAAAGCCAACAGGTCATTGATCTTGTGATAGCTATTCTGATGTGGGTATTAGCAGCTTATTTATTATATTATGTGCTAATAAAATAATGATTTACGCTCATGAGGAAATAATTTGCACACCATTGCACAACTGAAAGCAGGTCAATTAATAGGTATTAAACGCCTACAAATTTCTGAAAAATTAACTGAATTTCCAATGGAAATTTTAACACTCGCAGATACCTTGGAGATATTAGATCTATCCAATAATCAACTAAGCACACTGCCAGAACAAATATCTCAACTCACTAAACTGAAGATTATTTTTGCCTCTAACAACTGTTTTGAAGTATTACCCGTTGCCTTAGGGGCATGCCCATTATTAGAAATGGTGGGTTTTAAAGCCAACCAAATAAAAGAGGTACCAGCAAATTCATTACCTCTGTTATTACGTTGGTTAATTTTAACGGATAATCAGATAGTTACCTTGCCAGAAACATTAGGCGAGCGCCCTCGTTTGCAAAAACTCGCATTAGCAGGCAATCGTTTAACACACCTACCGGAAAGTGTTAGTAGATTAGAGAATTTAGCGTTATTACGTATTTCAGCCAATCAACTAAGCACATTTCCAAAACAGTTGTTAACGCTGCCTAAACTGGCTTGGTTTGCTTTTGCTGGTAATCCTTTTTGTCAAACCGATTTGCATATTCAAACTGTACCCGAAGTATCATCGGATCATTACACGTTATTAGAAGTACTTGGTCAGGGCGCATCGGGCGTTATCTATAAAGCACAATGGCATGAAACAACTGCAACCACTCTCTGTGACTTTCCTGAACAGGTAGCAGTTAAGGTATTCAAAGGCGAAGTCACTAGTGATGGTTATCCTCAAGATGAATTACAAGCTTGTTTAAAAGTAGGTGCTCATAACAACCTTATTGAGTCTATCGCACAGGTTAATGAAAAGGGTTATCTAGCATTGATCATGGCATTGATTCCAACACACTTTAAAAACTTAGGGTTGCCACCGGATTTTAACACTTGTACTCGCGATACCTTTGATCCAGAGTTTAGCCTACCGATAACTGCGATTAAAAAAATAGTAGATCAAATGCAACAAGTATTTGAACACTTGCATGATAATCAGGTTTGTCATGGTGACTTGTATGCACACAATACTTTATTTGATCAGCAAGCTAATATTATTTTTGGAGATTTTGGTGCCGCTAGTATGTACCACATGCTAACGCCTGAAATTCAAACTGTGATTAGAGGGATAGAGCATCGTGCATTAATTCATTTTATTGCAGATTTACTCAGTATTTGTGTTACCAAAGATAGGCACACAGAGGATTATCACACTTTAAAGGAGCGTGTTCTCAAAAGTTAGAATACGCTAAGTTTTTATCCTGAATTTTTATTAATAGTAATCAACTTAATCAGCAATCAAATGAGTCGCCTTTGTAAACGACTCATTTGATACGTTATATTCAACACTTCCAATAGCGGAAATTAACGTAAATCATCAACCACAGCTAACATTGCTACTAAAGATGCTTCACCTAGTTTTATTGAACGCTCAGGCGACCACCCCATGGTTGGGTCGGGTAAGTTATCGTTATCTTTAAATGGCATTTCTAAAGTATTTGCAAGACAATCAAATTGTTCTGCAACCCAATTAGTTGCCACGGTCATATTTGCTTCACCTGGCGCATCAACGTCATAACCAAATTGAGATTGGAAATCGGCACTGGCTAGTTTAAGTACGTCAGAAAAACGTTCACGTAATCCAGCAAGTCGTAGATTATAACTTGGAGCACCTTCAGAGCCAGCTAAAAATACAAAAGGCAAAGCTTCATCGCCATGAACATCATAAAATAGATCCACACCAGTCTCTTTCATCTTATTCACAACATGAAATACTTCAGGGCTTTTTTCTAAACTTGGGTTTAACCATTCACGATTTAAATTCACACCAAGAGCATTAGTACGCAGATGTCCACGCACACTGCCATCAGGATTCATGTTTGGCACCACATAAAAATTCGCTTTATCTAACAATAATTTAGCAGTTGAATTATCGCTATCTAACAAACTATGTAAGAGCCCATCCACCAGCCATTCCGCCATTGTTTCACCAGGATGCTGACGTGCTGTGATCCAAATATTACGTTTATTAGTATCCCCGTCTCCGATTTTAACCAAGGTTAAATCACGTTGGTCAATGGTTTCACCAAGATGCTCTAAACTGACTAATGGATGCATCTGCACTGCCGCTAATAAGTCTTGATGACGTTCATAACTGTAGGGAGCGAAATAAGCAATCTGAATGTTTTCGCAGTCCATATCGGCGACAATAGTGAGTTTTCCATCTTTATAAAATGTTGGTAATCTAAACCAATGTTGACGGTCATAGGAAGCTACCGCTTGGTAGTTTTCCCAGCCTTCAATGTAAGAGGCTTGACCAGCATTGAGAATATTAAGAATATATTGTTCACCAACCTCACCCTCTATGCGAAAGTTAAACCACTGAAAGAACTCGTTTCCAACATCAGGACGAATAGCCAGCTGAATATCTTTTTTATCATCTAAATTAATAACTTCAATATTGCCTGCATCGAAATTAGCAGTGATACGCATAGTCTTTCCTTTTTAATAAGTTGCTTTGAAGAATTGATACCCATAATATTTCAAGAGTATAAATAGCATAAACGATCCCACGGCAAGCGCCTAGGGAAAGTGTTTTTAATAACGCCATAAATTAGATATGTGATCTCAACTCAGAATAAGTAATGCTTACAAAAAATAACTGAGTGTAGAAAAAAGCTAAATATAGAAAATAGCTAAATGTACAAAAACA